>JABXIM010000245.1 GCA_013373085.1 Oceanospirillaceae bacterium | reverse complement strand
TGCAATTACAAGATTATGCCGAGCATTATGCGCGAACGCTTAATCAATGGCATGTGGCATTTAATCAACAATCTGAGGCGGTTAGTGAACAAGGTTACAGTGAAGACTTTAAGCGTATGTGGCGATTCTATTTAAGCTACTGTGAGGCAGGATTTTCAGAGCGAGCGATTGGTGTCTCTCATCTGGTATTTGGCAAGCCCCTGTATCGAAATGAACGACTGTTCAATGTTTAGGTTAAATTAAGGTGGCTTGGCCACCTTTTTTTATGCGTGTGCAATAAAAAATTTAATCCTGCCGTTTGTCTTAAAATGTCTGCGTTTTCGGCTTCTTTTTCAATATATTTGCTGTTAGCCTAATCCAATAATAATAATAATAATAATAAGAATACAGTGACACCATGTCACGGGCACTGGATCCTTTTAACAAGGATGCAGTATGAAACATTCAGCATTGATTATCTTTTTAATGTGGACGCTGCGAAGTGTTGCACAAATGCAGGCGTTGTCTGAAGAAGAGATGACCGATTCCATTGGTCAGGCTTTTGTAAAGCTTGAACAATATCAGCAAGACGGCTTGAAATTTTCACGTTTAGATTTTGGTCTAGACGTTATAGTCCAGCTCAATGCCGACCGACTGGTTTTGGGGGAGTACCCTCGTTTAGGAGAAAACCAGGCCGCCGATATCCATTTTGATAATTTTGCTTTGGGTCATATTGAAGATGGCAAAATTGTGCCATTTGAGATGAAAGATCCCTTCATTGAGTGGGCCTATGATGATAGTAGTGGGCGCACACAATTAACCGGTCTACGTTTTGGCTTTGGTGATTCGAAGGGGAAGATGAGCTTTGATATCAAAAGTCTTACAGGCAACATTGACGTTCTATTGAAAGGAAATTACGCCGCCGACACTTGGCTGGGGACGTTCAATGTGGACGCCAAATCTCGTGCTAATTTAGTGGATGCTAACGGTAATCTTGACCCTATTCGCGCAACGCTAGTAGGTGTGTCCAATGGTACGAGTTTCGATGCAGTGGCCTTCGGTTTTATTCCAATCAGTTTACCAGTGGATAATTGCCGAGTGACGGGTTTTGGTGTGAACGATAATGTGTGCTTTTCATTAGCAAATTACAAATCCTTGGATGTTGGCGAGAAAAAGGCAGATGGCTCGTTTGATTTCGCATCGGGTTTATTTTTGTCATTTCAATCTCGGGATATGCGTTGGGGCGACATCTCCAAAGGTGAGTCTTTGGTGCAAACCTACAAGGGGGCATTTTTCAACATCCCTAACGGCAGCTTAACCCTAACCCCAGAACAGGCCTTGAATGGCATTCCCCGTGCGCAGACGGAGTTTATCGATCGCGGTATTGGTCGATTTTGATGGATAAAAAACCCAGCTGATTGCTCAGCTGGGTAAAGGGCACTAGACCAGAGGTCTTGATTGAAAGGCCTAGATCATGCCTAGGCTCATTCCCTTCACTCTTACTGTTATGAGAGCAAGTGAGGGAATGGAGATTAAATACCTATAAGGTAGGATTGTCAAACAATCCTACTAAGTTTGCGATATTAGTGTGCTTGTGCCAAATGATCCACTTGTCGTTGGGCTGCGTATTTCTAGAGGTGAAAGGGAGATACGTATGAATATTTGGGTGATTGGCGCATCAACTGGTATTGGTTTAGCTCTAGCAAAAGCTTATGCACAAGCCGGGCATAAGGTGATCATTAGTGCTCGTTCACAATCAGCACTGGATGAGATAGCTCAAGCAGGCAGCAATATGACGCCGCTGGCACTAGATGTCACACAGGATAATAGCTTGCGTGAGGCTATGGACTATCTTGCTGAACATGAGATCTATCTCGATAAAGTGATCTTAAATGCAGGCACTTGTGAATACATTGATTCTTATGAGATTGAGCGCGACACAGTTCGTCGTGTTATGGAGACCAACTTTTTTGGTGTACTTAATGTTTTACAGTCTCTTTTACCCTGGTTGCGTATAGGGAAGGGCAACGGCGTCACTCAACCTCAGATCGTTTTCGTTAGTAGCTCGGTAACCTATCAAGCTTTACCCCGTGCCGGAGCGTATGGGGCATCAAAAGCTGCGCTACGCTATTTTGCAGAATGTTTACGTGCAGACTTAGTGCATGAGAATTTTGATATTAGAATCGTGAGTCCCGGTTTTGTAAAAACCCCTTTAACCGATAAGAACGATTTTCCCATGCCATTTTTATTGGAAGTGGATGATGCTGCGCGTCGAATCGTTAAAGGTCTAGCGGGTAGCGCGTTTGATATACATTTTCCTAAGCGCTTCACTTGGGCGTTAAAATTCATTGGTGTTTTGCCTGATTGGTTGCGTCTGCCAATCATTGCAAAAGCGTCTCGTCATGATTTAAAGCAACTCCCACGTCATAGTAATCAGGAAGCATAATGTTACATATCGTCATTAATGCGGGATTGTTTCAACTGGTTTGGTTTAGCTTAGTGATGGGAAATATTTCACTGGGTTTGGTCGCTATCTTATTCATGTCGCTACATGGTTTTTATACAGTGAATAACAAATATCAGTTTTTGATTTTTTTGTTGTTTGTTGTGAGTGCTGGCGTGATAAGTGATACCTTGCTGGTTATGATGTCGGTTTATGACGTCCATCAAAATCAAACGCAGATACCGCTGATTCCCGCTTGGCTTGGCTTACTTTGGATTGGATTTGCTTTAACCCTGAATCATGCCTTGGCGTGGCTAGTTGCGAATTTGAAACTTTCCATTCCGTTGTTTTCTATCATGGGACCCTTGAGTTATTGGCTGGGATCTCAGCTAAATCCTCAAGCTTTATCTGTCTCATTGATATACATACCGTTATTGGTTATTCAGTGGGGTGCTATTGCTGTATTGGTGTATTGGTTAAAGAGGCAGCTAGGTATCAGTATGTCAGCCTCAGGAGAAAGTTATGAAATTCGTTAACATATTGGTGTTTGGATTTTATATTTTTTGTTTGTCATTCAATGTGAATGGGGTGCAGTTTACAGGTAAGGCATTCGATATGAGCTCGGGTAAATTACTTTATCAAGAGCATCATAAAGTAACACTGGGTAAGGAGAATCAATACCAAGAAACCCAGGTCTTATATACCGATGCCACAGGTGCCGAATTTGCTCGTAAGCAGCTGGATTTTAGCCATGCCTTATTGGTGCCAAGTGTGTATTTTGTTGATACTCGCAGCGACGTTACTCTTAAAATAGAACATGACGATCAAAACATTAAAGTGGTTTACCAAGATAGTCGAGACTC
>JABXIM010000196.1 GCA_013373085.1 Oceanospirillaceae bacterium | reverse complement strand
GGAAAAGCAAAATTAGAAGCCAGTGGCGGCATCACAGATGAAACATTGGTAAACATTGCAGAAACTGGTGTGGATTACATTTCGATTGGTACGCTGACCAAAGACATCAAAGCCGTGGACTTGTCCATGCGTATGGTTTAAAAATTAACTAAGAATAAGAAGTATATATGTTTGCCATATCTCCGCAGTTAAGCAAGATCGTCCTTGCTTTACTGTTGCTAACCCCATGGTTCAGCCTTTATCAAAAAATATTGTTCCCTCACTTTTCACAAACAGGATTCGATGGCTCAATCATTATATTGGTAGAGTTAATATTTATTATATTTGTTGCTGTATTTGGTAAACACCCAAAACCCACTAAAGATGGACTATACCTCTTACTTGCAGTTTCAGGGTGGCACATCACTGGTTTCATCTCTGCCTACCTTGGAGAACACTTTTATCCATCACTAATAAAACAAATCGAATATCTAATTCACTGCATATTTGCATATAGCGCCTGGATTTTTCTATCTCAAACCCAAAAACAAGAAAGAATGGCATGGTTCTTAGTTTTTACCTTTATATGGGTTATTTATTACATCCTAGGTGCTTGGAGCATCACTGAAGATACCTTTAACTTCAACTGGGTTCACGGCACCCCTATGTTCAATAACATTCGCCACCTAGGATATTTACAAGTAGCTGTTCTTCCATTTTTATTACTACCCTTAATTGCTAACAAAAATTACAAATATCTTACTTGTCTTTTTTTATTAACAGTCTTCTGGTCAAGCGTTATTTGGAGTGGCGCTAGGAGCACATTCCTAGCATCTATATTACTTTCAATTTCACTTATATGGTTTTATAAACAAGAGCGCCGTGCTTTATCAATCATGATGATAGCGTCATTAATTGTAGGCTGGCTAAATGCTCTTCAATTTCCATCTAACTCTTCAAGTATGGACCCATATAGGCTACTCTTCCTGGAAAGCAGAGTTGGCAATGCAGATTTAAACAACATAGCAGATTTAAATAAAATAAGTAGCGGCAGAATAGAGATATGGTCAGAAATTTTAACATCCTTATGGCCCAATCATTTCTTAGTCGGACACGGCGCAGACAATTATTCATTCATGAAGCCCCTGATAAATTTTAACGTATCCCAGGCACATAACACCTTTTTTCAACTTCTATCAGGCGTGGGAGTTGTTGGCATGATATCTATAACCTTAGCGCACCTATTTTCAATTAACTTATGGCTAAAAATACAAGCAACGAAAATTAACATCATTGCTCGTTTTAGCTTTATAGGAGTTTTATGCGCATCAATGCTTGACGGACACTTCTATCATACGTTTTCGCTATTATGGATTATGATTATTCTAAGCTTATGCTTCCCCCACCCTCAATCAAAACAAGAAACCACCCGCAAACGCTTTATCATGCCAATACTCATTATCAGCGCCAGTTGTATTTTAATTTTCAACCTGCAAAAACATTGGCAAAGCTATATCCAACAACAGTTTCCTCTTGAATATGCTGAGCAACTGAAAATTGTGCAATCCTATCCTAGCTTTTACAGACCGACTGAATGGATCTACCGAGAAGAAAGTAAGCAGGAATTAAGATCTCAAGCTATAGAGCTTGGAAAAACTATTGGGCCTAGGCACTGCAATTTTCATTTGATTGAATTTATGGAAGCTCCTGAAAGCAACTTAGATAGTCTCGAGAATGGCCTTGCCAGTACCTGCTCAAAAAGCGAGCTTGTTAACGTTAAAAACGAAAGAATCCAGAAATACTTGAATAAGGGAGTTGAGTAATGCGTATGAACATCATTTTTAGCGCAATTGTATTCCTTGTTTTTAACATCCCAGGGATAGTACTGCAAATATCGCATATAATGAATAGTAGTGACTCGAATAAATTATCTAGTATTTTAGCTACAAATGTTTTTTTTAGCTCTCCTTTACCTTTATATTTGAGTCAGTTTTTAATCGTATCTTTACTTTCAATCAGCTTATTTATATTAAGCCAAGCATATTTTTCTGTTAAATTTTCAAGAATTGTTCATCAACATATAAGAAGTGAGCTCTTCGCAAAAATACTCTGGCTATGTATTTCCAATGCAGCCCTATTAATTTTAAATGCAGCTTATTTTCAGCACTCCTCACACTTAACTAGTTTATTTAGGATGTGGCCAGAGCATCACTTAAACATCCTATTATGTTGGGTAATAATACTATTGCCTATACTCTATTATTTTTGGGCCACCCGAATTAATCGCCTTACTCAATTCAATGTCGGTATTCTATTAGTTGTAACCGTAAGTTTTTATATCTCCGCTGAAGAACAGCATCACACAAACTTGGTTAACGATGATAGTAATGCATCACTTAAGCCAAATATTATAATTATAGGTGTTGATTCATTACGTAGTGATCTTTTTCAATCACATATGCCGTTTTTAACCGAACAACTAAAACAAAGCATCATTTTCGAACATGCGTTAACCCCGTTAGGTAGAACCTTTCCTGCATGGAACACCATTCTATCTGGCTTATATCCAATCAATCATGGCGCGCGTATTAACCTTATTGGTAATAATCATCTAGTAAACAGAAAACAGTTCTTACCAAGCATCCTCAATCAGCATGGTTATCGCACCATCTTCGCAATCGATGAGACTCGCTTTGCCAACATTGGCGAACACCAAGGTTTTCAACAAACCATCACACCTAGAACGGGTGCTTCAGATTTTATCATTTCCAGTATTGCCGATCAGCCGCTTTTAAACGTACTCTCTTTGGTTCCACAGTCCCGTTGGCTTCTTCCAGAAATCTACGCCAACCGAGGTGCTGCAAAAACATATAGACCTGATGCGTTTAACAAAATCATTGAACGCGATCTTCCGCCTGCAAATGAGCCTACACTTTTCGCCGTTCACTTTTGCCTTGCCCATTGGCCATATTATTTTTCAACGAAAGATCAGCCAGATTTTAGCTATCCGGAACCTTATTATCCTACAAATTTAACCGCAGCAGACAAGCAGCTAGAATCTTTATTTAAAACACTTGAAAATAAAGGATATTTAAAAAACAGTCGTATTGTATTTCTTTCCGATCACGGTGAAGCATGGACCCACGAATCCCCAAGTTTTTCAAACATTAATAATGAAGATGACATATACCATCTTCAAGAGTACGGCCATGGCTCTTCTTTAACAAGCAATAGCAATCATGTATTAGTGGCGCTTAAAGATTTTTCTAAACAAGAAAGTTTATATCAGAACATACTAAAAACCACATCTCTTGCCGATATCACGCCAACCATTATTTCTGAATTAAATATTGCAACAAATCAAACATTTGATGGGCTTAGCTTATCAAACAAGCAACTTCCCAAAGATAGATTTATCCCGATTGAAACCGGTACAATCTTGCAGGTAGACGAATCCAATAAATTAAATATTGATGAGATTGTCAAAGAATTTCTAGATCGTTACGAACTCAATTCGAACGGCTTACTGACAATTCAAGACCCCAAAATAGAAGCCGGATTAAAGGCAAAAGGGTATGGACTTAGAAATCAAACCGAAATACTTAAGGTGTTCAAAGACAGCCAATTTAAGCTATTCAATAAAAAGTATTCAACATTTGAGTCTTTTGTGACTTTCGACGAGTTAGCTAATAAGTATTCTAATTGGGCAGAAGCCTGGTGCCGCTACTACAAAAATGAGAGGCAAGAATGTAAGGGGTAGCCAACCCAAAAACATTTGCTGTCACATAGTGACAATTTATGTCACTTAGCAAACACACCTACTGAGCAAAAATTGAGCATTTTTGACATTTATCACAAAAGTTCTGATTTGAGTTCGTGTTTTTGCGACGTGTAAGTCTTTATTTTGACACAAAAATCAGGAATACTGTCTAGCATCAGTTGGCACGACACCTGCTGTAATAATCACGAATAATAAGATTGCTTAAGCAGTCAAATTAAAATCAACAGTTAATAATAAACAAGTGGAGCGGTCTACTATGAAAGGTCAAAAAGGTTTTACCCTTATTGAATTAATGATTGTGGTAGCAATCATCGGTATCTTGGCATCTGTTGCGATTCCTCAATACCAAACTTACATCACTCGTACTGATGCAACTACCGTTGCAACTTCTTCAATTCGTCCGTTACAAAATGCAATTGCTGAATACAATGCAACATACGGAGCACTACCAGCTGCAAACTTCAGTGAACTTGCTCAAGTTTCATTTACCAAAGCTAATGGCACTACATTCGCTGCTGACGGTTCTGATCTAGCTGGTGATGGTGTTTCTTCCATTACTTGGAATGGCTCTAAAATCACTCTAACCTACTCACATGACAATGCTAAAATTGATGGCAAAACTGTTGAAATTTCAGCAGCTCTAAATGGTAATGGCTCAACCTCTTTCTCAGTGACTGGCGGTACTCTGAACGCTCAATACCGTCCTAAATTCTAATATTTAGTTAGAATTGACAAAAAACCCGCCTCGGCGGGTTTTTTTATGCATTATTATTTTTAACTCGATCACATACTAGAAATTCCACCTAGAACACTGTTTAAATCCCTCAAAAGCGGTATGATAAGGCGCAAATTACAACAAGAATGCCAGTACCATGTCCAATATCAGCGGCATCGCTCGTCAATTCGTTGAGCGAAACTTAATCAGTGAACAACAAGCTCAAGATCTAACCACCGAAGCGAACAAAGAACAACGATCATTCATCACGCATAGCGTGTTATCTGGCGCCTGCAAATCTAAGGATGTGGCCCTACTGGTTTCCGATGAGTTTGGCCTACCTTATCTTGACCTTTCTGCCATGGACCCTGAGCACTTTGTGGCTGATTTGGTCAACGTTGAATTATTAGAAAAACATAAAGTCCTGCCCATTTTTAAACGCGGAAATCGCTTACATCTAGCCCAAGCTGACCCATCTGATATTTCAGCCCTAGATGATGTGAAATTCGCCACCGGCATGACTGTGGATGCCACCGTAGTTGAATACGACAAACTCAATATCATTCTAGAAAAACTACAAGCAGGTAACATCGCTTTCGACGATCTTGGTGAAGATTTAGACCTCGAAGATGATGAGCCACAAAAGAAAGAAGCAGAAGATGATGGTGCGGGGGACGAAGCGCCTATCGTACGTTTCATCAATAAAATGCTGCTTGATGCCATCAAAATGGGTTCTTCCGATTTACACTTTGAACCCTATGAAAAGCGTTACCGCGTACGTTATCGTACCGACGGTGTACTCCACGAAGTCGCCTCTCCACCGATCAATCTATCTGGAAAAATTGCGGCTCGCATCAAAGTAATGTCGCAAATGGATATATCTGAACGCCGCGTACCACAAGATGGGCGTATCAAGATGAAAATCTCCAAGAACAAGGCTATCGACTTCCGTGTCAATACCCTACCTACTCTTTGGGGTGAAAAAATCGTATTACGTATTCTCGATCCATCTAGTGCTCAATTAGGTATCGACGCCCTTGGTTATT
>JABXIM010000098.1 GCA_013373085.1 Oceanospirillaceae bacterium | reverse complement strand
TGATGTCTGGCATCAGAACAAACGCCCAAAGGGCGGCCAGTATGAATAGAGAGTGTTTAATTCTTTGCACGGGAATCACCTTCATTTTCTTTGGCCCGAATTGTAATGAAAGTGACACCAGAAGTCAGAGGTTCTTTCATAAACATATTCCGATAGGCCTTATATCTTTTTGGTCTTGATCCTCAAACCCTTACCTGTATTATCCACGCCGCACTTATATAGTGAGACACTTATGAAGAACTACTTTTTGATCATTTTGTGTTCAGTTTTTTTATATGGCTGTGGCTCAAGTGATGACAATTCGGGATCTACTCAGGAAGAGAAAAACACCCCTGAAGTAGAAACCAAAAGCAATAATTGGAATGAAGGAAACTGGAATGAAATTACATGGAACTAAGTTGATTTTAGCATCAGCGATTACATTAGCTTCCGCTATAACCTTTGCAGAATCGATTGAATCACCGACCTTAACGACTTTTACAGCCGGCACACCTGCAAAAGCAGCCGAAGTAAATGATAACTTCGATGCACTAAAAACTTACGGCGAAGCCATTGATTCAAACCTTACAGATCTTGAGACTGATGTATCTACACTGCAAGCAAGCCACACCACACTAAGTGAAACGGTATCAACTCAAGCAACTGATATTAATACTCTAAATGTTACAGCTACCAGCCTAAACACCTCAGTAACAACGAATACTAACTCTATTTCAGCCTTAAACACTTCAGTAAGTAATCTAAGTACAGATACAACAAACACAGCTGCTGATGTCACGGCACTAACAACTCTGATTAATTCTCAAGCTGAAACCATTTCTGCCCTTGAAACTAAGGTAGAGGCTCTAGAAGCTGGTTCCTCCCCATCCACTGATGAATATACGTTAGAAGTTACTGGGGATGGCGAAGTTATTGGCTATACAAAGCCATATATCTTTGAAACTGTTAAGCCATTCATACCTTTAAAGACGTCCCACGGTATGGCTACCATACGTCCAGGATACGATACACCTTTTACTCTTTATGGCTATGATGAACTACGCGATGATCGTAATTCTGAAATAAATAGCACCTACTACTCTGATGCTAGCTGTAACAACCCTGTATTCATGCAGAGTTCTGGAGATGGCAAGCTTATGTTATTCACAAAAGTGGCAAACACCATCGACAAGGACAAACTAGTTGTTAAAAGTGATGGCGTCTATAAAATTGCCAAAGGTAGTACTGCTAATATGTCCGCTACAACCGTCTATACATTTGAAGATGATGTTTGTACCGAACAAACTTGGTTTACCGAGGGTGTAACTATTCCTTTAGTTAAAATCACTGACTTGAAAACTGAATACTCGTCTATTGAAATTGAAGGGTATGTAACAAACTAAGTTCTATGCTTTTCTTATCAAATAGCGAACTTCAGTTTAAGCCATATCATCAGTGATATGGCTTTATATGCCTTTTTCAATCAGTATTTATTCATTCATAGATAAAAATACTAACACTATAAATTAAATGTGAATCTTACTTTAAATAAACTCATTTCTTAAAACCAATAATTTCCAAATTCCTTTTGGTCTTCTTCAGTTTTCTATCAAAAACATTTAATTATTAGTTGAATCTACAGCCATAAAAGATCCAGCCGATATATCACACTCTAATAATGCGCGTTCAATGGATTGTGGTTCTAAATAATAATGTCTATATAGATCACGATTTGGATTTGATATTTCGCAGTAGCCTATTATTGAATTACTTGATGCAGACCTACAACTTCCAAATTCTACCACATTCACGTTCTCAACTTTTTCATTGGCTACTTCAGAATCAGTATACGCACTTTCAATACACAATGTTTCACTGTGATAGAAGTGTGTATATGTCAGTTCAGGTTTATCCCCAACACTCTGTGACTCTATTTCATAAATGCGATCATTATTCGCATCAAATAGTACATATTCACCTATGTATATAAAGGATAATATATAGTGTGCTTGTTCCCTAACACCGCTAATCTTAACTATAAAATTTGAATCGTGTGTTAAATGGACATATGTTGATGATACCGGTGAATCCATAGATATTGGGGAAATTAAACTGCCTGCATCATCATACAAATTAAGATTTAATACATCTGTCGTATCATCGGCATATCTCACAGAAACATGATAATAAGCTGTTTCACCTTTATGAGTAAGTACTTGTTCCATTGCTCCATTAGAATGATATTCCACATGTCTAATTTTACTATCTGCCGACTGAACACCAACGGAGCCATCGTCTTTATCATCACTACCACATGCAACCAAGCTCAACCCAAATAAAATTATTAATATAGTTTTATTCATATATCTTCCTTAAAATTAATTTCAGCATTCCGTATCTAATTTCGAACCATTAACTATCTAAAAATCGTATGACTTTCTTAAATAATAGCATATCCTATTACATACATTACAATTCCTCTAATGAATCTAGATAAACCTCCTTAATACTTAACGCCTAAGACATTTCAAGAGCAATTAACTCAAGTCATTAATCACGAGACACAAAAAAAACCGCTCCTGTTGCCAGTGCGGGTTCTTTCTTTGAATAATCATTAATTAAAAAATTACCGCTCACCCAATTTTTCGCGGATCTGTTGAATATTGCGAATCTGCACCATGCCAATTTCATAAGAATGCAAGCTGAGGCTCAGCTTGCTAAGGATCTTAAATCTTGTGTCACAAATAACAGGCATAAAAAAACCCGCCTAAGCGGGTCTTTTCATTTGAACAATCATTAATCGAAGATTAACGCTTACCCAATTTTTCGCGGATCTG
>JABXIM010000073.1 GCA_013373085.1 Oceanospirillaceae bacterium | reverse complement strand
GCGCGACGACTCATCAAGGCCAGAAGCACAAACGTTGCTTCGACAACAGGCCGGATATATGGCAGCAACCTGTTCGTGAAATCGAGATCTGGTGCCTTGCAAACGGGGAGGAGACCATATATGGGTTGCGCCGCGTCAACCCCGCTGAAAGCGTCAAACAGGGTGCCAGCGCGGCTCCACCCATCCTACTTTTGCCCCCGGTTTCACGCCAACCTGCGAAGAACCTTTTTTTATGGCTCTTCCCTGGCATAGGGGGACGACAAGGCAATGCAGGCGCACAGGATCGGGAAGTGCTTCTGCCATTGCCCTCTGACCGGTCGATGTGGATATCTGCGAGGTGGCTGTCTAGTATTGAAGGGCCTGTCAGAACTGAATCCACACACTGTCCTCGCCATCGGAGGCCGAACCATGCAGGGCGATAAAAAAGTGGTCAGTTACCTCAACCAGGTACTGACGATGGAACTCACCTCGATCAACCAGTACTTCCTTCACGCGCGCATGTTCAAGAACTGGGGCCTCTGCGTCCTGGATGAAAAAGCCTACAAGAAATCGATCAAGGACATGAAACAGGCCGATGACCTTATCGAACGCGTGCTCTTTCTCGAAGGCCTGCCGAACCTGCAAAAACTCAACGCGCTGCGAATCGGCGAACATACCGAGGAGATGCTGCAGTGCGACCTCGACCTGGAAACGGAACAGCTGGCATTGCTGCGTGACGCCATCGCCTTCTGCGAAAAACAGGGCGACTACGTTAGCCGCGAGCTGCTCGAAGATATCCTGGAAGACGAAGAGGAGCATGTCGACTGGATCGAAACCCAGCAGTCACTGCTGCAATCGATCGGTATCGAAAACTATCTGCAGTCGCAGATGTAATACGGGAGTCGGCCAATGAAAGGTAACAAGAAGGTCATCGACAGCCTCAACACGCTGCTCGCAAGCGAACTGACCGCCATGGACCAGTACTTTATCCATTCCCGGATGTACCAGGACTGGGGCCTCGAGAAGCTGTACGAACGTATCGACCACGAATTCGATGACGAGAAAGGCCACGCAGCTCTGCTGATCGAGCGCATCCTGTTCCTTGAAGGCACCCCGGACATGACCCAGCGCGACGGCCTGAGAATCGGCAAGACGGTGCCGGAAATGCTCGAGAATGACCTGAAACTGGAATATGACGTCGACAAGGCGTTAAAAGACGCCATCAAGTTGTGCGAAAGCCAGAAGGATTATCAGTCGCGAGAGATACTGGAAAAACTGCTCGCCGATACCGAACAGGACCACGCCTACTGGCTGGAGAAGCAGCTCGGTCTGATTCAGAAAATCGGGCTGCCCAATTACCTGCAGTCACAGATGAGCTGATCGCACCGACGGAACCCGTGCGACGCTGTCCTTTTCCCAATCCGGCGGTCAGGTACCGCCGGAATCGCCCTCTGCGCCGCTCTGCACGTGAAGCACCAGCTGTTGCTCAAGACCATCCAACTCATACGCCCTGCCGAAGCCCTTGACGTAACGGCCACGACTTGGCCGGAGTTCGAACAGGTTGAAGTCCTGCAATTGCACTAGCTGGTCGACAATGGCGCCGAATCGCTCGCGCATCCGTTCGATGCGTGACCGCCAGAGCGGCTGATCGCGCTCGATCAACACCACCTCCACTTCGAAACTGAGCCTCAGGCGCGCGAAAGGCTGGCGCGTATCGACCTCGTCGGCCTGCAGCAGCACCGAGGCCTGCGAGTATGCCCTGAGGTTGATAGCATGCTCCGACAGGTCGCTGAGGAGCAGGTAGAAGCAACCATCGGACGCCAGAAAGGGGGCCGTACTGGCATGGGGACGCCCGTCTCGGGTCAGGGAAGCAATACAGAGCATGCGGCGCGACGCGATAAAATCGCGCACCTCCGCCACCAGTACGGCGGCTTCATTCGCCTCTACGGGCACGGAAACACCGCCCTGTCGCTGCATATGGTCCTCTGTCGTTAGCGTCAGCGACTTACTCGCCCAACGCCGGTACCAGGTACTGATCCACAGCCCGGGCGACATCGGGCAATAGCAATTCACGCTGCGCCCGCAGCTGTCGCACCAGCGCCTGTGCCTGTGCCTTGCTGGCAGCCCCCTGAGGCTGAGCGAGCCAGTTCAGCAACTGCCGGCAGCAGCTTTCCGGATCAGCGGTACCGGCGATCGGAACGCCCATATGCACCAGCCGTTCGCGAAAGTCTTCCTGATCGATAAGATCGGCATACATCATACTGTCATCCTCGCTCTCTTTCCGCGACGAAAAAGCGAAAGGGTGCCGGTTTTCACCGGCACCCCTGATCGCTTATAGCTTATAGCCTATAGCTTTCTCTCAGTAAATCTCGGTCTTCAGTCCCTTGTAAAGGCTCAGACACATCAGCATCAGTACCACGGTGAACGGAAGCCCGGTGGTGATGGCACCGGCCTGCAGAGCGGTCAGGGCTTCGGAGCCGCCACCAACCAGCAGTACCGCCGCAATGATACCGACCATGGTCGCCCAGAACAGACGCTGCAGCATCGGCGCATCGACCTTGCCACCTGCGGTGATGCTGTCGATGACCAGGGAGCCGGAGTCAGCCGAGGTGATAAAGAACACCAGTACCAGCATAACCGCGACGAAGGACATGATAGAGGTCAGCGGCAGGTTCTCGAACATCTGGAACATCGCCAGCGAGACGTCGGAGATACCATTGGCCAGCGCGCCAACACCGTTAGAGGCCTGATCAAGGGCGGCGCCGCCGAAAGTGCCCATCCAGACCACGGTGACCAGGGTCGGAACCAGCAGCACGGCGATCATGAATTCACGTACGGTACGGCCGCGGGATACGCGAGCGATGAACATGCCGACGAACGGCGACCAGGAGATCCACCAGGCCCAGTAGAACACGGTCCAGCCGTGGTACCAGGTACTGTCTTCACGGCCGATCCAGTTGCCCAGCGGAACGAGGTTTTCTGCATAGGAGCCCAGCAGAGTGCCCATCGCACCGAAGATTTCCAGAGTCGGACCGACCACGATCACCAAAGCGACCAGGCTGGCAGCAATGATCATGTTGATGTTGCTGAGCACTTTAACACCACCGTCCAGACCACGGGCCACAGACAGCAGGGCCACACAGGTCACGCCAATGATGACAGCGATCTGGGTGCTCAGGCTGTTGTCGATGCCGAACAGGTAGTTAAGGCCCGAGGAAGCCTGCTGTGCGCCCAGACCCAGAGAGGTCGCCAGACCGAAAATGGTCGCCAGCACCGCGAGGATATCGATGAAGTGACCAATGGGACCCCAGCAGCGCTCGCCGATCAGCGGATAGAAAGCCGAACGCACGGTCATCGGCAGGCCCTTGTTGTAGGCGAAGAACGCCAGTGCCAGCGCAACGACACCGTAGATCGCCCAGGGATGCAGACCCCAGTGGAACATGGTGGCGCCCAGTGCCAGTGACGCACCTTCCGGTGTCTTGGCCGCGACATTGAGCGGAGTGCCGTACCAGTCGGTGTAATAAGCGACAGGCTCAGCGACGCTCCAGAACATCAGACCGATGCCCATACCCGCAGCGAACAGCATGGAGAACCAGGAAAAGGTCGAAAATTCGGGGCGGGCAGCAGTACCGCCGAGGCGAACACGACCGATCGGCAAAACGATCAGGGCCACGCAGAAGATTACGAAGATATTGCAACCGATCATGAACAGCCAATCGAAGTTCTCGATTGACCAGCCTCGAGCGCCGGTCAACGCTTCTTTGGCTTGGGCAGGGAAAAGCAGGGTTCCGATAATGAAGAGCAGGATCAAAGCGGCGCTGACGCCAAAAACGGGGTTATGGACATCCATCCCCATGATCTGGACGTTGTCCTGACCTACTTCATACTCGGTATCATACTCATTTCTGGTGACGGTTTTCTTCCCCGTCGCCGACGCGGCTTTTACACCAGCATTCATGCAGCACTCCTCACCCGTACCGGGTTTGTTGTCCGATTGTCTTTTTTGTTATTGTCCGCGAATGTCTTTCTGCGCCCTGGGAACTCTGTTGTTTGCAGAGCTCCATCCAGCGGACAGAAAATGTTCAGCGCAATGGCAAAGCAATCTTACAAAGCCACCCCAAAGCCAGTGTTCTGATTGCGACATCAACATTGCACAAATGACGCTATGGCGACATTTGAATCCTGAAAACGTCATTCCTGCCCAGGGACAAGGGTCTTTTCCCGACATGCCCCCGCAAGAGCAGCCCCCCGAACTCCGCAGCTAACAGGAGCCACAAGCACCGTTTAAGGTATGCATGTACGTCAAAAAACCGATAAAAAACAAATAATTAAGAATTTTTAACTCTGAGATTCCCTTAATATCCACAGGCGGCTTTATTGAGGCTGATAACAAGGATAAGCACGCGATTGGCCATCATGTGGCAGTATAGACGGAGGCGACTTTCAGCGCCGGAAAAATAATAACCGGCAATTTACTTTACGAAATAAAGCGCACCATCACTCAGGCTCCCAAAAGGCAATTGAAACAGCAATACTGTTGCAAAAAGCCTGCAAGACAATGGACCTGACCTTTAAAAAGCCTAGCCAGGGCGCATAAAGCCTCTGACAGCTACTTGATGCCTTGCAGATTCAGCGCCGGGTGCGTGCGCAGGATGATGTCATATGCAGGCTATAGCCTTCGAGAGACTCGGATAGGACCTGCAACAGTACTTTCGCACCACTGACTGCGTAACGGGTACAAAGCGGCAGTCGATAGGTAACGAAAGCTGAGCAGGACAGCTTCCTGGAGTACCGACTCGGGTCTCGCGCAGGCTCACCGGTGCCAGCTGGTTTTCGCTGCGCCACAGCACCTTTTGCCAATTCGGTCCGGTATTTCACTACGTGGTTTTCGGCCTGGCCGCATGCATCGCCGACGCAGCTGTGGTATTCAGGGGATATAGACGACAGGGGCGATGCACGTTGGCCCCGCCACTACAGGAATGGATGATGGACGTTTTCGAATACATCAAAGAGAAAGAGCGGTCGCTAAGAACCCGCATCAGCAGTCTCGATCTGAAAAACACGTCCGATAGCCATTTGCGGCAGTTGTCGTATTTCATCAGCCACTCGCTGAACAACACGCTCAACAACTCCTGGGCGTCCAGAATCCATCTGTTCTTCGACCCGGCCGGGGAGCGCGATCTCCAGAACGTCAAGAACCCCAAGGCGCTTGCCTTCTACCAGGACTGGCAGGCCCGGGTCGGGCATGAGGTCTACATTGGCGACTGGATGACAATCGACCAGCTCCGCATCGACCACTTTGCCGATGTCACCGGCGACCGGCAGTGGATTCATACCGACCCCGAACGGGCCCGATACGAATCGCCTTTCGGCGGCACTATCGCCCATGGCTTCCTGATTCTCTCGCTGCTGCCCGAGCTCACCGATACCGTCAACCCGGAAAACCCGCCTTACCCCGAAGCCCGTATGGTCGTGAACTGCGGACTCGATCGCGTCCGCTTTCCCCACCCGGTCAAATCCGGCGGCCGTATCCGCGCCCGCACCACCCTGAAATCGTTAACGCCGTCGAAGCGCAGCGTCGAGATGATTAACCAGATCAAGGTCGAGGTCGAAGGCTCGGGTCGCATCGTCTGTGTCGCCGATTCGGTGCTGAAGCTGTATTTTTAGCGAAAGTGCCAACTGAGACCCGCCGCTCCTGCGCATCCCTGCGCCTGCGGCATACCGTTCATCCTGAACATAAAAAAACCGGGCATAAAGCCCGGTAAGGAAGCCGTGATGGATAGGCCGAACCCACCTGAAAGGTTGGGCCTACAAGACTAGACTGCCGGTTCACGATTCGCTTCAACCGCCCGCCAAGGCAGGTTAACCGAACGCGGCCCGAAAAGGGCGGCAGACACCGACGCTCCGGATGATTGCGGAAAACGGTGCTGAATTCCGGCTGGACATCCCTCTCGTCGAATGTGTGAGCAGAATACCCTTCCCCCTTCGCATCGGGTTGCTTGAATTCGTCGCCTGGCGGTCTTTTTACGACAGCACGACGCGTCGCCAAGGTTTGGCAGCTGTCGCCAGGGAGACAGGCCGTACTCTGTTTCCCGGCGACATCGCAAGACCAATTAAATATTAATCCTTCTCGTCTGCAAAACGTTTTACATTTCATGACACGCCGTTGCAGAAAGCGCTGATCACAAAAAAAAAGAGCCAGGGTTGAAGCCCTGGCTCTTTTTTTCACGCGTCACTTGTCACGCGCCAGCCTCAACGCAACACGCCTTCCTCGAGCAGCAGGTCGAAAATCGCCTGCGCCTGCTCGCGCGGCGGCTCGTCCTTCATGATCCGGCCGCCACCGCCCTGGGACTTGGCGGTCGCCGCCTTGAAACGCTCGGCTGCGGTCTTGGCCTTGACCATCTTCAGGCGCTTGGGACGCTTGCGCGCCGGTGCCTCATCGAAGGATGCGCGCACCTCGTCCGCCGCCTCGACCCAGGGCAGCGGCTCCAGCTGAGCGCGACGACCCGGACCATAAGCGCTCTGGCGCGGAGCCTCGGCGGCGTTGTCGACGCTGGCGACGAACGGCAACCGCACCTTGATAGCGCGGCGCTGACCGCGCGGCAGCGCCTGCAGAATCTCGGCCTCGCCGTTCTCGATCTTGGCGATATCGGCAATGCGCGTCACCAGCGGCCAGCCCAGCTTCTCGGCCAGCAGATAGGGCGTCATACCCGAGGACTCGCCGCTTTCGGCGCGGACGCCGGTCAGCACGATATCGGGCTGATGTTCGCTGAGGTAGTCCCCCAGGGCGAGCGACGCATCGGCGCCGGCCGACTGCTGCAGCACCCGCAGCTGCTTCAGACCCATACCGGCGTAGCTGCGCAGCGATTCCTCGGCGACATCGCCAGCGTGCAGTACCTGTACCTTTTCGCCGCTCAGGCGCAGACCCAGCTCGACCGCGCGGGCGTCCTGCTCGGCGCGACGGGCGCGACCGGATTTCGGATGCTGGCCAACGGAGACCAGCGCTACGATGTTAAGTTCAGGCTGCATTCTCGGCTCCCCCCTGACGGTAATCGCGGGCCAGTTCGATCAGCTGCTCCAGCACCTTCTGGCTGTCGCCGATCACACTGAGATCGGCACGCTTGACCATGTCACAACCGGCGTCGGTGTTGACCGCCACGACCTTGTCACACTGACCGATACCCTGCATGTGCTGAACCGCACCGGAGATACCGACCGCAACATAGACCCGGGCCGTAACCCAGGTGCCGGTTGCACCGACCTGGCGGAACCGCGGCATATAGCCATCGTCCACCGCCACGCGGCTGGCACCTTCGGTAGCGCCCAGCACTTCGGCCGCCTTGTGGAACTGTTCCCAGTCCCGGATACCGTTGCCCGCCGAGAGGATGAACTCGGCTTCGGCCAGCGACACCGAGTTCGGGTCTACCGCCACCTGACCGCAGTCCTGCAGACGATTGATGATGCTCGGGCGCGTGTCCAGCTCGACGGCCAGTACTTCGTGGCGGGTTTCGTCGATCTGATCGGCGCACTCCTCGGCCAGCAGCAACAGACGCGGCGTGGCGCGGGTGATGTCCTGCAGACCGCCGCTACCGCGACAGACGCTGGTTTCGCGATCGACCTGCCAGGCCTGGGTCGCCGGGCGCTCGCCCAGACGTGCCGCCAGCCGGCAGCCCAGCTCGTTGCCGCCATTGATGCTGTCCGGGAACAACCAGTAGCGCGGCTGATACTGTTTCTCGATCTCGACCAGGTTTGCGACCTTCTGTTCCGGGCAGTAACCGTCGAACTCGCTGCCGGTCAGGTGCAACAGCCGGTCGACACCGGCCTTGTCGAATGCTTCTTCCTTGTGCTCGCCAAATACCACCGCCATTACCGCACCGTTGCCTTCGGCACCGCGGATCAGCTTGTGGGCCTGTCCCAGCACATCCTTGTCGTGCCCGGTCAGGCGGCCGCCGACCATGTCGACCACTGCCACGACGTAGAAGTCGGGGCTCTCGACCTTGTGCAGCGGCAGCTCGACCTGCTGTGCGCTCTTCGCACCGCGGCGCATGCCAACCGCGGCGCTGTTGCCGCCCATCCGGTCGATACGCTTGATACCGTTGGGACCGATAAACCCGACCGCATGGGGGTTCTTGCGAATCAGGCCGGAGGGTCCGCGGGTTTCTGCCACGGGCGCCGCCATTTCGGCGTGCAGCGGGTGCAGACGGTTGCGCGCAATCCACTCGGCACGCGGGTCTCTGCGGATAATATCGCTCATCAGGCTACCTCCACCGCGAGTTCATCGCGCTTGCGGCTTGCCGGCTCGGCCGATTCGACCAGCACATCAGCCACCAGCTCGGCAATATCCTTGACCTCCGGACGCGGTTCCACGACACCTTCCAGCATCGCGGTGCACTGCTGACAGCCGACAGCGACCAGCTCGGCGCCGGTGGCGTTGGCGTCTTCCATACGCATGTCAGCGATACGGCGCTCGCCCGGGATGTCGGTGATCGGCGCGCCGCCACCACCGCCGCAGCAGCGGGAACGGAAGCCGGAGCGTTCCATTTCGGCGACCTGGATACCCAGTGCGGCCAGCAGTTCGCGCGGCGATTCGTATTCGCCATTATAGCGGCCCAGGTAGCAGGGATCGTGATAGGTCACGGTTCCGCCCTTGTGCGCGCCCAGCTGAATACGGCCCTCTTTCACCAGCTCGTTGATAAAGGTGGTGTGGTGCAGCACTTCGTAATGACCTCCGAAGTCGCCGTACTCATTTTTCAGCACGTGGAATGCGTGCGGGTCGGTGGTCACAATACGCTTGAAGCGGTACTGGTTCATCACCGCGACGTTGCGCTTGGCCAGGCTCTGGAAGGTAGCGTCATCACCGAGACGGCGGGCAACGTCACCCGAGTCGCGTTCTTCGTCACCCAGTACCGCGAAGTCGACATTGGCCGCCTTCAGCAGCTTGACGAAAGCCCGCAGGATGCGCTGGCTGCGCATATCGAAGGCACCGTCGGAGACCCAGAACAGCACGTCGGCTTCCTTGACCTCGGACATCACCTTGAGGTTCTGGTCGGCGGCCCAGTTCATGCGGCTGCCCGGCTCGAAACCGTTGGGGTTGTCGGTGGCGATCAGGTTGTCCAGCACCTCGGCGCCCTTGCCCGGGGTGTTGCCTTTTTCCAGCGTCAGGAAACGACGCATGTCGACGATCGCATCGACATGCTCGATCATCATCGGACACTCTTCGACACAGGCGCGACAGGTGGTGCAGGACCAGAGCGTATCCGGGTTCACCAGACCTTCGGTGATGGTCGAATCCGGGCCACCCTTGGCGTTGCCCAGCTCGATGCCCGGATAGGGGCTACCGGCAAACTTGGCATCGGTGCCGCCGGCCAGGCCGATGACCATGTCCTGGATCAGCTTTTTCGGGTTCAGCGGCTGCCCTGCGGCGAACGCCGGGCACATGGCTTCACACTTGCCGCACTGAACGCAGGCATCAAAGCCCAGCAGCTGGTTCCATTTGAAGTCGGTCGGCTTCTGTACGCCCAGCACCGGCGCATCCAGGTCGACCGGCTTGAGGCCGGTGGAACGACCGCCGCCAAAGCGCTCAGGACGGCGGTGGAATGCCAGGTGCAGCGCGCCGGCAAAGGCGTGCTTCATCGGGCCGCCCCAGGTCATGCCGAACACCATCTCGCCGAGACCCCAGACGACACCGGCCGCGAGAATCAGCGCCAGTACCCAGCCGCCGAAACCTTCAGGCAGTATGCCGGCGGCCGGCAGCGTGATGATAAAGAAAGTCGCCGAGAACACCAGCAGGCTCTTCGGCAGGCGCATCCAGGGGCCCTTCGACAGCCGCGACGGCGGGTTCTTGCGACGCTTGTAGACGAAGGTGGCACCAACGAACATCAGCACCGACGACGCCAGCAGCGCCCAGGCCAGCAGCTTGCTTTCGATGCCGAACAGGTGAACCAGCAGGATCAGCACCAGCGACAGCACAAAGCCGCCCGCGGTGGCCACGTGGGTATTGGACATGTATTTGTCGCGCTCGACCACGTGGTGCAGATCCACCAGGTAGCGGCGCGGCATTGCCATCAGTCCACTGATAATGTTGACCGGCGACGGCTGGCCGGCGCGCCACAGGCTGACGCGGCGTACGGCCCCGGCAAGCGCCAGCGCCAGCACGGACAGAAGCAGAACGGGAAGTAACCAGTCGAGGATCATAACGCAATAGCCTCTCAATAAAGACGGAAGGCTGCCGCCAGGCGGCAGCCTTCTCTCAGGCCGAACAGGGTTCCATATGATTTCGTCCTAGGGCGAAATCAAAGGTCCTTGCACAGGCGCAGGGCATCGTAGATCGCGGCGTGGGTGTTGCGCTGCGATACGCAGTCGCCCAGACGCCACAGGATCATGCCGTCGCCCGCTTCGCTCAGAATCGGCTGCGGCTTGGAGGCGAACAGCGTCTCGTTGTCGATCTGGCCCTTGTTGCGCGACTCGCCCTTGAGCTCGTAGTACAACTCTTCGTTCGGACGGGTGCCGTTCTCGACCACGATCTGGTCGACCACGCGCTCTTCCTGCTGACCGGTGTACTCGTTCTCCAGCACCGCTACCAGTTTGTCGCCTTCGCGGTAGACTTTTTCCAGCAGCAGGTCGGAGGACATGATCACCTCCTTCTCGTACAGGCTGCGGTAGTAGGTCGGGAAGGTGGTACCACCGATGCCGACACCCGGCTTGATATCGTCGGTGACCAGCTCGACCATCGAGCCCTTGGAGGACAGGTAGTCGGCCGCGGACATGCCCGAGAACTCGCAGATGGTGTCGTAGATCAGCACGTTCTTGCCCGGCTCGACGGTGCCGTTGAGGATATCCCAGCTGGATACCACCAGGCCCTCTTCCGCGCCCCAGTGCGGGTTCTGGTCCAGGAACGGACGGCCGCCGGTCGCCAGGATGCAGACATCCGGCTTGAGGTCGCGGATCATGTCGGCGTTGGCTTCGGTACCCAGACGCAGGTCGACGCCCAGACGCTCCAGCTCCATCGCCAGCCAGCGAGTGATACCGGCCATCTGGTCACGCTGCGGCGCCTTGGCAGCGATGGTGATCTGACCACCCAGCTCCTCGGCCTTTTCGACCAGGGTCACCTTGTGACCGCGCTCGGCTGCGACGCGTGCCGCTTCCATGCCGCCCGGGCCACCACCGATGACCACGACATTGCGGATCGGGCCTTCGGTTTTCTCGATGATGTGCGGCATCCCCATGTACTCGCGGGAAGTCGCGGCGTTCTGGATGCAGAGCACGTCCAGACCCATGTACTGACGGTCGATGCAGTAGTTGGCGCCGACGCACTGACGGATCTGGTCGACCTGGTCCATCTTGATCTTGGCGATCAGATGCGGGTCGGCGATATGCGCACGGGTCATGCCGACGAAGTCGACGTAACCGGCTTCCAGGATACGCTTGGCCTGGTTCGGATCCTTGATGTTCTGGGCGTGGATCACCGGCACGGTGACCACTTCCTTGATACCGGCGGCCAGGTGCAGGAACGGCTCCGGCGGATAGCTCATGTTCGGGATGACGTTGGCCAGGGTGTTGTGGGTGTCGCAGCCGGAGCCGACGACGCCGAAGTAGTCGATCAGGCCGGTGTCATCGTAGTACTTGGCGATCTGCTTCATGTCGTCATGGTTCAGACCGTCCGGATGGAACTCGTCACCGGTGATACGCATGCCGACGACGAAATCCGGGCCCACGGCTTCACGCACAGCCTTGGCCACTTCCAGACCGAAGCGCATGCGGTTTTCGAAGGTGCCGCCCCACTGGTCGGTACGCTTGTTGACACGCGGCGACCAGAACTGGTCGATCATGTGCTGGTGTACGGCAGACAGTTCAACACCATCGAGACCGCCTTCTTTGGCACGAACGGCAGCCTTGGCGAAGTCGCCAATGATGCGCCAGATCTCTTCTTCTTCGATGGTCTTGCAGGTCGCGCGGTGTACCGGCTCACGGATGCCGGACGGCGACATCAGGTTGACCCAGTTCTCGCCGTCCCAGCGCGAACGACGACCCATGTGGGTGATCTGGATCATGATCTTGCCACCGTGCTTGTGCACGGCATCGGCCAGATTCTGGAAATGCGGAATAATACGATCGGTGGACAGGTTGACCGAGCTCCACCAGCTCTGCGGGCTGTCGATCGAGACCACACTGGAACCGCCGCAGATGCAGAGGCCACAGCCACCCTTGGCCTTTTCTTCGTAATACTTGACGTAACGGTCCGTGGTCATACCGCCGTCGGTCGCGTAAACCTCGGCGTGAGCGGTACTGACGACACGGTTGCGGATGGTCAGCTTGTTGATTTTCAGCGGCTGGAACAGCACATCGAACTGGGACATTGCGACACCCCGTAGAACTCTTATCGGCCGCCGGACTCGAGAAGCCCGGCGCTGTAGTTATGTACCGCGCCGCCTCGGCTGCGCGGTGTTATATCACTCGGCGATCGGCGAAACTTCGAAGATGCCGTAGTCGCAGCCTTCCTCGGCGGCGCTCTGGGTCTGGACAGCTTTGGTCTTGACGTTGTAGCCAAGGCTCTCAGCGATCTGATCCATGGCACCGGCGAACCAGCCGGTGAACATGTAATCGACCTTGCGGTTGACCTTACCGTACTGGTAAACGAAGGCGGAGTTTTCCAGACGCACGCGAGCGGTGCCCTTCTCCAGATCCAGTTCTTCGGTGATGAAGAAGCCCCAACCACGCTGAGACAGACGCTTCATGTAGTGTTCGAAGACGTCGGCGCCGGAGATACCGTGCGCTTCAGCTTCTTTTTCACACCAGTAGTAGGCGGACTTGTAGCCGGCCTTGTAGAGGATCTCGGCATAACGCTCCGGACCCAGCTCCTCTTCGATCGCCATATGGTTGTTGACGAAGAAGTGGCGCGGAACGTAGAGCATCGGCAGAGCATCGGTGGTCCAGACGCCGGTTTCGTCGTCTACCAGGATCGGCATTTCGGGAGCGTGTACACCCATCGTTATATCTCCAAAATTCTTATCGCGTAGGATGGAACACAGCGGTTCCACCGATTTTGCAGCGGTGGATCCGGCGCTGCGCGCGTTGATCCACCCTACGATTTTTTAAGGTTTAAGGCTTTCTTACTCGCCCCAGACGTCGCCGAGGACGCGAACCCAGTTCTCACCCATGATCTTGCGCACGTCGGACTCGCCGAAGCCGCGACGCAGCAGCGCTTCGGTCAGGTTCGGGAACTCGCCGACGGTGCGGATGCCGTCCGGGTTGATGATCTTGCCGAAGTTGGTCAGACGGCGGGCATAGCCCTTGTCGTGGGTCAGGTACTCGAAGAACTGCTTGTCGTGCCCCTGGGTGAAGTCGGTACCGATGCCGACCTGATCGATACCGGCGATATTGACGGTGTACTCGATCGCTTCGACATAGTCATCGATGGTGGAGTCGATGCCGTTCTTCAGGAAAGGTGCAAACATGGTCACGCCAATGAAGCCGCCGTGGTCGGCGATGAACTTCAGTTCCTCGTCGGACTTGTTACGCGGGTGCTCCTTCAGGCCGGACGGCAGGCAGTGGGAGTAGCAAACCGGCTTCTTCGACTCGAGGATAACCTCTTCGGAGGTCTTGGAGCCGACGTGCGACAGGTCGCACATGACGCCGACGCGGTTCATCTCGGCGACGATCTCGCGGCCGAAGCCAGACAGACCACCGTCACGCTCGTAGCAGCCAGTACCGATCAGGTTCTGGGTGTTGTAGCACATCTGCACAACGCCGACGCCGAGCTTCTTGAAGATCTCGACGTAACCGATCTGGTCTTCGTAGGCGTGGGCGTTCTGGAAGCCAAAAATAATACCGGTCTTGCCTTCTTCCTTGGCACGACGGATATCGCGCACGCTGTGAACCGGAAGCACCAGGTCGCTGTTCGCCTGCATCAACTGATTGACTTCGACGATGGTGTTGATCGTGTTCTGGAAGCCTTCCCAGACCGACACCGTGCAGTTGGCCGCAGTCAGACCACCCTTCTTCATATCCTCGAACAGTTCGCGGTTCCATTTCGCGATGATCAGACCATCGATAATGATGGCATCCTGGTGCAATTCAGCAGCGTTCATCTGTCTCCCCCAAGTTCGAATACCGGCCGAGTGACGACCGGAAGCAGGCGCTCTCCGCCACTGCAAAAATAGAACCGCAACGGCATTAGCGATGGGGCCAGTCTATTCCTTCACCCAAGAGGGAATGTAACTAAAAACGACTTGCTGATTGTCAAAAGCGTCAGGCACCTTAAAACAACAAAAAACCCAGCAACCATGCGGCCTACAGAGGATCAGGACCGATCAGAGGGAGACAAATAAGCGTAAATATCTGTTCTTAAAACGACAAAGCCCGACATAGGCCGGGGATCTTCAGACAGCTTCAAATGTTGACGACAGGTTTCTTGCCAACAAATGCCGCAATGCACCAATGCCGGATCAGGCACAGATGAACGAAATACTGCATCCGCAAAAGCATTCGCCGCTTACGTCCTGGGCGAATATCGCGACTGCCATTATAGACGACTGTATTGCAGACTGATCGGATTGGGCTCAGAAAGCACTCCGCTCCCGACACTTGCCGCCAGGAAAACCCCACATCACGCATTCGATGGCTTCAAACGCTGAAGGGAGAAAGCCGTACCAATCAGAAAAAGGAAGACGCTGTGAAGAATGCGTGCGCGCTGAGAATTTCCGCCTTCCCTGGCGGCTTCTTTCGCACCCGATGACCCGGCAAGCCGGGC
Organism: Oceanospirillaceae bacterium; assembly: GCA_013373085.1. Taxonomy (GTDB): domain Bacteria; phylum Pseudomonadota; class Gammaproteobacteria; order Pseudomonadales; family Balneatricaceae; genus Marinobacterium_A. The sequence continues at coordinate 4,935 of JABXIM010000073.1, read as the reverse complement.
CAGCGTGGAAATAACTTATTGCAAGGCGACAGAACCGTAACTGGGTTCTGACTGAGCCTCGGTAAGCGCCGCCAGGGCGGTGGTTGACTGAAGCATTTCCGGCATGCGGTCGTAAAGACCGAGCTGGGGCGACACAGTGCTGATCAAGGTATCTCCGGGGCGATTGTTACGCATACCCATGCGCTCCTCGCGCGGCGGGATGCCGATATGCTCGCGGTAGCACTTGCTGAAGTGCGGCGTCGACACAAAACCACAGGCCGAAGCCACCTCGATGATCGACATGGAGGTCTGCTTGAGCAACTGACGCGCCCGGGTCAGACGCAGCTTCAGGTAGTAACGTGACGGCGAGCACTGCAGGTATTTCTGGAACAGCCGCTCAAGCTGACGGCGCGACAGACCGACGTAGCTGGCCAGTTCATCAAGTTCGATCGCTTCCTCGAGGTTAGCCTCCATCAGCGCCACCACCTCCACCAGCTTGGGCTGGGTGGTGCCGAGCACATGGCGCAGCGGAATGCGCTGATGATCGGTCTCGTTACGGATACGGTCGCAGATGAACATTTCCGAGATAGCCGCTGACAGCTGGTAGCCGTGTTCCTGCTTGATCATGTTCAGCATCATGTCCAGCGGCACGGTACCGCCACTGCTGGTGATGCGGTCACGGTCGACCGAGAACAGACGGTTGGTGCAGTTGACCTTCGGAAAAGCCTCCTGCAGCGAGGCGATGCACTCCCAGTGCGCACTGCATTCATAGCCATTGAGCAAGCCGGCCTCGGCCAGCATATAGGCTCCGGTGCAGATACCGCCGATCTTGCGACCCTTGCGCCCCATGGACTGCAACCAGGACAACTCGCGCTTGCTGTAGCTGCGGGTAATATTGACGCCGCCGGCCACGATCACGGTATCGAGTTCGAAGGAACCGGTCATGGCACCGTCGGGAGTGATATTGATACCGTCACTGGCCCGTACCGGCTCACCGTCTTCAGTGAGGGTGTACCAATTGTACAACTCCTTGCCGCTCAACTGGTTCGCCATACGCAGCGGCTCGATCGCGGACGCCAGCGAAATCATGGTGAAGTTTTTCAGCAGCAGAAAACCAATGTTGCGGGTTTTCGGTTCGATAGAGTCGCGGGAACCAGAGAGGGTGTCGATCATAGTCTGTAAGCTCCTTCAACAATCGGATGGATTGCTGAATACCGGCTAGCAATTGCCATGCCGATATCATTCTTATAGTAATAAATCAGGTACTTATGACGACCGGGGTGATAGCCATTCAGTCCTGTCGCCCTTCCGCGTGCTCCAAAAGAGCTCACACGGAAGGCGTGACCCGCTGGCCGGGTGGTTGCAGCACCGGCTGACATCGTCCTGTGTCGGGGATGGGCAGACTTTAGTCGTTTTTTGACTCAATGGAAGAGGTAAACATAACCAATACAGAAAATGATTATTGCTGGCCGGCAATAACTACAAAAATCTGTTATTTTCTCGGTAGTTGCCTGTCAACGAACTTCAACCAAGCGCACCAAAACGGCAACCGTGTGCCCCCGAATAGAGCAGAGCCAGATCCATGCATCGATGGGAGAGTATCGAAGCCTTCATCGAAGTCGCTCGTCTGGGCAGCCTGTCCGCCGCAGCCACCCAGCTACGCGTCTCCAATTCACACATCAGCAGGCTGCTGAGCCACCTGGAGCAACGCCTCAATACCCAGCTACTGGTGCGCACCACGCGCCGCGTTACCCTGACCGAATCCGGCCAGTGGTTCTATGAGCAATGCCAGCATCTGGCCGACGGCTTCAGCCATGCCGAGCAGCAGATCACCAGTTTCAGCAACGAGCCTCACGGACTGCTGCGAGTCAGTTGCGGCTCGACCTTCGGCGAGCGCTATATCGGCCCGATGCTGACCCGTTTCGCACAGCAACATCCGCGCCTCAGTCTCGACCTCCACCTGACCAACCGTTCCGTTGACCTGGTCAACGAGGGTTACGACCTGGCGATACGCCTCGGCACCCTGAAGGATTCGAACCTGGTTGCACGCCGACTCGCCGACCGCAGCGAATATTTCGTCGCCACGCCCGGCTACCTGACCATTCACGGAGAGCCCAAGACCCTGCAGGAGCTTCAGCAACACAACTGCCTGAAGGGGTCGGCTTCGCACTGGTGGCTCTGCAACGAAGGTCAACGCAAGGAACAGCGGGTGAGCGGCAACTGGCGCGCCAACTCCGGAGTGCTGGTGTTGCATGCAGCCCTGCAGGGACAGGGTATCGCCTGCCTGCCCGATTACATCGTCCTGCCCCATATCGAATCGGGCAGTCTGGTCAGCATACTGGATGATTACCGCTGCCATGATGCAGCGGTCTGGGCCGTCTACCCCAAGAGCCGGCACCTGTCACCCAAGGTTCGACAGTGCATCGATTTCCTGGTGGAGGCGTTCGAGAATCCCGACTGGCGGAAGTACTGAAGAAAAGCTGCAAGCTTGAACCGGCAAGCCGCGCGGCGAGAGCACTGACCGGAGGGTGGGTGGAGCGATACATCCGCACCTATCCAAGGCTACCCCTGCGACGAGGGCATCGCGCAACCCGCAATATCGATCGCATTACAGATCGATCGGCTCGGCTGGCATAGTGCGCAACGAAAGCTCAGGTGTTGGGTTACGTGGCTCCGCCACTGCACCCAACCTACGCCCGGACCCGCCGACGCCCAGATGCAGCAAGCGGTACGGCGGAACCAGAAACCGTGGGAGCGGCGCCCCGCAGCGAATACTCAAACGACTACGCCATCGACATTCGCCGCGAGGGCGCGACTCCCACGATGATCAACACTCGATGGCGTTGACAGCGAGGCCGCCGCGGGACGTTTCCTTGTATTTGTCCTGCATGTCGAGACCCGTATCGCGCATGGTCTTGATGACCTTGTCGAGCGAGATGAAGTGCTCGCCATCGCCACGCAGCGCCATCTGGGTGGCGTTGATCGCCTTCATCGCCGCAATGGCGTTGCGTTCGATGCAAGGCACCTGCACCAGACCACCCACCGGATCGCAGGTCAGACCGAGGTTATGCTCCAGACCGATCTCGGCCGCGTTCTCGACCTGCTCCGGCGTGCCGCCGAGCACTTCGGTCAGGCCCGCCGCCGCCATGGCGCAGGCGGAACCGACCTCGCCCTGGCAGCCGACTTCGGCGCCGGAGATCGAGGCGTTCTTCTTGCACAGCGCGCCGACCGCGGCGGCCGCGAGCATGAAGTCGACCACGTCCTCGTCGCTCGCCTGCTCCTTGAAGCGCATGTAGTACATCAGCACCGCCGGGATGATGCCCGCCGCGCCGTTGGTCGGCGCCGTCACCATGCGCCCACCGGCAGCGTTCTCCTCGTTCACCGCCAGCGCGTAGAGGTTGACCCAGTCCATGGCGCTCAGTGTCGAGCTGATGACGTTTTGAGAGGTTGCCTGGAGCAGCGAACGGTGCAGACTGGCAGCACGTCGGCGCACCTTGAGACCTCCGGGCAGAATACCTTCGCGGTTCAGGCCGCGCTCGACGCAGTCCTGCATCGCCTGCCAGATCTGCTTGAGGCCATCACGGACCTCCTGCTCACTGCGCCAGACCTTTTCGTTCTCCATCATCAGCTCGCTGATACGCAGGCCGTTCGATTTGCACAGACGCAGCAGTTCTTCAGCACTGTTGAAGTCGTACGGCAGCTCCGTCTGCGGCACCAGGGACGCACCCGCGGCCGCCTCGGCCTCGTCGATAACGAAACCGCCACCGATGGAATAATAGGTATTGCTGAACAACAGTTGCTCATCGCTGTAGGCGCTGAGTCGCATGGCGTTGGGGTGATACGGCAGACACTCCTCGAGCAGCTGCATGTCGCGGGCCCAGACGAAGGGCACGTCTTTGCTGCCCATCAGATGCAGCACGCCGCCATGCTTAAGCTCTTCGACCGCCGGATCAATGATGTCGGGATCGATGCTGGCAGGCCGATGCCCCATGAGACCGACGATTACCGCCTTGTCGGTACCGTGCCCGATGCCGGTGGCACTGAGGGAGCCGAACAGCTCGACGCGCATGCCCGAGACATCGGAGAGCAGATCGAGCTTTTCCAGCTGGGCACCGAACTCGGCCGCCGCGAGCATCGGCCCCACGGTATGGGAGCTGGACGGTCCCACGCCGATCTTGAACAGATCAAATACACTGATGCCCATATTACCTCCGTCAGCCTGTGCCGCACTGTTACTTTCATTATTGGTATGCCAATACCGCCACCCGGATCCTCTTCATTCACCCTGGAGGATTGCCTTAAGCGGGGCGACGGCAACAAACGCTGATTATCAAGGCAAGGCACAGCCCGGACTTGTCAGCCAGCGACCTGTCACCGACCCGAATCCGACTGTGAAGCCGCCGATGTCTCAAATAGACAAGTCGACGCCTTATTCAGACAACTCAACAAGACGGTGAAAAACTACCGTACGCATGTGAGTCGGCTCGTGACGCTTAGCGGCAGCTAACCGGTCGCGTTTCGTCCCATACCGGCCATTCATTACAATAAGCAGAAGGAGAGCTGGCGCATGACCAGTCAAGCCAACCGCGGTGTCGTCTACAAGGGCCCGGGCGAAGTCGCCGTCGAATCAATTCCCTATCCGAAACTCGAGCTCGGCAATCGCAAGTGCGACCACGGTGTTATCCTGAAGGTCGTCACCACCAACATCTGTGGTAGCGACCAGCACATGGTGCGCGGCCGTACTACCGCACCGTCCGGCCTGGTGCTGGGCCACGAGATCACCGGCCTTGTCATCGAAGCAGGTCGTGATGTCGAGTTCATCAAAGTCGGTGACCTGGTTTCGGTACCGTTCAACATTGCCTGCGGCCGCTGCCGCAACTGTAAAGAAGGCAGAACCGGCATCTGCCTCAACGTTAACCCCGCACGTCCGGGCGCGGCCTACGGCTACGTCGACAT
>JABXIM010000191.1 GCA_013373085.1 Oceanospirillaceae bacterium | reverse complement strand
GATCGCCATCAGCCTGCTTCTCAACCAGCTCCATCAGAGCCATTCTGTCGTCGGTCATCGTCATCTCCGTCTCAGGTTTCAGGTGTCGCAACCCAAACCTACTCCGAAGATCGACGATGACCGCCAGCCTCGCGATCAGCTACGCTCGCGGCTTCCTACACCACGCCGCGGGGCACTATCGGTTCCACGCAACATCACCGCCATCAGCCCCTCCACGTCAGTTCATAATGGAGCAAAATGTGGGGCAAATTGTGTAGCAAAACAAGGCGTCAGAAGGCAGACCAAAGCAGCCCTGAACCTCAACACCCTGATATTACTAGGAAAACTGCTTTCCGCACAAGATGTTATGGCGGAGGGGACGACCCTGACGTCCAACGTTCTCTAGATCCCAATGTCTTCTTTCACTCGTAGCGCATGAGGGGCTTCGGTGCCACGGCCGGAGCGTTGGCTCTAGTCGGTGAAAAGCGCCACGCCGATCAAATGAACCTTCCCCCACCACCGCGCGTGGCCGCGACTCTGGTCCCACCTTGGGCCTGTAAACTAAAAACTGTGCCAAAGCACTGCACAGTTCTCCCGCATCTGCTCAACTGATGCGATAGACGACCAACGTTTCGCCGGCCCATGACGCATTCTCTCCGCAGCGTGCGTTGGTATGGCCCCATACCTTGCCTCCTTTCGCATCAATTCTCTCTGCCGCGACCATGGCGTGATCCTTGGAAAGACCGAACCAACTTACAACGAAACAGAAATCACCAGCTTTGGTGTTGCCGAAGCTGTCGACGCGGGAAACATTGCTATATCTATCACTGGCATTCTTGAATGCGGCAGCAAGGTCTGCCACGCGAATGCCATACCCGGAATCGCAGGTTGCCGTTGGATTCTCGACCTTGACCCCACCCGAACTTAGCCCGTGACACACGAAATGAGTGCAATCGAGCGTAAACTCTCCATCAGAACAGTTGTTCCCATTCCGACAGTACTCATCATAGTATGCTCGCGCTGCAGACCAGTCTAGCGGAAGCGTCGGCCCAGGACTCCCGGATGTGGGAACGAGCGATATAGTGGCAGCTCGTTCGCCAAGTTCACGCTCCAGGAAGGACTGAAGCTCCTGATCAGAAGCAAGCTTGGCAACAACTTTTCGGGCGTTTGTCATGCGATAGTCTCCTGTGTTGAATTGATTTTCTGGTTGCCTTAAATAGTTGACAGGCTCTGGTTTGTGGGTTCTCTCGTTCCAATATCGGCTGCCGCGCTCTGTAGTTAGTCTTGAACCCGATCTGCGGTCGGCGTCAAAAGTCCAGTGGAACACTGAACTGTTCGCTTTACGCTAAGTGAAAAATAGGCGCATCGGAGAGCGTTCGTCAGTCCGACCTACCAAGACACCTTCGTCCGTGAAGTCCAGAACCTTCCCGTTCTCGAGAATCGCGACGGCGTAGTGCGGCAGTCCGGATAAAGTCATTGAGACGTACCCTTCGATTTCTTCGATATGTCGCGTCGGCAACGAAATATCGGCTTTTTCACTAGAGTGCTCGTAAACGCTGCCGCCAACCTTGTGCCACCCGTCAAGCCCCAAAAAATATTGCGGTTGGGAGCGTTCCGTCAGAGTATCCTGAAAAGCGTTCGCCAAGAGCGATAACTTGCGCGGTTCGTTTGCAAATAGCTTGTAGGCCCCGTCCGGAACGATGACTTTCTTCGCCGAGTCCTTGATCACATCGAAGGTCGCGCTTTTTTGAATCACATTACCATCGGTCAACTGATTGATTTCGAACGCATACGCGTAAGCGAAATTAGGCGGCAGTGAGTCCGGCGCAGCAACATCGGGGTCCTCATAGGTAAATCTTACCAGAATGCCGCCACTGCTTCGATCGTTGATGGCGAATGGCTTGATAATAGCGTTGGTGATCTTCATCGCCGCAAATCCGTGCTGCCCGCCGGTGCCAGATATCGTCGGGACGAACTTGCGGACGACGATGCGGTATTCGATGTTGGCTAGTTCATTTTCTTTGGACCTTCGGTTGGACAGTTCGTAGTCGATGTCGAAGCGGATAGTCGGAATTTTCGGGCGAGGGCGAACGAAGGGCACTGCGCCATTTTCACTGAACCTAGGCTTCAGTGGAAGCGGGGTTATCCAATCCGAGGTCGTCGTCCAGTCAGAGAAAATCTCGAAACCCTCGTCCTCGGGGTTTTCCACTGCGCGAGCGCGGAACCGCCAGCGGTAGTCCTCTCGGCGTTCGATGTCCATGTTCGCCCCGGGAACCGACAACGTTGGCGTTCGGTCGCCAGTTTCCTCCGGTTCCGGGGCCAGCCATGCGGCTCCCTCGGTTACGATTCTTAGCCTTCCGTTTAGCCAATTGGATCCGGATGGGTCGTCATCCATCTCGATTTCTGTTGGTGAGGCACCAGTGAACCAGGTCGCGAGCTTCGCCTCCTCCGCAGGCGTAACGCTCTCAAAGTCATTGTTCGCTAAAGCGCGAAATATGTCGGCCATACTGCGCGGACCATTCAATGCTCGGAGGCTGACTGCTCTTGCGATCTTTTCGCGCTGAAGCTCGAACTCGAAGTGGTTTGATTTGTCATATATCGCAATCAAGGCATCATCTGTGCTTCGGTACACGTCCCACGTAAATCGAATATTCCACTCATCCGGTTGGACTTCGGAGAACTTCGGCGTTGGCGGCGCAATGCTTGATTGAACCCTGAAAATGGCGAGACCTGCATGCCCAAATATAGGAATTGTTTTTGGAGGCGTCTCATTGTTTCGGGTCCCCGGCGAAAGGTATCGAGCGATGTAGCAGATAGTATCTTCTTGTCCGGACTCGAGAACGTCCAGACGTGCTGCCTTGTAGTCGCCAACATCCCTGTTGATGCCGTAACCGCGGGAAAATAGGACCTTCTCCTCGGCGATCGCTAGACGAACGATGCCGCCGCCAATCCAGTCCTCTGCGGAAGTTCCGGGAGCGTAGTCAATCCGAATGCGATGCAGACCGCTATCATCGATGTCGGCATCTCGAATCTCGCCAAAGGCCCGCGGCAGTGGCGCTAACTCGTCAGGTTCTTGCTCGAGGTCCCACTTTTCGATGACGAGAATGCGGCCGTCGAAGGAGCCATCAGGACCCTTTTTGATCCACTCTAAGGGCGCACCAAACTCAAGCACTTTTCCACCATCACTAAGACCGCTGAACCGTGTCGCCAGATGAGCCGTAGCTAAAACGCGTTTAACCATGCCACCGACATTGCCAATGTGACCGTCGTCGATTGATGGAGCAGTGTTGTTCCTCCCGCGAAGATCGGGGACGAGCGACGGCACAAACCGGCGGCGAAACGCAACCTTGTCCTCATCGTCGCCTTCATTGTATTCAACACGCAAGTCCAAAAGGACGTCTGCGCTGTCGAATGTCTCATCGTCTGGCTTGGGAAATGCAGCGAGCCGCGCATTATCGTGCGCGATGAACCGAGAACCCGACTTATTGAATACGACCCTTTTTTCGAAGTCGGCGTATTGATCACGGCCAACTCGGCTCCAACGGACACCTACGACTGGTGTATTTCCAATTGCTGGCGGGTTTCCGCCCTCATGGACATCAGAGATACCGACAATGCCACGAATTCCAAAGGCGCTCTTGGCGAGTTTTAGGCGGTCTTCCTCTTTGAATTCATCATCCTCGGCCGAGGTATCAGTATTCGATCCCAACTCGATTCGTTTCCTGATCCAGTCACTCAAAGCATCAATCAGAGCCTGGTCCTTGAGGCCGCGGGCGCGCGTCAACAGCCCCGCCAAAAACTGAGCGCGCATCTTCGCTCGGCTGTAACCGGTCAATTGCAGGTCGGCGTCCCGTGCACTCTGGCGATCGACCCTTTCCCGCTCAGTCTCGATCATCAAGTTAAGCACCGAAGAGACTTTGATGCCGGGAACTTTCTGAAGGGGGCGCACACGATGCAAATGCGCGGAAAGTTCTGTGTTTCGAAGGGTAACGCCCGACGACGATGACTTTCCGTAGCCAGGTTCATCTAAGTTGCTAAGCAATGTCGGCATATCGGTTATCTACTCCTCGACGACGATGCCTTCGACTCGCGGCGCGATGTGGCGTGTTCGCGCCGGCGCGTATCCAGGCAAGGTAATGGACGGATTGCTGTGTTCGAACCGCACGGCGCGATGATCCTTGGGCAGGACGAGCGGGCCTTGGCGCAAGACGTACGGCCTTGGTGATTGGGTGCCAAATTCCGGGACCGCGCGTCCTATTTCATCAAGCTTCACCGAAACGACGGGAAACTCGGGAATGCTATTTGGATCGAACCCAGTTTCATTACGTGTCCGGGGGATTTGATAGCAATGATCAGCCGCACGTTTGCCGACGACTACTGCAAGATACTCCCACCCTCCGTCAACTGCCCCCAAGCCGATAGTGGGTTGGTCTGTACCCTCGTGTCCGATATTGCCATATCGTAAAGTGATGGTTTCCGCCAGTTGTTGGGATTCGCTCAGTGGGATATGCGAGATACCGGCGAAATCCCAATCGCTTTCAATAATCGACTTGTACCATCGTGACCCTTGATAGTAGCCGAGGTCATCCGCAAGGGCCGTTAGACGTTGGAGAAATTTGTCCTGCAGAACATCTATCCTGTCGTCCGTAGGCTCGATTTGCACTCGGGGCACACGGCGGAATAGAATCAAGTTGAATCCATTGACAAGGTAGTACCGCGCATACCTAGGCATGCCGTCAGTCGTTCGGTCCGACGCCGGCACTGGCTTGTTGTCGATTACGACATTTGCGAAATAGCCTGTTGGACTAGTAGGATCGGCATTGATGGAGAGCGAGTCTGCGGCATCGCCTGCTACCGCCGCTACCCTTTGTTGGTCGTCGAAACGCTTGATCGTGCGTGGCTTCATTGGTGGTTCCGGGATGACCCGCGCACTCAGAATGGGCATAGCGGCCGGATTTTGCGCGTGTAATGGAGGCAACAGTAGGCCACGTGGCCTTTGTTTGACTTCATCCGGCAGACTGTCGCGCGTCACGGGAAATGGTCCGCGCCAATCTCCGCCCAAGGAACGCGCAAATAGCCAGTAGTAGTAAGTCTTTCCGTAGGGTGGGATGCGCCTATCGTTAACTAAGGTGCTGAGGTCGGCGTCGGGATCTTCGTCACGGGCATCAAGTTGCTTTTTGTACATCGCATCAACGGAATCATCGATCACGACGCCACTCGTATCGACCATGATGGCATCCGTGTGATGGATGTCGTCGACGGCTCTGACCTCGGTCGTCAAACCGTCTGTCAAAATCGAAAAGGGCTGCCGCGGATCTGTTCCATTCTCCAGCACTTCGGGTGAAGCCGAGTTCATCTCTCGAGGCATTTCGACCTCCGCGCGTTCTCGGTCAGCTGGTCCTGGCGCGGTGTCCGTCTCGGTCCGAATTATCGAGAATGCGTTAAATTGCGCACCATGGCCACCAACGCCTTTCACGCATATTGAGACTACGCCGTCCCCGGTCGTAGGGATAAAAACAGTGTTCTGAACCGGCTGTTTCGACCCTGGATCAATGGTATTTTCTTGGTTGAAGTAACCGTCTTCTACAAAGTAGGCAGAAGGATCGGGCGCACCATCTTCGTATAAGGCCTTGTTGAGGCAATCGGTCACTCCACGAAGGTCCCGACGGCTTTCCAATGTTGTATTCAGACGTTGGCTTTCCCACGTCACCAAGCAATTGACGTTTTCAAAACGCAACTCGCCGTCGTTCTCCACGATCAATTCATCGGGAACCTCGAACTCCGCCTCCATGCCCATCAACCAGCCGATCGACTTGCGCTCAACTTCACCATTGTCGATCCGCTTCGCATCCGTTTCCTGACCAGAAGCAATCGCCACGGCAAGCGAACCTAGGCGGACCTGTTGATCACCTATGAGGCGCGCCATTGCCGGGGCTTCTTCAAGCAAACGATAATCCATATATGCACTTGTTTCGTTGCGAAGGACGTCCGGAAGGGTTGCTGACTCTAGAAAAACACGGTCGGCGTGCTCAGAGATTAATCTGCTTGTTCCAGAAACAAACGCCCCTGAGTCACTACGTTGAACCGATACGAAGTTTTCTCCGTCCTGCACCACCATCTCGGACGATCTGTGAAGATCGGTGTTGCGACCGAAAAATGTCTTGGCAACGTGATGAAAATAGTCGCGCGTGAAATTCTCTATCGCTTCTTTCGCCGCCGCTACTGCAATTTGAATCTCCGGGTCCTCGACAGACGAAGCCAGATTCCCGGTATTTTGAGCCAAGTGACTAGCGAGACCGGGCAGGATCAGTTCCTGAAGACGTGCCGAGGCACGCTCCACGACCACCATCGGGTTTGACTCAGCCGCACTCTTCAAGTGATCTGATGGCTTAAGTTCTTGAAAAACAATGCCCTGTTTGTTCCGCGGCGGGGCCAAAATTGCGCCGGCTTCAGGACCGGACGCAGAGATATAGGCAGGCAATGTTGGGTTTGGAGTGATTTCACCGTTCTTGCCGCGCACGTTGGGTATGCTAAGGGCAATATCCGACTCCAATATCGCCTTGGCTCGCGGCACAATCAACGGTCGCTGCGCTTGAGCACGATTGATTTCTTTTACGAGCCGATCACGGATTTCCCGAACAGGCTCATTGGCCCCTGCATTGATGCCAATGGTTGTATGGGTGCTTGATTCGGCTCCAGCGAACCGAACTTCATAGCGGCCTTCCTTCGCAACTTTGACGCGAAGGTCGCCTTCCTGACTGTAGACCCGGAATGCATAGTCGTCACGCGGCTTGATGATACCGAACTCTGGGACCGGGATCGGTGTGCTCCAGTCACTGCTCATTAATGTGAGGGTAACCGTGTCGCCCTCCTCGGGGAGGACGAAATCCTCCCGCAGACTAGGCTTTGTATGTATTGGAAGATCATCCGCATTGTCCTTGCGCAGGATTTCCCACCTGAACAGCATCCGTTTCGGAGCCGTGTTTGGATCTTGCCGAAAACAACCGACTCGGACTTCAAAGTGCTCCATCGGTGCCTCCTTGAGCGTTAGTGTCGTACAGTGCGGCGAGCCCAGCCATAAGCGCGTCCTCACGTGAACGCCCTCGCGCCAAATTTTCGCTTACGGCTTGCCGCGAGTCCCTGATGGCGGCGACTTCGGTTGTAGCCGAAAAATCGATAAAATCTGCGATGGGGCTTTCAGCCCCAAGCGCGTAGTCGAAATAGATCGTTCCACGGGCGCACGTACAGGGTGTTACGCAGACCTGGAAAGTGGCCGAGAACCCCGCTTCATAGCGTAGGGCAACGGATCCGCGCGTTATCCCGACTGTCAATATTAGCGTTGACCAAGCGCGAGCGTCGACCTTGAGGATGTCCCACTTGTAGCCGAGGACGTAAAGGCCGCCGCGAGCCGATATCGAAATGGCTATGGTTCCCTTCTGGAAATACCATTTCTCGTTGAGCGCCTCTAGATATCCTCCGACCACAATGCCTTCAATGAAGATGGAGCCTCCGATATAGGCGCCTAAAGCTCCACCTCGTGCTCCTATGTGTTCGCGATATCCGACACGAATTGCCACGGCGACAATTAGTGCGTTATCTTCTTCATCGGCAATTTTGCCGATCCTTACAAGCACTCCGCCTTCGACCGCGTTGATTGGAATAGGATAGGTTGGTGGCCGCCAATAAAATTTGACCGCGCGGGTCCAGTTCATGTCATGCGGATACCCCCAGTCGAATTCAAACCGTTTCGGTCCGACAACGAAGGCGACGGTACCCAGGTCCAAGAAAAACGTTCCCCAATTTAATGAAGGCAGCGTCAAGCTGCCGCCGATCGTTTTGTTCTTGGTATCGATCATCAAGACGATGCGGGTGCCACCGAAATCAAGATCGAAGATTTGGATTGTAAAACCAACCCGAATGATACCGTCATCACTCATGATGAGCGTGATATCTTGACCGTCGAAGATCTCGACGTGTTTTATGGTCAATTCCTTTGCATCAAGCCCGACGATCCAGCTGTATTCATCTGTATAGCGCCATTCTGTACCATCGGTCAGCTTCTCGCTGATGTCGTCCAAGTCAGTGCTTAGAATTGCCTGGCGCAAGCCAGGCTTCGTCGCCTGATGTGCCGCAAAGAGGGTGATCTGCTTGGCCGTCAGAATTCCAAGATCCATTGTCTCATCGGCCGATCCGCCGCCGACCGAAAAGACCCAGTACTTTTCATCCGCGTCCGTCTCGTCGCCATAGACGAAGAGCATTGATAAGGACGATGGGTCTTTGTCTTTCGGTTCCAAGGGTTTGCCGCAGCCATCGCCGCCGAGATCCCATTTCGCGACCGCTTTGCCTACAAACCTGTTCTTGTCTTTGTCGTAATCTGCTTCGGCCGTGACATGCATCGCGTTGAACAGGCAAAAGTCCAGAGCGCCCCATCCGAGCTTGTCGAAGCTGAAATTGAGACCGAGAGGGCCCCCACCTTCCTGTCCCCAATCGATGTTCAGCGCGGCCTTGACACGCGGTATGACCGGAAAGTCGGGAAGAAAGGACGATATGTTCAGATCGCCCACGAGCGAGAAGCGACGCCATTGTACGCCAAGGTCAGGCAGCTCGCCGTTTTCATTCGCCGGATTCTGAAGTCGAAGGCTTTTGATATCGAACTTGAAACCCTTGAATGAGATATCAAGCTTACCGTCGATGTCTAAATCTGGGAACGACCAATTTTTGAATGGATTGTCCAAATCGAACTTGAGCCCGCTGAACAACAGTTGCTTTAGACGACCCTTTGTTGCTTCGTCGAGCAGGCCACCCTCTTTGAATTTGAGCGCGCCATCCATGTCGGCTGACCACTTGTATTTATCTTCCGACTCACGTTCTCCATCGAGCGTGATCTGTGAAACTTCGATGCGTTCAAGATCAAGCATGTCGACCGTGAAACCCGTGTCCGGCGACGAAGCTTTCAGCTCCAGCCGTTCTTCGCCCGCGTCGGTTTCCCAGCGACCGGTGATGACGAGAAAGTTCGGGATCCGCTTATCGCGTTTGAGTTCCTTGTCGAAAAACGGCAACTGCCACCAGAATTCCAGATCAAGCCGAATGACCTGGTTTTGGTGCATTAGGACGTTCGCCTCGGTGAGTATCAGGCCAACACCCTGTAAGTTCGCCGGGCGCTGCAGATCCGCTACAGGTACGTCTATCAACGTATCGAGTTCGCTATCGAGACCGATCAAGGTCTCTGTGCCCTCCGCTGCGTAGTCATAGCGAACCACCGCAGAAGCACCTTGGCCGTCGACCCAGGCCAATGGATACCTTAGCTGCGAAAGAACCTTGCGCGCGATGGCCGGTAAGGCTGCAGGCGGGTCGACCCGGCCATTGAAGAGAAAGACGCCAGACCAATCGTCTTGAAGCGGGTTGGACGCATTGCCCTTTGCCGGCGGCGCTTTTTTGTCCACAACCCTGAGCCACCAGCCATCATCATCGTCCGATACGGGTAGGGCTTTGTAGAATCTTGGGACTTCCTGACCGTTTGGCGGCGTGTAGGCGGGGATGTCGGCTATCAGAGACTTCGTGCCATTCTCATCCGGGCCGATCCTAACAAGGGGTGCGCGAACATCGAACTCCTCCGCTTCGGTGGGCAAATTTCGGATAGCGTCAAAGACCAGGGTGGAATTCTCGTCGAGGGCTACGTGCCACCCGGCTGGCATTTGCCACGCGAGCTTCTCCACTTCGGCCAAGTTGTCATCTAGGATCTTCCTTAGCTGGCCCTTATTCCTTTCCTTGAAGTCTTCAAAGTCTGTTTTGCGTTCATTGTTGGCAGAAGAAGCAGGCTCTACCCAATGGCGACGAATTTCGTGGTTGGACAGGTTTGCGCCTACCTCCGTCCAGAAAATCTTCGGTTTTCGACTGTCTCGAAGCTGGCTGACATTGCCAATTGACCCCATAGGCACTTCGGGGAAATCCATCCCAACGTCGATATTCTCATATATCTCTTCGTGTAGACTCTGTCCGCGCTTGGCCATCTCCATGATGTTCTCAGGCAACAACCCGTTTTGGACCTTGCGCGACACCTTTGAGTTTGCTCCGAACGATAGGCCTGTGTTTTCTGGCTGGTTCGGTCGGGTAGATGAAAGCGCGCTCGCGAATCCGTCTAGGATATCGCTCGCACCATTCACAGTGATTTCGCCGCGAAGTCGAGTTTCCAAGAGTGTGCCATCTGATTTGAAGACCTTCTCCACGTACGGCGCGTCACCCTTGGGTACGTACTTCTCCTGGCGCGGATCATGGACTTGCCGGTCAGGTTCATCTTCATCCTCTGACAGCACGAGATTGGCATCGCCCTTGAGCGGGGTCTTGCGGAATTGCGTAATCTTGAAGGACCACGTATCGGCTGGACCGGCCGTGGAATAGCGCGTGTGGATGGTGACTGCGTCGTCCGCGGGTTGGATGTCCATCACAACATCGCCGACGCTGAGCACTTCCGATGCCGCCAAAGCGGCATTGGAATTGATCCCCACAACGCCAAGGGCTGAGTTCAGCCGCGCGCGGTTGGCCGAAACCCGAGCCACAGCAAACGGCACCGTCACTGACTGCACTTCGACACGGTCATTGTCCGCCGAAGACTCTGAAACCGCCCCCGCCTCTCTGGGCACGGCAGTGTTGTGACGCAGAACGATTTCGGTGCCGTACAAGCGTCGGCCGGCGCCGGACTGATCGGCCACGCCCAAATGCTGGATCTCGCCGGCGACCACCAAACGATGTTCACCCGGAGCCAGCGGTGCCTCCGACAGCGAGGCCCCCGCACTGGTTCCAATGCGGGGCGCGCCGCCATCATAGCGGATCTCGAGCTTTCCGACGACCGGTCGCACGGCATACTCAGCGCGGGCACCGTTCGTGTCGTCGCTTTTCCTCGTCGTATCAAACCCTAGGAATCTACCAAAATCCTCAAGCCGAGCGTTGGGGCCCGCCACAGCCGTTGGAAACACTACTCCGGCAACGATTCCGTTGGTATTGATTTCAAAGGGCCCCAAATTTCCTTTCAAAAGCGGCGACAGTGTCGATGGGCGACTATGATGGCCACCGTCGGTTAACCTGAAAGGACTCGATTCCCGAAGGATCGCTAGGTTGCCCTCGCCGAACCCATTCCCGTTGCGCGGCCGCAAGCGCACACCCGGCGTCAAGGCTCGGGGTATAATTGCAGCGAGCGGCGCCTCGTCAAAAATTTCAATATAAAACTGATCGGAGACGGCCCCGATCGATGCGGGTCTACCAACATCGGTGTCTAACTGAAAATTGATCTCCCATATTTCATCGCCGTTTTCTTCAGTGGACGGCATCATGAGGAAATGCTCGTCGCCATCGTCAAGCTGAATTTTTCCGGCCTTTTCGAAAGCTGCCTTGTTGGGAGAAACGGCGATTCCAAGCGCATTTCCGGAAAATTCATTCTCTTCGCCGTCGCCTTCGGCTCGGATATGACAGGTGAACCGACTCAGCGCGATCACGTCTGCAGCCATTTGCGCAAACTCTAGCCCGTAGGTCGTGGCCTGGTCTGGAACATATACTCGGTCCTTGTTCGGAAACCCAAAGACGAACCGGACCGGCAGAGCACCAGTGTTGACCGCGCGGTAGGTATCAGCTGGACCGTCCACCGCGGTCACCTCGATTGGTATGCCGTCGCTCAGCGCCTTGATGTCCCGACCTTGCCATTGACCGGTTAAAGAGCGGTCTGTCTTCACCACCCCATCCACAGGATCCGACACCGGAGCATCCACGATCTCGAAAGGTCCAAACAGAAGTGTTATGGGCATGTTTTCGACCTTCCCCTTTAAATGCTCCGTGGTCTCTTTGACCTTTTTCTCTGGCGGCTACTGCACAGTCGGCGAGCGGATACCAAAATCGGCTTGTAAATTGCGTTCGATGCGGATGCGGTCATTGGGATAGACGTAGACATCGCGTCGACGCAGGCTCCAGTCGTCTTGGCCGACCTTTCTTTCGTCTCCCGCGTAAGTTCCGCTATAGGAAGACACGAAGAACGAACCGGCGGGTTCCGAGACCAAACGCCCTTGGGCATCGTATTTTCGAGGTTCGACAACGGCGAGATAGTAGGGATCGGTCTCACCAATCGAACGTGGGCCGCCTGTGGAGCGCAATACATCCGCTAGCGTCATCGCCGGTGACCACGTCAACTCTTGCGATTGACCATCGCGGAAGACGTTGATTGTCCGGGGGGCAAGTCGAACCTGGATGTCCGATATGTTGTTATTATCCGTGTTGTAGAATTGTCTTTGTGCCACCAGCAGTCCCTTGCGATGCAATGTGTCAATGACATTGCCAACAGGTGTACCAAGGCGAAAATGGACCGTTTCTTTAATGGGCGGAGGTTTGTTCAGGGCATTGGTCCCTACCTCTCCAATCTGCACCGTAAGACCTAGGGGGCCGGCTTCGAACGTGTGATGTTGCAACCTTATTGTACTGGGTTCGTCCTGCGTCCTGAAAGTAACGTAGAAGCGGTCTCCCGGGGCCAGAGGGACGTGACTGCGATCGCGTGCCCCAATCGGCAAAGCCGCGCGTTGCTCCTGAATCGCCCATCCCGTTTCAAGGCCGGGGTGGTTAGCGGCGCATCCTCCCAACAAGAGGCCGAAGCTTAGCGCGATTAAAATACGCAATGGCCAGTCCCCCCTTTGCCGGTGCGCGGCTAAATCAGATCGAGTCATGTGGATATTCTCCGGTAGAATCACTTTTTTGTGATTCAGCTTACCAGCTCGAGTTACATACACCAGCGCTGATATTCGTTGTATAGTTCTCACTGGATCTTCGAAGCGCGAGCAGGCACGGGAGCACTGCAAGCAAGATGGCTCCGTAGCGCAGCGCCGTTCGCAGCCAGGGGCTCGTGGCGATCCCGGTGAGAAGCCCGCCGATCACCGCCGCCCCCGCTTCCAGTCATCGAGCCGAGCGTAGATCGTGACCGCAATCCCGCCGAGAGCCACGGCGATGAACACCCAGCGCAGAGTGTCGAGATACGGCACGAGTGGTAGGATAGCGGTCTGAGTCTCGGCCAACACGCTCTGCGCGACCTCAACGCCCGCAGCACCCAGCGTCGCGACGCCGGCCGCACCACCACCCTTCATTGTGCGGCTGTCGGCCAGCACCTCGCGCGCGGGCGGCGTCTCCGCTGCGAATGCGGTCTCCCGGACTGGGAACCGCTCGCCACATTGTCGCGCGGGCCCCAGGTCGACATGCATGAACCCCGAGCGCGGGTAGAAGCCGAAGCCGAGGAACCCGACCTCGCGCGCCGCGGCCTCGAAGGCCACTGGGTGGTGGTTCGCCATGGCGATGTCGAAGGCGGCGCCGTCGAGATGCTTCGACCGGGTCGCGCCGCCGACGGCGCGTTTGTGCTCGGGGCTGCGATAGGCGGAGCGGACGATCAGCGGCTTGCCGAGCCGGTCGCGCAGCGCCTGCAGCTTGTCGAGCGCCGGTTCGTTGATCAGCAACTTGCCGGTGCCCCGGCAGGCGATTTCTGCGGCGAGAAGTTGGGCCAGCACCAGGTGCCCTCGGGCGCCTCCCGCCAATGGTCGTAGAAGCTCGTGGTCATGTGGGTCCTCCAAAACGAAAAACCCGCCTCGAGGGCGGGTCATTGCGGGCTGATGAATGGGGAATGGTGAGCGGCTACGGGCCGCCGACGAAGATCTTCAGCTTGATCGCGATGCCCGCGAGCAGCGCCGGCATCACGCCGGTGGTGATCATGCGGACGGCCGTCTGCATGGCGGTGCGGCGGACCAGCCGGATGCAGTCCACAAGGGAGCGCAGATCGCGGATGGAGAGCGCGGCCTCGTCGCCGTCGAGCCCGACATCGGCGAGCGCGCGCTTCGCGCCTTCTTCGGCCGCATGGGTCAGGATCGCCTCGAACTCGCCGTCGGGCATGCGGACGCAGCCCTCGGATCGGGGTGGTGTCATCGGGTCCTCCTTCCGCCGCTCAGCCGATCTTGCAGCCCCAGAAGGACGTGTGATCGGCGGCGAAATAGCCGTCCGCGACCCGGAAATACCCCTGCAGCTCGACGGTATCGCCCGCGGTGAGCGACACCATGGTCTGCAGCCAGATGGCGGTGGCCAGCGAAACGTGGGTGGCGGAAATTTCGCCGAGGGAGCCGCGGATTTCCGTCGCGCCGTTCAGGACGAGCCGCCCCCGCATGCGGGCGGTGGTGCTGGCATTGACCTTGTACATGAGCGTCGCGCCGAAGAGGTAGGTGCCGTCGACCGGGGCCACGAACCGGTTGTTCGTAGCGTCGAAGGCGCCCTGATCGTTGTAGTCGGTGTTGTTCAGGCCGATCTTCGTCCAGGTGCCGACGCCGACGTAGTTGTCGTAGTTGGTGTAGGCCTTGAACCGCGGGAGCCGGGGCTGGTCGACGATGCCGGTGGCGTTGTCGACGCTGAGCCCGTCGAAGAAGGTGCTGCCATCGGCCGAGACCGCAAGACGAAACCGGTCGGAGCCGAACAGCCCGACTAGCGCCTTGGTCACGAAGCCGGTCTGCAGGATCAGCCCGAGATCGTCGGCCGCGGTCTCCTTGGTCATGGTGTAGAACAGATCGCCAGTGCCGCCCTCGGCCAGGGTCTTCGCCGTCCAGAGCGCGGCGTTCAGCTAGGCCGAGAACGGGTTCGACGCATCTGCCGTGGTGCCCAGCCCGAGGAGCGCGAGGTTCTGCAGTGCCGTGGGTGTCGTGCCGACCCAGCCGGACCCGTCGTAGACCAGCAGCAGTTCCTCGTCCTCGACCCACGCCCTCCAGCCGGTCCGGGGCGGCAGACGCAGCCAGGCGCCGTCCGTCCAGAGCGCAACGTTCAGGTCCCAGCCCGCCCAGTCGCCCTTCGCGCCCGAGGCGACGATGTAGCGGTCGCCATCCGTAGGGCTGCCAGGCGGCGCGGTCAGGTCCCGGTCGAGGACGGAGAGTTGCACCAGCCCGTCGAGGATCCGCAGCGCCTCGT
>JABXIM010000227.1 GCA_013373085.1 Oceanospirillaceae bacterium | reverse complement strand
GTGGGGACGACCCTTCATAGCATCTACGTTCCTAACGCCTAACCTCTCACTTGCCGAGGAACAGCTGGTACGCCGTATTGTCCGTCTCTTCCCAGTAGCTGTAGCCAATCTCGGTGAGGAACGCCTTGACCTGATGCCGTTCTGCCGGCGGCACCTGCATGCCCACCAGTACGCGTCCCCAGGCGGCACCATGGTTGCGGTAGTGGAACATCGAGATGTTCCAGCGGCCGCCGAGCTTGCTGAGGAATTTCATCAGCGCGCCGGGGCGCTCCGGAAACTCGAAGCGGAAGACCACCTCATTGTCGACCGAAGCAGGCGCGTGGCCTCCGACCATGTAACGGATATGCAGCTTGGCCATCTCGTTATCGGTCAGGTCGATCACCTCCTCGATGTGCTCGCGCAACTCGCTCAATAGCGCTTCGCGGCCATGCCCACCGGGACTGGTGGTGACGCCGGCGAAGACGATGGCTTCCTCGTCGTCGCCGTAGCGGTAGTTGAACTCGGTGATATTGCGTTTGCCCAGGGCGGTGCAGAACTTGCGGAAGCTGCCCGGACGTTCCGGAATCTTGGCTGCGATGATGGCTTCGCGCTGTTCGCCGACTTCGGAACGTTCGGCGATATGGCGCAGGCGGTCGAAATTGACGTTGGCGCCCGAGTCGACTGCGATCAGCGTCTTGCCTTCGCAGCGTTCCCGAGCGACGTACTTCTTCAGCCCGGCAACACCCAGGGCGCCGGAGGGTTCGCAGATCGATCGGGTGTCGTCGAAGATGTCCTTGATCGCGGCGCAGATCTCGTCGGCGGTAACGGTGATGACCTCGTCGACGTATTTGCGTGCGATATCGAAGGTATGCTCACCGATCTGGGCCACGGCAACGCCTTCAGCGAAGATGCCGACCTGGGGCAGAATGACGCGATCGTCGGCCTCGAAAGCGGCCTTGAGGCAGGCGGAGTCTTCACACTCGACGCCGATGACCTTGACGTCCGGGCGCAGGTATTTGACGTAAACGGCGATACCGGCGATCAATCCGCCGCCACCGACCGGCACGAAGATCGCCTGAATCGGGCCGCTTTCCTGATGCAGCAGCTCCATGCCGATGGTGCCCTGTCCGGCGATGACGTCGGGATCGTCATAGGGGGGGACGTAGGTCAGCCCCTTTTCGTTTACCAGTCGCTCGGCTTGAGCCTTGGCTTCCTCGAAGCTGTCGCCGTGCAGCACCACTTTGCCACCCATTGCCTTGACGTTGTTGACCTTGATTTCCGGTGTCGTCTTCGGCATCACGATGGTGGCCTTGACACCCATGTGACGGGCGGAGAAAGCCAGCCCCTGGGCATGGTTGCCGGCTGAGGCAGTGACCACGCCCCGGGCTTTATCGTCATCGCTGAGCTGCGCCATCTTGTTGTAGGCGCCGCGCAGTTTGAACGAGAATACCGGCTGCAGGTCTTCGCGCTTGAGCAGTACACGATTGTCCAGCCGCTCCGACAGGCTGCGGGCGTAGTCCAGCGGAGTTTCTATTGCGACGTCGTAAACACGCGCTTCGAGAATCTTCTTGATGTATGGGTGCGCCATAGCGGGGGTAGCCTTTCGTTGGATCGGACAGCAGCCGGACCGCCGCTGCAAAGAACACGAAATGGTATAAGCTGACACTGCTTTCGTCTACAAGCGTGCGGGCGCTGCGCGTATAATTTGCGCGCCCGATCACGGGCAGATTGCAATCGATCACTCTGACCGGCGCAGCCGCCGGTTTTCAATCAGGCAGACGGGTTCAAGCGGATGACGCAGGATGAAATGAAAAAGGCGGTCGCTCAGGCGGCCGTGGATCTGATCAAGGGCAGGCTCAACGCCGACTCAATTGTCGGTGTGGGTACCGGCTCGACCGCCAATTTCTTTATCGATGCCCTGGCGGAGATCAAGCACCTGTTCGACGGTGCCGTTGCCAGCTCCGAAGCCACTGCTGAACGGCTCGCGGCGCACGGTATCCCGGTATATGACCTCAACAGCGTCGCCGGGCTTGACCTCTACATCGACGGTGCTGACGAGTTCGATGCTGGTCTCAACCTCGTGAAGGGCGGCGGCGGAGCCCTGACGCGGGAAAAAATCGTTGCCGCGGCGGCGAAAGAGTTCGTCTGTATCGTCGATGACTCGAAGCGCGTGGACGTGCTGGGCAGTTTCCCGCTGCCGATTGAGGTGATCCCGATGGCACGGTCGCTGGTGGCGCGTCAGCTGGTCAAACTGGGCGGACAGCCGGAATTGCGGGAAGGCTTTGTCACCGACAACGGCAACCTGATTCTGGACGTCTACAACCTGGAAATCCGCAATCCGAAGGAGCTGGAAGCGGAACTCAACAATATTGTCGGTGTGGTCACCAACGGCCTTTTTGCCCGCCGCGGTGCCGATGTGGTACTGATGGGGACGCCGAACGGCGTGGAAACGATCAACTGATCCGCTGCAAGCTTCAAGCCGCAAGCTGCAGGAACTCGTCTTGTAGCTTGCGGCCTGGCGCTTACCGCTTTCAGTGTCTTACCACTGCACGATCTTGGTCAGTGCAATGCTGACCGGCATGGTGATCCAGAGCAGTGCCAGGATATTGACGAACAGCCAGCCGTAGCCGGCCGAATCGCGGAAGTTCGCGTCGTGCTGAGCCATGTTTTTCACCCTGATAGTAATAGTTGTGGAACAAGCATAGAAAGGCGGCGATTTTAACAGCAAAGCCCGTGGCCGGCTATTCCCTGTACAGCTCCAATCCGACTCTGACTGCGTAGCTATACTGAGAAGACGCCTGTGGAGGACAGCCGGGCTTGTTCGCAGGTTGCAGTGCTAACTGTCAGGAAACGACGGACGAGTGACCTATGAAATGGATTAAATGGGGGCTGGGCACACTGCTGATCGTGTTGCTGGTGCTCCAGACCGCGCCATACATTATTCGTGATCAGGCGGTTATCTGGCTGCGTCAGCAGGGCGCGGAGGATGTCGGCCTGCGGGCACTGAAGCTCAAATGGTGGCAAGGCCGGGTCGAAGTGGATCGCCTCCATGCCGGGGCACCGGGGCGCCTGCCACTGAATGTCGGGTTGCTGGCGCTGGATATCGACGTTCCACAGCTGTTCAAGCAGCGCCTGCTGGTCAGCGAACTGGCGCTCAATGATGTCGAGTCCGGTGTGCGTCTGAGCGATGGCCATCTCTGGCTGGGACCGGTCGATCTCAGTGCCTTGCAGGGTAGCGAACCGGTGACTGAACCGAAGGCACCCGAGGAACCGTCTGAGCCGTCTGCCTGGCGTTTCGGAATCGACCGGATACGAATTGAAAACCTCGACTGGCGAACCGAACTGCCGGCCATGCAACATCATCTCGAACTGGACGCTGGTGAGCTGGCTCAGCTCTATCAGTGGCGCGACCATGAGCAGAGCCGGTTGAGCCTGTACGGCCGGTTGAATGGCGCACCACTGGATATCGATACCGAAGCGGTGCCGTTGCCGTTGGAAAAATCATCCGAGATGGAATTGACGCTGCAGCGATTCCCGATCGAGTCGGTCACCGCTCCGTTCATACCCGGTCTGAGCGGCGAACTGTCGTTCCAACTGAGCCTGTCGGCAGAATTAAGCGGAACCGATGGCCGGGTTCGACCTGAGGGCCGTATCAGCCTCGACAATATCGGCTACCGTAGCGAAACGCTCAATCTCGACAATCAGAGCCTCAGCTGGGACGGTGCGGTCGATCTCGAACTCAAGGGTTTGCTTCCGCGCCAACTGGACATGAAGGGCAGTCTCGCCATCGAGCCGCTGCAACTGGAGCAGCCGGATGCGCTCAATGCCGGGTTGCAGGCACTGAGCTGGAAGGGCGACATGGCGCTGACGTTTGACAGCGAGGCCTTGCCGCAGGCACTGAAAGTTCAGGGCGGGATCGAACTGCAACAGCCGGCGGTCAGTCAGGCAGCCGGGCTCGAGGCCGGGCTCGAGGGCGTGAACTGGAACGGCGTTATCGACCTGGGGTTCGCGAGTGGCGCGCCCGCGAGCCTGGGACTGGACGGCGAGTTAATGCTGGCCAACAACCGCACCCGCCTGCCCGATACACTCGACGGGACCCTGGCAGCCGCGAGCTGGAAAGGAAATCTGGCGCTGGCGCTTGAAGGAGGCGCGCCTTCCAGTCTGCAGGCGCGCGGGGTGCTCGGGCTGGACGACACGCGGCTGACATTGCCGGGTACTGGCGATGTCGGTTTGCAGCGGGCGCGGTGGGAAGGCACTGCGGGTCTGGCATTCGCCGATGGACAACCGCAGGATCTGAACCTGTCGGGTGATCTGACGCTGGATAACCAGCGACTGCAGCTCGCGGCCCAGCAGGTCGGGGCTAGCCTGGCAAGGCTAGGCTGGTCCGGCACCCTGAAACTGCAACTGCCGGAAGCGAACCGGCAACTGGAAGCGGAAGGAATGCTCAAGGCCGGTAGCCTCAGCGCCGAGGCTCCGCAGTTCTCGGCGTCGCTGGACGAGTTGAGCTGGCAGGGCGGTGCCAGCATGGTGCAGCAGGCACTGTCCGCAGACGGCGAGATTGCGGCTTCGACGCTGGAGTTTCGCCAGCCGGAGCGGCTGGTCGCGCGGCTGGCCTCGCTCGGAAGCAGCCTGCAACTTGAAAGTCCGGACCTCGCGGCTTTCAATGCCAGCATTCCCGCACTCAATGTCAGGGCCCTCGGTGTCGAAGGCGGGCGTGGCGACTATCCACTGGTGTCGCTGAAGTCGCTGGATCTGGAAGCGCTGACATTCAGTACACCTCAGGACCTGGCGCTGAAGGTGCTGCGTATCGATGGTCTGGACGTGGCAAATGCCGGCAAGGTGCCGTTGTCCGCAATCGGGCAGCTCCAGCTGAGTGACGTGACGCTCGATAACGGCGAGCGCGCGACCGCAGCCCGCCTGACGATCAGCGACAGCAGTTCCAGTCTCCGTCTTGACAAGAAAGGGCAGCCGGTCGATATCAACGTCCTGCTGGCTGTGATCGACGAAATTGCGGCCAGCGCCCAGACTTCCGTTGGTGGTACGACGACCGCCGCCACTGGCAGTGGCAAGGAGAGTGGTGCAGGGCTGGGCTGGCAGCTGGATCGTCTTGAGCTGGGAGGCAAGAACCGGCTGAGCTTCGAGGATGGTTCTACCGAGCCGGTATTCACTACCGACCTCGATATCAGCCGTTTTCATGTCGAGCGCCTGGGCAGCCTGATCACCGAGCCAAGCCCGTTCGAGCTCAGTGCCCGCATCAACGAGTTCAGCGAGCTGGAGGCCAGCGGTGCCGTCAACCTGATCGGCGGCGTCAGCGACGGCGAGTGGAAGGCGACGCTCAAAGGCGTTGAATTGCCCCGGCTCAGCTCGTACAGCATTCGCTATACCGGTTACTTCATTGACAGCGGCCAGCTCAGTGTCGAGGCCGACGGTACCCTGAGCGACCGTCAGCTGGCCGGGAGCAACAATATTCGCCTGAACCGGGTCAAGCTGGAGCGTGTCGACGCCGGCCAGAGCGCAGAGCTGGCGAAGGAGCTGTCGATGCCGCTGGAAACTGCTCTGGAGTTGTTGCAGGACAAAAACGATAACATCGAGCTCGATGTACCGATCAGCGGTTCCCTCGATAGCCCGGATTTCGGTTACCAGAGCGTCATCAACATCATCGTCGAGAAGGGCGTCAAGACCGCCGCGATGGGGTTTCTCAGCAACGCGCTGCAGCCCTATGGCGCGCTGATCACGCTGGCGGGCATGGCGGCGGACGCCAGCAAAACCGGCAGCGCCATCGAGCTGGCGCCGGTCGAGTTCCAGCCCGGCAGTGCCGAACTCGACGGTACTGCAAACGACTACCTGAACAAGATCACGCAGATGATGCAGGAGCGCAAAGGCCTGCGGCTGAACCTGTGCGGCCAGGCGGTTATCCGTGATCGCAGTGTACTGCAGCCGGTTTTGGCCGAGGAGCAGGCGGCTGCCAGCGAGCCGCTGGATCAGGCGGGGCTGGACGCGGAACTGAAACGCCGGCTGCAGGCGCTGGCCGACGCCCGTGCCGCGGCGGTCAAGGATTACCTCGACGAGCAGGTTGACGGCGAGCGGTTGTTCCTCTGTTTCTCCCGTCTGGCGCTGGAGGAGGCCGAGTCGCAGCCGGTCGTATTCCTCGGCCTGTAAACGCCGCGCTCAGCCGGCCTTGAGCAGGCGGAAACAGCGGGCCTGGTCCAGCGGCCGGCGTACCAGGGCGCCCAGGGCGAGGAACAGGAGCGCCGATACCGGCGGCAGCAGCAGCCAGCTCAGCGGGTGCAGAACGGCCGGTGCCTGCAGCATACGGCTATGGATCAGCCATAGCACCGCCTCGCTGCACAGTGCCGCCAGCAGTCCGCAGATCAGTCCAAGGCAGATCAGCTCCAGCAGATCGAGCCGGCGGCTTTGCCCCGGTGTGGCGCCCAGGGTCTGCAACAGGGCGCTTTCGTAGCGCCGGCGTTCCAGTTCCTGCATCAACGTGACCAGCAGCAACAACAGGCCGGCCAGCAGCGTCAGCAGCAGAATCAGACTGGAGCTGTCGACGAGACGCTCGATCAGGGCCTGCGCCTGATTCAGCAACTGATCGATATCGATCAGTGTCAGGGTCGGAAACTGCTGCAGCAGCGTGCGGGCCAACGCACGCTGGTCGCCATCAAGCCGCATCGCCGTGATGTAGGTGGCGGGCATCCGATCCAGCGCGCCGGGCGAGAAAATGACGTAGAAGTTGGGTTGGAACGATTCCCACTCGACGGCGCGAATGCTGCTGACCGTCGCCTCCAGCGACTGGGCGCCGATCTGGAAACCCACCCGGTCGCCGATCGAGACCCCCAACGCAGCCGCGAGCTCTTCCTCCACAGAAATCTGCGCTTCATCCGATGTCTGTGCAGGCCACCAGTCTCCGGCCAGCAGGCTGTTGTTATCCGGTAACTGTGCGCTCCAGGTGAGGTTGAGTTCCCGCCGCAGCGCATTGTGGCGTCGTTGCTCGTCGGTCAGCGGCAGCTCCGCCAGCGCGGTCGCGTTACGGCTGACGATGCGTCCTCGCACCATCGGATACAGTGCCGGCGTCAGTTCGTGCGAGGCCAGGAACTGGTCGAGCGGGTCTCGCTCCCAGGGCTGTATATTGATCAGGAAATAGTTGGGCGTGTCGGGCGGAAACTGGCTGCGCCACTGTTGCAGCAGATCGCCGCGTGCGATCAGCAGGGTCGCCATCAGGGTCAGCAGCAGTGTCATTGTCGCGCCCTGTAAACGATGCCAGCGGCGCTGCTGACGCACCCGCAGAGCCAATAGCCTGCCCAGACGCAGGCGCAGGCGCAGTCCCGAGACGAGCTGCTGCATCAGCCACTGGGTGGCGATTCCCACCGCCAGCCCACTAAGCGTCAGGGCCCCGAGCAACATCAGCGCGATCGGCACGGAGTCGACGTACAGACTCATCAGACCGGCGAGCAACAGCAGGCCGAGCAGGTGGAACAACCGGACCCGGGAGTCGGCCGGCAGCCGGGTCTCGCGAAACAGCGCCACCACAGAGACCCGGCTAAGGCGATAGAAGGCCGGCAGCCCGAGGGTGGCGAGCAGCAGCAGGCCGATCAGCGCACCACTGGCGACGGCGGCGGCACCGGCCGCCGGCACCGGTTGTGGCAGCAGGTCGCCGACCATGCCAACCAGCAATTGCTGCAAGGCAAATGCCAGCAGGGTGCCGGCCAGCGCGCAGACCATCCAGCCGAACAGCAACTGGTAGCCGTAAAGCCAGAGCAGCTTGCGGCTGTTAAGGCCCAGGCTCAGTAGCAGCGCGGCCCTGGCATGTTGGGCCGCATTGTAGCGCCGCAGACTCAGGGTGATGGTCAGGGCGCCGAGCAGCAGCGCGAACAGGGCGGAGAGGCGCAGGTACAGTTCCGCATTGCGGAGCGCCCGGCCAGTGACCGGCTGGTCGGAGTTCAGCGAATAGAGCCGTTCGTCACTGCGCAGGTTGGCGGCCAGGCGTTTTTCCAGCGCGGCTATGGTATCGGCGGAGCCGGCGAACAGCTGGCGGTACTGAACCCGGCTGCCCGGTGCAATAACGCCGGTGGCGTCGAGCTCGTCCGCGCGCATGATGAGTCCGGGGCTGAAGGAACGAAAGCCGCTGCCGCGGTCCGGCGAGCTGATCAGCCGGTGAGTCAGGCGCAGCTGGCTATAACCCAGTTGAATCGTATCGCCGAGCTCGAGCTGCAGCATCTCGAACACCCGTGGCTCGGCCCAGGCAGTGCCGGGTGCCGGCTGGGCCGGGTGCTGCGCCGGCTCGGTGACGACCTCGCCGCGCAGCGGATAAGGGGATGTCACCGCCCTGACCGATACCAGCAGCATGTCGTCGCCGGACTCGATCATGGTCGGGAATTGCGCGACCCGGCTGCTGCGCAGCCCGCTTTCGGTGTCGATGGCGACAGGCTCCTCTGAACGCAGGACCAGGTCGGCGCCAAGCAGTTCGGCGGTGCGGCGATTCAGACTCTGCTCGAGACGGTCGCCGAGCTGGGTCAGCAGCGAGATCAGGGTGATCGCGACCAGCAGCGCGGCCAGCAAGGCTCGCCACTCGGGGCTGCGAAGGCTTCGGCGTGCCTGCCGGCGGGCGAGGCTGAGCACCACGCCGTTCATACCGGCGCCACCTCCAGCAACTGCCCCTGACGCAACTGCAGGCGCCTGTCACAGCGGTCGGCAAGCTGGGCGTCGTGGGTGATCAGGATCAGGGTGGTGCCCTGCAGTGCGTTGAGTTCGAATAGCTGATCGACGATGCCAGCGCCGGTTTCGCTATCCAGGTTGCCGGTCGGCTCGTCGGCGAACAGAATTTCGGGGCCGGTGGCGAACGCGCGGGCGATGGCGACGCGCTGCTGCT
>JABXIM010000118.1 GCA_013373085.1 Oceanospirillaceae bacterium | reverse complement strand
TGAGCGGAGCGAACGGCACCACCAAACGGCACCGCAGAAAAAAGCCGGCACGTTTCGTTTCACTCAAGGGTGCCCTACCCAGCGGGCACATCGTAGGGTGCCCCTGAGCGGAGCGAACGGCACCACCAAACGGCACTGCAGAAAAAAACCGGCACGTTTCGTTGCACTCAAGGATGCCCTACGTCAAAACAATAACGCATCGGCAAAAAGGATGACGACCAGGTAGCGCAGCCCCTTGCCGATGCCGACAAGTGCGACAAAGACATCGAGCCGCACCTTCATCAGGCCACCGATAAAGGTCAGTGCATCGCCGCCGATCGGCAGCCAGGCAAGCAGCAGACTCCAAATGCCGAAGTGCTGGAACCAGCGCTGCGCCCGTTCCATATCCTTCTTCTTGGCGGGAAACCAGCGCCGGTCCTGATAGTGCAGCATAAAGCGGCCGAGCCACCAGTTCACCACAGCGCCACCGGTGTTGCCGAGGGTCGCCACCAGCCAGAGCCAGGGCCACTGCTGCGGATGATCCATCAGCAATGCCGCGAGATAGACCTCCGAATAGAACGGCAGTATGGTCGCGGCGGCGAACGCGCCGGCAAACAAGAGAAAATATTCGAGCATCCGTCAGGCTTCCGTTGCCTACCCGTCAATCGGGCATCATGAAACCCATCATCATAGGCGCCTTGGTGTCGGATGGCATTCGGGTTTCGAGCCATAATCGGTGTTGGTTCTCGCGCCTGCGGCGCTCCACCCAACCCACAAAGCCACATTATTCGTCCAACGATTCCGGTTTCGACCGCAGCGCGCATTCGATCAGGTGCCGGAACAGCCGTCGCTGCGCGGAAAGATAGGGCAGGTACTCCGGATGCCACTGCACGCCGATGATCTCGCGCCCCTGCCTGCACTCCACTGCCTGGACGAAACCGTCGAGGTCCCGCGCCGCGATAATCAGACCATCGCCGAGCCGATCGATCGCCTGGTGGTGAAGGCTGTTGATGCGCCAACGTTCGCTGCCGAGGATCTGGGCCAGGCGACAACCGTTGGCCCCCAGCGCCGTCTTGCGCGGCAACGGCGTGCGGAAGTTGGAGGTACGCTTGCGCATGCCGCGGATATCGCCGTACAGCGAGCCGCCGAGTACCACGTTGATCAGCTGGGCACCACGGCAGATACCCAGTAACGGCAGTTGGGTATGCAAAGCGTGTTCGATCATCTCGATCTCGAAGCGGTCCCGATCCGGGTCGATCGGTGCCTTGCCATCGTCGTTGCCGCCATAAAGGCCGGGGGCGATATCGTCGCCGCCGCCGATGATCAGCCCCTGCAGCTTGTCGTGACTGTGTAGCCGGTAGGTCATAGACGTCAGTCGCAGCGGCGACCCGCCCGCCTGACGTACCGCCCGGCGTGTCGCCCACCAGGCGGGTGAGAAAGCCCGGTTGGGTCCGGTGATCCCTATGACGGGTTGTGCAGCCAAGGTTCCACCCGTTCGGCCCAGGGCACCAGCAACTGCGGCGCCAGTTTGGAAAAGTGCTGCAGGTAGCGGCGACAGAGGTCGTCGAGACGTTCGGCATCCCTTACCAGCCACTCGACCTGCAACCAGTCGCTCCAGGCATCGAGCAACGACCAGTCGGGATTGTCGACGTCGGAGTTGGGCAGCCGGTAATGCAGCGTCGGACGGGCGCTGATCTTCTCCTCTGGCAGCGCCGTGCGCACCCGCTCGGGATCGAGCCAGGCCAGCAGCGGCAGCAGATCGAGCGAGCGGTTGCGGCTCGGGTTCCAGGCCAGATAGTCGTCGATGAAGGTATCGCGGTCGGGCCAGTATTCCGGATTCAGAACCCGTCGGCAGTAATCGCGGCTGAATGGCTGGATAAAGGTGCTCAGCCGCCGCACCAGGTCGGTCCGCTCGCGGGCGCTGAGCCAGTCATGCAGACACAGGTAGGCCTTGAAGTAGCGCAGCAGTGTCGCGGTGTCGGTGGCCGGCATTTCCGGGTTGTAATGCACTCCGAAGGCGTACCGGGCGGCACTGCGGGTCCCCAGCGCACCGGCTTCGCGCAGCGCCTGTACCAACCTGTCGAGCACGGGCAGCTGCGATATCGCCACCGGCGGCGCCACCACCTCGAACGGAACCAGGTTCTTCGCCACCGCGGCCAGTGCCTCGGTGGCGAGTTGTTCCAGCTCGCTGCTGTGGCCGTGGCTCTGCTCACGGCCCAGCTGTTTGAGATAGGACAGATCGAGTTCGAGCGCGAAATCGCCCAGCCCGGTCCCCACTACACGCTGCTCGCAGGGCGAGACCCGCTGCACATGCCCGCCAAAGGTATCCCGTATGCAGGCGGCGATATCGTCCAGCTCGATACCGGCCAGCTCGATCTCGACCCCCACACGACGTTCTTCGCCATCCTCCCGCCGGAGCATGTCATCGCTCATCGTGGCCATCCGTTGCAACGCTCGCCTCAGGCTCCGGGCCAGGGACGCGAGATGCGGCGGAAATATTCCTTGCCGCAGGTGGCGCAGGGGCCGATACGCGACGTCTCGGTAAGTTCCTGGGTGGCGCCGCAGTTGAGGCAGGCCAGGGTACCGGCGGTGGCGATTTCGCCGGCGATATAATCGTCACTGCCGTGGTCGAGCCGTTCGCGCAGCGACTCCTGATCGATGCGGGTTCGGTCCGCCAGGCCCTTGAGCAGATTCATCAGCCGGCTTTCCAGCACGTTGAGATCGAAGTGCAGCCAGGCGGCGATCCCTTCGCCGGTTTCATGGGCGTAGTAGCCGAGCTTTTTCAGGTCCCGCTTGAGGTAGGCGGTCAGCAGGTCCATCTCGTCACGGGTCATCTCCTCCGCAGTCAGCTCGAGCTTGGCCGCTTCCTCGATCCGTTCCTGCAGGTAATCCCATGAGCGGATCTCGGCGTCCTCGAGGTCGTCGAGCAGACGTTTGAGGATGCGGTCGTAGGCGGTGGTGGCCTTGTCCTGTTTGTCTTGCGGGTCGCGCGGGGCTTCACTCATAAAATGCGTTCCACTGTTGATGGCGATGCTTCTATTGTATGCTATGCCGCATATTGTGAACTTTCCATTGAACTGACGGAACCTGCGAGCAAACCCGCCAAACAGCAGCTTGTCGGAGGTTCCCTGATGACCGGCATTCTCGAATGCCGGTTTTAGCGTTTAGAGAGCCGATGAACGAACAATACCAGCCCGGGGTCATCGAACCCCAGACGCAGGCCCATTGGGAGACCAACGACAGCTTCCGCTGCGACGACGATCCCTCCAGGGAAAAATTCTACTGTCTGTCCATGTTCCCCTACCCCAGCGGCCGGCTGCACATGGGCCACGTCCGCAACTACACCATCGGCGATGTCATCTCGCGCTACCAGCGCATGCAGGACAAGAACGTGCTGCAGCCGATGGGCTGGGACGCCTTCGGCCTGCCGGCCGAGAACGCCGCGATCAAGAACAACGTGGCGCCGGCCAAGTGGACCTACGAAAACATCGACTACATGCGCAACCAGCTGCAGCAGATGGGCTTCGGCTATGACTGGAACCGCGAAGTCGCCACCTGCCATCCGGAATACTATCGCTGGGAACAGTGGTTCTTCACCAAGCTGATGGAAAAAGGGCTGGTCTACAAGAAGGAAGCCGAGGTCAACTGGGACCCGGTAGACCAGACCGTGCTGGCGAACGAGCAGGTCATCGACGGTCGCGGCTGGCGCTCCGGCGCCCTCGTCGAGCGCAAGAAGATTCCGCAGTGGTTCCTCAAGATCACCGACTACGCCGACCAGCTGCTCGAAGACCTCGACAAGCTGGAGCACTGGCCGGAACAGGTGCGCACCATGCAGCGCAACTGGATCGGCCGTTCGGAAGGCGTCGAGCTGAAGTTCCACGTCGAGGGTGACGGCAATCTCGAAGTCTTCACCACCCGTCCGGACACCCTGATGGGCGTCACCTACGTCGCCGTCGCGCCGCAGCACCCGCTGGCACAGCGTGCCGCCATCAACAACCCGGAACTGGCCGCCTTCCTCGAAGAGTGCCGCCACACCAAGGTTGCCGAAGCGGATCTGGCGACCATGGAGAAGAAGGGCATGCCGCTGGGCTTCCAGGCGGTACACCCGCTGACCGGCGACAAGGTGCCGGTCTGGACCGCCAACTTCGTGCTGATGGAATACGGTTCTGGCGCCGTCATGGCGGTACCGGCCCACGACCAGCGTGACTGGGAATTCGCCAACAAGTACGGCCTGCCGCTGAAGCAGGTGATCAAGCCGGTCGATGCCTCCATCCCGGTCGACCTGAGCAAGGAAGCCTTCACCGAGAAGGGCGTGCTGGTCAATTCCGGCGATTTCGACGACCTCGAGTTCGAGCTGGCGTTCAAGGCGATCGCCAAAGAACTGGACAGCCGTGGCCGCGGCCACACCACCATCCACTACCGTCTGCGCGACTGGGGCGTATCCCGTCAGCGTTACTGGGGCGCACCGATTCCGGTGATCAACTGCCCGAGCTGCGGAGCCCTGCCGGTGCCGGAAGAGCAGCTGCCGGTGGTACTGCCGGAAGAGGTCGAGTTCGACGGCGTCGGCTCGCCGATCAAGAAGATGGACAGCTTCATACAGTGCGAATGTCCGAAGTGCGGCGGGGCCGCCGAGCGTGAAACCGATACCTTCGACACCTTCATGGAGTCGAGCTGGTACTACGCCCGCTATGCCTGCGCCCGCAACGGCGAAGGTATGCTGGATCCGCAGCAGGCCAACTACTGGCTGCCGGTCGACCAGTACATCGGCGGCATCGAGCATGCCATCCTGCACCTGCTGTACTCGCGTTTCTTCCACAAGCTGATGCGCGACGAAGGCCTGGTCGATAGCGACGAACCGTTTACCCGCCTGCTATGCCAGGGCATGGTGCTGGCCGAGACCTACTACCGCGAAGACGACAAGGGCGGCAAGAACTGGATCTCCCCGGCGGACGTCATCACCGAAACCGACGACAAGGGCCGTATCATCAGCGCCCGCCACCGCGAGGACGGCGAGCCGGTCGAGCCGGCCGGCATGTCGAAGATGTCGAAGTCGAAGAACAATGGCATCGATCCGCAGCTGATGATCGACCGCTACGGCGCCGACACCGTGCGCCTGTTCATGATGTTCGCGGCACCGCCGGAGCAGTCGCTGGAGTGGTCCGACTCCGGTGTCGAGGGCGCGCATCGCTTCCTCAAGCGACTGTGGAAACAGGTGCACGACCACCTGCAGCAGGGCCAGGACGTTGCGGCACTGAACCCGGACGCTCTCAACGACGAGCAGCGCAATCTGCGCCGCAAGGTACACGAGAGCATCCGAAAGGTCAGCGATGATATCGAGCGCCGCCAGACCTTCAACACCGCCATCGCCGCAGTGATGGAGCTGTCCAACAGCATCGGCAAGTTCGTTGACGTCAGCGAGCAGGGCCGTGCCGTGACCCGCGAAGCGTTGCAGGCCGCTATCCAGCTGCTGTCGCCGATCGTACCGCACATCACCCACGTGTTGTGGCGCGAGCTCGGCAACGAAGGTGATGTGCTCGAAGCAGCCTGGCCGCAGGTCGACGAAGCCGCGCTCGAGCGCAGTTCCATCGAGATGGTGGTGCAGGTCAATGGCAAGGTGCGCGCCAAGATCAACGTCGCCGCCGACGCCGACCAGGATTTCATCCTGCACACTGCACTCGCCGACGAGAACGTGCGCAAGCACATGGGCGACAAGCAGCTGCGCAAGAAGATCGTGGTACCGGGCAAGCTGGTCAATATCGTCGTGGGCTGATACCGCCCTCCCCGCCAGCGGCCCGGCACTTGCCGGCCGCCGGCGGGCGACGCTGAAAACACGGACGGACCGATTCGATGCGAGTGAAACTGAGATACCTGTTGCTGCTGCTCGTGACCCTGGGGGTCGCAGGCTGCGGCTTCCAGCTGCGGGGTGAAGCGGACGTACCCGAGTCGATGCGCGAGCTGGAGCTGGTGATGCCCGCAGGGCGCAGCGCATTGCGAACCGAACTGACCCGGACGCTGCGTGCAAATGGCATCGACCTGGCGGCCGCGGCACCGCAGAAGCTGGAGATCCTCAGAGAGAAGCAGGGACGTCGTACGGCGAGTCTCGATGAGAGGATCAAGGTCGACGAGTACGAGCTGCGTACCGAGGTACACTTCCAGGTTACCCGCGGCGAGGAGCTGCTGGTACCACCGAGCGTCGCCCGAACCGAGCGCGTCTACAGCTACAACAGCGACGCCATTACCGCGGAGAATGAGCAGGAAGCCCTGCTGCGGCGCGAGATGCAGCGCGATATCGCCCACCAGATCCTGCGCCGCTATATCGCTGCCGCCGCCGCGTCCAACTAACTCCGGTGGCTTCGGCCGGCGGGTCAGCATGGCTGGCACGCCCGCTGGATCCCCCCATATGAACTAGTCGATGAAACTCAAGCCGGAACAACTGGCCGGACGTCTCAAGCAGGGCATCGCCCCCGCCTACCTGGTGACCGGCGATGAACCGCTGCTGTGCGAGGAAAGCGTCGATACACTGCGCAAGGCCTTCCAGGAGCAGGGTTTCACCGAACGGGAAGTGCTGCACGTCGATGGCGGCTTCAAGTGGGAATACCTGCTCGAATGCGCCAGCGCACTGTCGCTGTTCGCCGAACGCAAGATCATCGAACTGCGTCTCGGCAGCCAGAAGCTGCAGAAGAACGCCAGCGATATCCTGCAGCAATACCTTGCCAATCCCGCCCCGGACAACGTCCTGCTGATCATTGCCGACAAGCTCGATGGCTCGGCCAAGAAGAGCGCCTGGTTCAAGGCGCTCGACAAGACCGGTGTCATCGTCGAGATCTGGCCGGTGGAACCGCCGCAGCTGCCTGGCTGGATCAAGCAGCGCGCCGCGGCCATGGACCTGCGCCTCG
This sequence comes from Oceanospirillaceae bacterium, assembly GCA_013373085.1. Taxonomy (GTDB): domain Bacteria; phylum Pseudomonadota; class Gammaproteobacteria; order Pseudomonadales; family Balneatricaceae; genus Marinobacterium_A. The sequence goes on along the minus strand of JABXIM010000118.1, from coordinate 31,289 downwards.
ACGACAGCGCCGTGGAGCTGCTCGCCGAGCGCATAGAGGGCAATCTGCTGGCGGCACGTCAGGAGATGAGCAAGCTGCAGCTGCTCTATCCGGGCAAAACCCTCAGCGCCGAAGACGTAACGGACGCCGTTTCCGACAGTTCTCGTTTCGACATCTTCGGCCTCACCGATGCAGCCCTCGGCGGTCAGCCGCAGCGTTGTACCCGCATCATCCAGGTATTGCGTCAGGAAGGCACCGAAGCGGCGGTACTGCTCTGGGCTCTTGCCCGGGAAATCCGTACCCTGCATGCGGTGCAGGCGGGCCTCAACAAGGGGTTGCCGTTCGACAACCTGTGCCAGCAACAGCGTATATTCGGCAAGCGCAAACAGTTGGTACGGGGCTGCGCCAAACGCATCTCCCCTGCGGCCCTCGAAGGCCTGCTGCAGGAATGCGCCGAAGTGGACCGCATGATCAAGGGCGCCAGCGCCGGCGATCCCTGGGTACCGCTGACCGGCATCGTGCTGCATCTCTCCGGCCACCCGCTGCCGCTGGTATCGCTCGTCTGATACCTCAGTCCGCTGACGAACAGCCCGCTGCTGCCGCGAACGCAATTCATACCCGCTCACCAACCGACCATCCCGGCACATCCTCAGCCTGCTCGGGTCTGACGCCCGGAGGCGTTGCCGCCGCAGCCGGCAGCTGTACATTGTTTAACCGCTCGGTCACAACGCTGTAATGATGGAGTCTGTGGATTTTACCCCATTGTTATCCACAGACTTACTCCGGCATTTTGTGGAAAAGCCATTTTCCACAGCCGACAAAAAACAGCCTCCAGGCTTGACTTTCGTCCCTTCAGTTCAACTTATCCACTGCCGCTTGACTTCTTCAATCACCTGAAAATACGTGTATTTTACCGATCAAACTGTGTGCAGACGGCGTTGGCACCGCCATTAGCTGCCTGGGGACAAATACCCAGAAGTTATTCAGGTCGTTTTCCACAGACATTGGGGAAAAGCTTGAACTGCCAAGGTAGGCGGAGCCACGTAACCCAACACTAGTGGGGACCGAAACCGCACGATGCCAACTGAAACCAATCGATCTGTACTGCGATCGCTTTGGCGGCTTCCCAGAAAAACTGCTCCTGCGTTTTCAGGACTTCCGCCGTCCATGGCGGTCCCGCGATGCCGGTACGACGAGCAAACCGGTCAAATTAACTGGGATGCATCGTTGCACCCACCCGGTCGTGGACTCGGTTGGGGCCTCCGGCCCCCTCGCCTTTCCCCATTCCACTTTCTCCTCTAGCTTTAATACAGATACCTTATCCGGGAGTTCACCATGCCCGTCACACCCAGAATCACCCATATCGCACTGCATGTCCGCGATATCGATGCCTGTATCACTTTCTACCGCGATTTCTGCGGTATGGAGGTGATCCACGAGCGTCATACCGAACACCAGACTATCGCCTGGATGGCTGAACCCGGCCGCGAGACCGACTTCATTTTCGTGCTGATGAATGGTGGCCGGGACCTCGATCTGCCGGACAACGACTACCGTCATTTCGGTTTCGCGCTCGAAAGCCGCGAAGCGGTGGACCGGATCGCCGAGCGGGCCGCGGAAGCCGGCTGCCTGGTCTGGGCGCCGCGGGACGAACCCTTCCCGGTGGGTTACTACTGCGGCATGCGCGATCCCAACGGCAACTACGTCGAGTTCAGTTACGGCCAGCCACTGGGACCGGGCGCCGAGGATTTCGCCAAATTGAACCGCGGCGGCTGACCTTTTCTCCTTAACAGGCTGTTCAAGACCGGACCCAGTATTTTCGAGTCTCCCCCCATCCGGAACGCGCCAACTGGGTGTAAGATGCAAGCTCCGTAAATGGATCTGTGGAAAGAGGATCCGGTCATGCCTGCGGCGTTGTGGGTCGCGCTATTACTTTGGATACTGTTGCCCCTCCAAGCCCATGCGGAGGTGCTGAGGATCCCGCTTACCCTCGACTATCGTATTCTCGACAAGGCGCTCGCCGAACAGCTATTCCAGGGCCCACAACAGGTCGCAGCGCTCTATTCCGACGCCAGCGGCTGCAACAGCCTGCAACTGATCAACCCGCGCATCGACAGCGGCGATGATGGGCACATCCGTATCCTCAGCGACATCGACACCCGCGTCGGCTCGCCGGCATCGGATCGCTGCCTGTTCCCGCTTCAGTGGCAGGGCGTGCTCGACACCCGTCTGGAAGCCTATCTCGACGCCAATGGCAGCACCCTGGATTTCCGGGTCATCGACTCGGACATTCTCAAAACAGATCAGCAGACCCGCGCTCTGCCCGGCATCGTATGGAGCTGGATCAAGGACGCGGTTCATCCCCGTTTCAATGCCATCCGCATCGAGCTATCCCCGGCCCTGGATGGGTTGCAACGACTGATGGAGATCACGGCGCATCCCGGCAAAGCGCCTGTCGCCATCGCCTTGAGCGACGTCAGCGCCACGCCAGCGGGGCTCAGGGTCGAGCTGAAGCTAGAGACGCCGGAGCCTGTACCCGACCTGTTCCCACCCGACGTGGCACCGCTGTCCGACGATGAACTGGCCCGCTGGGATACCGCCTGGCAAGCCTGGGATGGCTTCGCCACCTGGCTGATCAAGACCATCGCCAGCGCCTCCGAGCCGGAGCTGGCGGAGGCGCTGGCCGATATTCTGCTCGACGCTCGCTACGACCTGCGCGATGCCCTGGCTGAAGGAGACCGCAGCCGGGATCCGGTCCGCGACCTGTTCCTTAAAACCTGGGATCGGCTAGCGCCGCTGCTGCACGATAGCCGCTTGAACATTCCCGGTGGCGACGCGTTGCAATACGCCACCTTTATCGGCGCCGCGGACGCCTTGCAGGCGCTCGATCGCGCTGCACCGCACCTGGGCCTGCAACTGAACCGCAACAGCCTGCGCAGCCTGGCCCGACTGCTGGTGCCCGGCGTCAGCGACGACAGCCTCGACTACGGGACTGAGGTTGATCCGGCCCTGCGCACCCTGCTGGGACTGGAGCCTGAACTGAGCGAAGAACCGGAGGATCCGCTCTCCCCTTTTGCCTGGCTGATCCCAACTGCCCATGCGGGGCAGATCGATCCTGTGCTGGTGACGGAGCTGACCGGCTGGGTACCGACGACAACGGACCTTGATGCTTATCTGAAAACCCTCGCGCTGCTGCTCGACCAGGTGATCTCGGCGGAGCGGCAAAAAGACAAGGTGCCGGTGGCCTTTTTCAACATCTACGCCAATACGCTGCGTACAACGGCCTGGCAGGAAAGCTGCTGGCGACAGTTCGTCATAGCCGGCGGCCAGGTGAAGACTATCCAGTCCACCGGCGGCGCCCTCGGCCTGATGCAGATCAACCGTCACGTCTGGCGCGGTGTCTATAACATCGATGCGCTAACCCGCGACATCGGCTATAACGCCCGAGCCGGCAGCGAAATCCTGGTCCACTACCTGGTCGATTTCGCCATCAAGCGCCGGGAACACGAAACCACCGGCGATCCGCGCAATCTCGCCCGTGCAGCATACGCCGTCTACAACGGTGGGCCGGGCCATCTCAGCCGCTATCGCAAGGACAGCACATCGAAGCGCCTGAGGGCAATCGATGCGGAGTTCTGGAAGAAATACCAGGCAATGGCATCCCAGGGCCCGGAAGCGGTAAAGGCCTGCTATGGCGCGCCTGGTAGTGCGTAAAGCATCTATGTGGAAAACCGACTCTCCACAGGCAGAATAACTCCCGCAGACCGCTTGACATTCAGCAACCAAAAGCAACTTATCCACCGCTGCTTGACTTCTTCAATAGCCTGAAAAAAGGGGATTTTTTCCGTTTAATTCGTGTTCAACTCGACTTCGATGCCGTAGCTGGAGGCCTGGGGACAAGTACCCATAAGTTATTCAGACGGTTTTCCACAGAAAGTGGGGAGAAGGTATCGAGCAGGTCTGCTGTGAGCTATGCGAGGATGGGGGCAAGGGGTCAGGACCGCAACCGCCAGGGACGGTCGAAATACTGCCATTGCAAGAGCAAATGGCAGTGAACCCAAAACCAGGGTTTAGGGATCGCACTATGCCAACCGACACCAATCGATCTGTACCACGATTGATATGGCGGGTTCCCGCGATGTACGAACCTTATCGGGTAAGTTTTTAATCCGCTGCGATGCATCGCTTCACCCACCCTCCGATACGGAGTTCCATTGACGCAATTGCCTCCCCTCACGCCTTACGCTTCACAACGTATTCTTTGCAACAAAAAAGCCCGGACTGCGAAGCAGCCCGGGCTTTTTATTTTCGGTAAACGTTTGACCGTTTACTTAGCGGCTTCCGCCAGGATCCCGTTCAGGGTGGCGCTCGGACGCATAACCTTTTTCACATCTTCACGGCTGGCGTGGTAGTAGCCCTTCAGATCGGAAGCCGGCTTGCCCTGTACGGCAGCCAGTTCGGCAAGGATCTGCGCTTCGTTGTCGGTCAGGGCCTTGGCCAGCGGCGCGAACTCGGCAGCAAGCTCGGCGTCCTCGGTCTGCGCCGCAACTTCCTGCGCCCAGTACAGGCCGAGGTAGAAGTGGCTGCCACGGTTGTCCAGTTCGCCGGTCTTGCGTGACGGGGACTTGCCGGTGTCCAGCAGTTTCTCGGTGGCCTTGTCGAGGCACTTGGCCAGGACCTTGGCACGCGGGTTGTTTTCCTTGATACCCAGCTCTTCCAGGGAAACCGCCAGGGCCAGGAATTCACCGAGGGAATCCCAGCGCAGGTGGTTCTCTTCCATCAGCTGCTGCACGTGCTTCGGCGCGGAACCGCCGGCGCCGGTTTCGTACATGCCACCACCGGCCAGCATCGGCACGATGGACAACATCTTCGCCGAGGTACCCAGCTCCATGATCGGGAACAGATCGGTCAGGTAATCGCGCAGTACGTTGCCGGTGACGGAAATGGTGTCCTTGCCGCGGATCATGCGCTCCATCGAGAAGCGGATCGCCTCGTTGTAGGACATGATGCGGATGTCGAGCCCTTCGAGATCGTGCTCCTTGAGGTAGACTTCGACCTTCTTGCGCAGCTCGTTGTCGTGCGCACGCTCCTCGTCCAGCCAGAATACGGCCGGGGTGTCGGAGTTGCGGGCACGGGTCACGGCCAGCTTGACCCAGTCGCGGATCGCCGCGTCCTTGGTCTGGCAGGCGCGCCAGATGTCGCCCTTCTCGACTTCGTGCTGCATCAGAACGGTGCCGTCGGCGTCGACGACGCGCATGGTGCCGTCCTCGGACATTTCGAAAGTCTTGTCGTGGGAGCCGTACTCTTCCGCCTTCATCGCCATCAGACCGACGTTCGGGACGCTGCCCATGGTGGTCGGGTCGAAGGCGCCGTTGGTCTTGCAGAAGTTGATCATCTCCTGGTAGATACGGGCGTAGGTGCTTTCCGGCATCACCGCCTTGGTGTCCTTCTGCTTGCCATCACGGCCCCACATCTGGCCGGAGTTACGGATCATCGCCGGCATGGACGCATCGACGATAACGTCGCTCGGGATATGCAGGTTGGTCACGCCCTTGACGGAGTCGACCATTGCCATCTCCGGACGGTTCTCGTAGCAGGCGTGCAGATCGTGCAGGATCTCTTCCTGCTTGGAGTCCGGCAGCGACTTGATCTTGTCGTATACGGAGCTCAGACCGTTGTTCGGATTGACGCCGATTTCCTTGAACAGCTCGCCGTGCTTGTCGAACAGGTCCTTGTAGTAAACCGAAACCGCGTGGCCGAACACGATCGGGTGGGAAACCTTCATCATGGTCGCCTTGACGTGCAGGGACCACATCACGCCGGTGTTCTTGGCGTCTTCCAGCGATTCTTCGAAGAAGGCTCGCAGCGCCTTGCTGCTCATGAACATGCTGTCGAGGACTTCGGCCTGTTCCAGGTGCAGGTTCTTCTTGACCTCAACCTGACCGGACTTGGAGACGAACTCGATGCGAACATCCTGCTCCTTGTCGGAGGTGATGGACTGCTCGCTGGAGAAGAAGTCGCCGCCGCGCATGTAGTCGGCGTGGGTGCGGGAAGACTTGCTCCAGGCGCCCATGGAGTGCGGGTACTTGCGGGCATAAGCCTTGACCGCGGCCGGGGCGCGACGGTCAGAGTTGCCCTGGCGCAGTACCGGGTTGACCGCGCTGCCGAGAATCTTGGAGTAGCGCTCCTTGATCTCCTTTTCTTCGTCGGTCTTGGCATCTTCCGGTAAATCCGGAACGTCGTAGCCCTGCCCCTGCAGCTCGGCGATGCAGGCACGCAGCTGCGGTACGGAGGCACTGATGTTCGGCAGCTTGACGATGTTTGCGTGCGGGTTCTGGGTCAGCTCACCCAGCTCGGCCAGGCCGTCCACCACGCGCTGCTCTTCGCTCAGCCGCTCGGGAAACGCCGCGAGGATACGACCCGCCAGGGAAATGTCGCTGATGGTCACGTTGATACCGGCTGCGCGGGTAAAGGTGCGCACGATCGGCAGCAGCGAGCAGGTCGCCAGAGACGGTGCCTCGTCGGTCAGTGTGTAAACGATGGTGGATTTGTCAGTCATGGTGCCCCCTGAGTTTTACGGCTCGCCGTCTTGCGCGGCTAAACTGCCAACAGCCCCGATGGATGGCGACTTGTGGTCGTCGTCCTTTCGATTCGGAGCCGAAGGATTCGATATTCCGGCGGCTATTGTATGCCGACTAGGCCCCAAGACTTAAGTAGTCGGAACCAAATTAGCCCCACTTTGCGACCAATTGGCTATTTTGAAGCTCGACTACAAAACCGGGAAAGGCCCTAAAATCCTACGTTTAGAGACTTTATCCACAGCGGATAGACACGCCATTTATGGCTGTTATATTTAACATTCACCAGCCTTATAAAGGCCAGGAGCAGCGATATATGGTCATTTCCGTTGATCTGGATCAGTATTCAGGATGCCGGAGCGGTTCCGTCCCCGCCTCTGTAGCGGGGCGGCTGCAGCCCCGCTACAGAGGCGGTCGAGCGCGCAGACAGCAACCGGCATCGGTGATTTCCTGTAGTAACGCTACAACGGTTTACGGCCCTGAGGTCTGCTGAGTGTGTAGAATGAGTCAAGCGATGCATGGGCACGGGCCCGACGCTGTAATTCGCAACCCGGGCATCGCGGACCCGTCATATCGATCGCTGTTCAGATCGTTTGGCCGCAGACCGCCGTTGGATTACGCAGCGCGAAAGCCCGGCTGACGATCCATGTCACAGGCAGGACGCCTGCTCCACCCAACCTATGTAAAAGGGAGCCCGAAGGCTCCCTTTTACGTAACGATAGCGTGCTGTTTTCAGCCGACCTTCTCGCCCTTGGCCTGGAGGTCGGCATGATAGGACGAGCGCACCAGCGGACCGGAGGCAACGTGGCTGAAGCCCATCTCCTTGGCGAGACGGGCGAACTCGTCAAATTCAGCCGGCGTCACGAAGCGATCCACCGGCAGGTGGCTGCGGCTCGGCTGCAGGTACTGGCCAATAGTGATCATGTCGACGTTGTGCGCACGCAGGTCGCGCATCACTTCGATGATCTCCTCGTTGGTTTCACCAACGCCAACCATCAAGCCTGACTTGGTACGGATGTCCGGCTGGCGTGCCTTGAAGCCTTCCAGCAAATCCAGCGACCACTCGTAGTCGGCGCCCGGACGCACCTGCTTGTACAGCCGCGGCACGGTTTCGAGGTTATGGTTGAACACGTCCGGCGGGGTCGCGGCGAGGATTTCCAGCGCGATATCCATGCGGCCGCGGAAGTCCGGTACCAGGGTCTCGATCTGGATCGACGACGAACGTTCACGGGTTTCGCGCACGCAGTCGGCAATGTGCTGGGCACCGCCATCACGCAGGTCGTCGCGATCAACGGAAGTGATGACCACGTAACGCAGCCCCATGTCGGCGATAGCGGTTGCCAGTTCGACCGGCTCGTCCGGGTTGAGCGCATTGGGGCGGCCGTGAGCCACGTCGCAGAAGGGGCAGCGACGGGTGCAGATATCACCCATGATCATGAAAGTCGCAGTACCGTGGCTGAAGCACTCGCCGAGGTTCGGGCAGCTGGCTTCCTCGCAGACCGACGCAAGCTTGTGCTTGCGCAGCTTGTCCTTGATGCGCTTAACCTCGGCCGACGAACCCATGCGTACCCGCAGCCACTCGGGCTTGCGCGGCATCTCGTCTTTTTCCGTCGGGATAACTTTGACCGGAATGCGGGCAACTTTCTCGGCGCCTCGCAGTTTCACGCCCTGCTCGACGCGTACTGCGGATTTGCTTGGGGTATCTGCCATATAAACGCTCTAATCCACTCTGTTTTCGCGGGACATACGGTACTCGTTCATACTGATCACATGCGTTCGGCCGCCCGTCAGGTGGCCTACTGACGGTATCAATCAGTGCGACGAAGCACCGTAGTATACCCGATTTTATTGATCAAAATATCGCCTAAACGGCGACTGGCCGCTGCGCGATCCAGCCCAGGCACCAGATTGGCGAGCTGGGTCATGGCCATTCCGGCGTAGCCGCAGGGGTTGATGCGCAGGAAGGGCTCCAGATCCATGTCGAGGTTCAGCGCCAGGCCATGGAAGGAACAGCCGCGGCGCACCCGCAGTCCCAGCGAACAGATCTTGGCTTGGTCGACATAGACACCGGGTGCGTCCGGCTTGGGGTAGGCCTCGACGCCGTATTCCGCCAGCAGCGCCACCACACTCTGCTCCATCAGGTCGACCAGATCGCGGATGCCGAGCCCCTTACGGCGCAGATTCAGCATCAGGTAGATCACCAGCTGCCCCGGGCCATGATAGGTCACCTGACCGCCGCGGTCCGCCTGCACCACCGGTATGTCACCGGGATTCAGCAGGTGCTCGGCCTTGCCCGCCTGGCCCTGGGTATAGACCGGCTCGTGCTCGAGCAGCCAAATTTCGTCCGGCGTATCGGCATCGCGGGTATCGGTGAACGTCTGCATGCGCTGCCAGGTCGACTGGTATTCGACCTGGCCCAGTTCACGCAGAATCAGGGTGTCGGTGGCCGATGCCTCGGCGACTTCGCTTGGCTGTTCGGCTACGGGCATCAGATCACCATGTGCACGCGGCCGGACGCCATCAGGTCGGCGTGCAGCGCCTTGAGCTGGTCGACGCCGGTGGCGGTGATGGTGAAGCGCACCGACTGGTAGCGCCCGTTACGGCTGTCCTGCACCGTGACCTGCGTGATATCGAGATCGGGCGCATGGATCTGCACCGTCTCGATAACGAAACCGCGGAAGTCGTTTTCGTTGTGGCCGATCACCTTGATCGGGTAGTCGGGACAGGGAAACTCGATTTTCGGAGGTTGTTGCTCGCTCATTACTCACTCCCCCGTCATCAGCTTGCGCTGGTAACGGGTCAACAGTTCAAACATCCGGGCCCAGAGCGGCCCTTTCTCACCATCACCGACGGGGTGCCCGTCGATAACGGTTACAGGCAGCACGCCGCGGGTCGAACTGGAGATCCAGACCTCGTCGCCCGCCATCAGCGCTTCGTAGTCGATGTCCGTTTCCTGATACTGGATGCCGTTCTCGTCGGCCAGTTCCAGCACCAGCTCGCGCGTGATGCCGCCCAGAATCTCCGAGCTGCGCTTGGGCGTGTAGATCACCCCCTGGCGCACCACAAAGACATTGCTCGAGGTCCCTTCGGTGACCAGGCCGTCACGCAGCAGCAGGGCTTCGTCGGCCTGGTGATCCCTGGCCTGCTGCACCACCAGGATGTTGGGCAGCAGGCAGGTGGATTTGATATCGCAGCGGCGCCAACGCAGATCCGCGGTCACGATCGCCACCAGTCCCTTGACGTCTTCGGTGGCGATCGAGGCAAAGTCGCGCACCGGCGCGCAGCAGGCGAAGACGGTCGGCTCGAGATCCGCATCGTACACATGGCTGCGGCTGCCGCTGTCGCCGCGGGTCACCTGCAGGTACACCGACAGGTTGCCGCCGCCGTTGAGTGTCACCAACTGGTCAAGAATGCCGACCCAGTCGAGATCGCCGCGGATGCGTACCGCTCGCAGGCTGTGCTCGAGACGGGCGATATGCTCCTGCAGACGGAAACCCGTACCGCGGAAATAGGGTATCACTTCATAGACGCTGTCGCCGAATAAAAATCCGCGATCGAACGGCGAGATACGCGCCTCGTCGGCCGGGAGGTAGCGGCCGTTGAGATATACGGTATTCATCTTCACCTTAAAAGCAACGTCCGCCCGGCCCCGAAGGCACAGGCGGACAGCGTCCGGAAAGGCTTGCGCCGGGATACTTAAGGTTTAGCCGATCAGGCTGTAGAAGAACAGCAGGATACTATGCCAAATACGCTTGAGCAGACCGCCGGCTTCCACGCTTTCGAGCGCCACCAGCGGCACTTCGCGCACGGTTTCGCCGTTCAGTGTTACCCGCACCTTGCCGAACTCCTGGCCTTCGGTTATCGGCGCCTCGATCACGCGGTCGATGTCCAGCGAGGCCTCGATCTGTTCCGACTGGCCGCGCGGCACAGTCACCGCCAGCGGCTCGGTCAGACCCAGGTGCACCTCGTCGCTGGTACCGCCCCAGACCTTGGCGGTATTGAGCGGAGAGCCGCTGTCATACAGTTTGTGGGTACGGAAGTAGCGGAAGGCATAGGACAGCAGCTTCTGCGTTTCCTGGGCACGGGCTTCCTCGCTGGAGGTACCGAGCACCACGGTGATCAGGCGCATGTCATCACGCTTGGCCGACGCCACCAGGCAGTAACCGGCCTCTTCGGTGTGTCCGGTCTTGAGGCCGTCGACGGAATCGTCGCGCCACAGCAGCCGGTTACGGTTGGGCTGACGGATATCGTTGTAGGTGAAGTACTTCTCCGAGTAGATCGGATAGGTTTCGGGGAAACGGTGGATGATTGCCGCAGCCAGCTTGGCCAGATCGTGCGCAGTCGACAGGTGCCCGTCCGCCGGCAGACCGGTGGCATTGGCGAAATGGGTGTTGTTCATGCCCAGTCGTGCAGCGTGCTGGTTCATCAGGTCGGCGAATGCCGATTCGCTGCCGCCGATATGTTCGGCGACGGCCACGGAGGCATCGTTACCCGACTGAACGATAATGCCCTTGAGCAGGTCGATCAGCTTGACCGAGGTACCCTCGCGCACGAACATGCGCGAGCCTTCGGTACGCCACGCCTTGACGCTGATCGGCACCATGTCGTCCTTGGACAGATTCCCCTTGGCCAGCTCGTACTCGACGATATAGCTGGTCATCATCTTGGTCAGGCTCGCCGGGGCGAACTGCTCGTCCGCCCGGTCGGACAGCAGCACCTCGCCGGTATCGGCATCCATCACCAGATAGGAAGTGGCGTTGATCTGGGGCGCGGCCGGGATCATCGTCGCCGCCTGCAGCTGACCTACCAGGCCGAAGGCGAACAGAAAGAAGCAGAGAAACGTTTTTGAAATCAGTCTATAAGCCATGGTCAGAGTTTGCTGGAGTTTAAGGGAATAAGGTGCTGGATAGACGCCCCGGGCGGGCAAAAGTTCTACTCTATCGGGGCGTTCAGGGTAAGTCCACCGGCCGCGCCGAGCCGTAGCCCGCATCCGCCAGAAGACGCATCAGCTGTTCTTCGGTTTCATGGTCGGGCACAGGCCCGAGTTGCACACGATACAGGGTACGGCCCTCAAGCTGCACCGGTGTGACACGCAGATCGAGACCCGGCGACAAGGGTCCCAGGCGCTGACCGATGCGGTCCGCTGCGCCGCGGTCGGAAAAGGCTCCCACCTGCAGATAGCGGCCAGACGCGGACATGGGTCTCTGCGCGGCAGCCGGCCTGGGCGCCGTTGCAGCGACGCTGTCGGACGATGCCTTCAGTTGCGCGGCGCCGGCCTTCACCAGTGCCGAGCTGCTGAGTGAACGGCGGGGATCGATCGCCTCAACCTCGACCCGCGCGGTACCTTTGCCGAGCATGCCCAGCCGGTAGGCGGCAGCGTAGGACAGATCGATGATACGCCCCTCGTGGAAGGGTCCCCGGTCGTTGACCCGCACCACTACCTGGTGGCCATTGTCGAGGTTGGTGACGCGGACATAGCTCGGTAACGGCAGCGACTTGTGCGCCGCGGTCATGGTGTACATGTCGTAGACTTCGCCGTTGGAGGTCTCGTAACCATGAAACTTGCGGCCGTACCAGGACGCCGTGCCGCGCTCGTGGTAGCCGCTGGCACTGTCCAGCACGTGATAGGTCTGGCCGAACACCTCGTAGGGGCTGCGGTTGCCGCCACGACTTTTCGGCTCGATCCGGGGGACCGCATCGGGCACCCGGGAGACGTCGACCGGGTCGTCGGGGGCGATATCGTGTTGCAGCGCGTAGCGTCCGGCGTTGGGGCCGGCCGACGCCTGCGATTCCTGTCCTTCACGGACCTTGCCGGCGCAGCCTGCAAGCAGGCCCAGCGCCAGCAGCGTGGCCACACGCAGCGCCGGCACCGTCATCCCCGGGCGCTCCCGGCATGAGCCTCGCGGATCAGCTGGCTCAGCTCGTACACCGCCATGGCGTAGAGGCGGCTGTGGTTGTAGCGGGTAATGACGTAGAAGTTATGCAGCCCGAAGCGGTAGAAGTCGCCGTCGGCGGTCTCGAACTCCATCAGCGTCGCCAGCTGCGCGGGGGGCAGGTCCTGGCGAGTGCTGATGCCGCGCTCGGCCCACTGCGCCAGTGAGACTTCCGGCGTCAGACCGGCATTGAACCAGGACGGGTCCGCCGGTTTGTTGATCACCACATTGGTGATCACCGGCTCGCCCTGCTTCCAGCCGTGCTCGGCGAAATAATTCGCCACGCTGCCGATAGCGTCGGTAGTGTTGTTCCAGATATCGCGTTTGTGGTCGCCGTCGAAGTCCACCGCATAGGCGCGATAGCTGGACGGGATGAACTGGCCGTAGCCCATGGCGCCGGCGTAGGAGCCCTTGAGCGCCAGCGGGTCGAGCTGCTCTTCCTGGACCAGCTGCAGGTATTCCTTGAGCTGGCCGCGGAAGAACTCGGCACGCTTGGGATAGTCGAAGCCCAGCGTCGACAGCGCATCGATCACGCGATAGTTGCCGGTAATGCGGCCGTAGCGCGTTTCGACGCCGATAATGGCGACGATAATCTCCGCCGGCACGCCGAATTCCCGCTCCGCCCGGGCCAGGGCGTCGGCGTTCTCGTTCCAGAACTGCACGCCCTGATCGATGCGTTTCTGTTCGATGAAGATATTGCGGTACTCGCCCCAGTTAAGCCGCTTCTCGGCCGGGCGCGACATCAGCTTGAGAATCGAATCCTGGCGCTTGGCATTGCCGAGCAGCTCTTCGAGATAGCGCCGGTCCATACCCTCGGCCACGAGGTCGTTGATCAGTGGCTGGGCTTCGGGGTGATTGGCATAGCCGGTACCCATACCGGTCGCCGTCGAAGCACAGCCGCTTTGCAGCACCAGTGCCAGTGTAACCATCGCGGGGGCTAGTACTTTACGCATGTTCAATCCTTTAAACCGGCTGTTTCACCGGCGTTGGCACGTTGCAGTTTGTTTTGTCATCGACGCAGCATCTGCCGGTGGGTATGGATCGACATCATGATGCCGAATCCAGCCATCAGCGTCACAATAGAGGTACCGCCATAACTGATCAAGGGCAGCGGCACTCCCACCACCGGCAGCAGTCCGCTGACCATGCCGATATTCACGAAGACGTAGACGAAAAATGTCAGGATGATACTGCCGGCCGCGAGGCGACCGAAGCTATCCTGGCCCTGGGTGGCGATAATCAGGCCGCGCCCGATCACCAGCATGTACAGGAACAGCAATACGAGTACGCCAACGAGTCCGAGTTCCTCTGCGATCACCGCAATGATGAAGTCGGTATGCGATTCCGGCAGGAAGTCCAGCTGCGACTGCGTGCCGTGCATATAGCCCTTGCCCCAGACGCCACCGGAGCCGATCGCGGTCTTGGACTGGATAATGTTCCAGCCACTGCCGAGGGGGTCGCTTTCGGGATCGAGAAACGTCAGTACCCGCTGTCGCTGGTAGTCCTTCATCACCATCCAGAGTCCCGGCAATGCCGCGCCGGCGGCGGCCAGCGCCAGAAACACATAGCGCCAGTAGACGCCGGACATCAGCAGCACAAACACGCCGGACGCCGCGATCAGCAGCGAAGTGCCGAGATCGGGCTGTTTCATGATCAGAACCGTCGGCACTCCGATCAGAACCAGCGACATCAGGATGTGCCAGATCCGTGGCGGCAGTGGCCGGCTCGCCAGGTACCAGGCGATCATCAGCGGCAGTACCAGCTTGGTGATCTCCGATGGCTGGAAACGAAATCCTGGCAACGCCAACCAGCGCTGCGCACCCTTGGCGCCGACCCCGAACAGCAGTACCGCCACCAGCAGTGCCACACTGACCGCGTACAGCCAGGGCGCCCAGCGCGACAGGAAGCGCGGCGTCAGTTGCGCCATCAGGATCATAATGGCGAAGCCCGCCCCCATGCGGATCGCTTGCCGGGTCACGTAGCCGATATCCTGCCCGGACGCGCTGTAGAGAACGAACAGCCCAAAGCCACAGAGCATCAGCAGGAACAGCATCAGCCAGGCGTCGAGATGGGTATGGGACCACCAGCCCGGCCGGTTCGCCAAATGCTGGCCCGATTCGGGCATCGAGCGCTGGAAATCCCTCAGGCTCATCGCGATACCTCCAGTTCCCGGGCGGCCTCTTCATCCGCTGGTTCGGCAGTGGGGTCTGTCCCCAGCAGCCAGGCGTCCATGACCTGCCGTGCGATCGGTGCCGCCGTGCTGGAGCCGCCGCCGCCGTTCTCGACCACCACCGCGACCGCGATCTGCGGATCCTCCACCGGCGCAAAGGCGATGAACAGCGCGTGGTCGCGGTGGCGCTCGTCGAGTTTCTCGGCGTCATACCGCTCATCCTGCTTGATGCCGACCACCTGGGCGGTACCGGTCTTGCCGGCAATGGTGTAAGGGGCGCCGTGGCCGACCTTGCGCGCGGTGCCACGCTCGCCGTGCATCACTTCGACCATGCCGTGGATCACCTGGTCCCAGTAGAGTGGAGTGCGGGTCACCACGTCGGGGGGCGTCGGTCGCGCATCCTCAAGCTGCGGCATCTCGATCAGCGGTTTGCCGTTCTCGTCATGCCGCAGCGCGCCCTGCAGCAGTTTCGGCTGCACCCACTTGCCACGGTTGGCCAGCACCGCCGCGGCCGTGGCCAGCTGCAGCGGCGTCGCCACCAGGAAACCCTGACCGATACTGAGGTTGACCGAGTCGCCTGGATACCAGGGGCGATTGCGTGTCGCCTGCTTCCACTCCTTGGACGGCAGCACTGCGGGTATCGCTTCCGGCAGGTCAAGGCTGGTGATTGCGCCAAAACCAAAGCGACCGAGATAGTCGGACATCTGATCGACACCCATGCGATAGCCGACGTCGTAGAACCAGACGTCGCAGGACTGGGCGATCGCCAGGTTCATGTCGACACGTCCGTGACCGCCGCGTTTCCAGTCGCGATAACGGCGCCCGCCCTGGCTCAGGGTGAAGAACCCCGGGTCCCAGACGGTGTGACTGGCGCTCACGACGCCACCGTCCAGTGCCGCCAGCGCGATGATCGGCTTGATCGTCGATCCCGGCGGATAGCCGCCGCGCAGTGCCCGGTTGAACAGCGGCAGGTCCGGCGAGTCGCGCAGCGCGCTGTAATCCTTGCTGGAAATGCCGGTGACAAAAAGGTTGGGGTCGTAGCCCGGTTCGCTGACCAGCGCCAGGATGCCGCCGCTTTTCGGGTCGATCGCCACCACCGACGCGCGACGGTTGTCGATTAGCTTCTCGGTGATCTGCTGCAGACGCAGATCGAGGCTCAGCACCAGGTCCTCGCCCGGTACCGGATCGGTGCGCTCGAGCACGCGCAGTACACGGCCGCGGGCGTTGGTTTCGACCTTCTGGAATCCGACCTGGCCGTGCAGTACCGGTTCGTAGAACTTCTCGATGCCGAGCTTGCCGATGTAGTGGGTGGCGGCGTAATTGTTCGGGTCAAGGCGCTTCAATTCGGCCTCGTTGATGCGCCCGACATAGCCGAGCGCATGTACCAGCGCCTCGCCGTAGGGATAGTGGCGGATCAGATCGGCCTCGACCTGGACCCCGGGCAGCCGGTGGTAGTTGACGGCGATATGGGCGATCTCGTCCTCGGTCAGACGAAAGCGCAGCGGCACCGTTTCGAACGGGCGGCGACGCTGGGCGTAGCGCTGGCGGAAACGTTCAAGCTCGCGGTCGGTGATAGGAATCAGCTGCTGCAGCGCCTGCAGCGTGCCTTCGAGGTCCTTCACCTCCTCCTTCAGCAGTGTCACGCTGTAGCTGGGGCGGTTCTCCGCCAGCAGAATACCGTTGCGATCGTAGATCAGGCCGCGGGTCGGGGCCACCGGCTGCAGATGCACCCGGTTGTCTTCCGACATGGCCGCGAAACGATCGTACTCGAGCACCTGCAGGTAATAGAGTCGCACCACCAGCAGCCCGATCAGCGCCAGCACCACCAGGAAAGCAAGCGCCGCCCGGATGCGGAAGGTGCGGCTCTCCTGGCTGTAATCCTTGAAGCGTTCGAAGGCCATGAAATCGCTATTTGTGGTAGGGATGGCCCTGCAGGATGGTGCAGGCACGGTAGAGTTGTTCGGCCAGCAGTACCCGCACCAGCGGGTGCGGCAGCGTCAGCGCCGATAGCGACCATTTCAGGTCTGCCGCGGCAACGCAGCGGGCGTCGAGGCCATCGGGGCCGCCGACCAGCAGCGACAGGTTGCGACCGTCCATGCGCCAGTCCTCGAGCTGCGCCGCCAGCTGTTCGGTCGACCAGTTGCGGCCACCGACTTCCAGCGCCACCACCCGATCCCCCTTGGGGATCGCCGCCAGCATCTGATCGCCTTCCTGGCGTTTGGCGCGCGCCAGATCCGCGCCCTTGCCACGGTGGCCGAGCGCCAGCTCGACCAGCTCCAGCGACAGATCCTGGGGTAGCCGCTTGGCATACTCCTCGTAGCCTTCGGTCACCCAGCGCGGCATCTTGCCGCCGATGGCGATCAGACGGACCTTCATTGTTACTCGGTCACCTCGGCCAGGTCCTCGTCGAAGCGCCAGAGGCGTTCCAGATCGTAGAAACTGCGGGCATCCGGCATCATCACGTGAACGATGAGGTCACCCAGGTCCACCAGGATCCAGTCACCGGTCTCCTGCCCTTCGGTACCCAGCGGGCGCAGGCCAGCTTCCTTGACCTTCTCGACCACCTCGTCGGCGATGGAGTTGACGTGCCGACGGGAGGTGCCGCTGGCGATGAGCATGAAGTCCGTGACGCTGGACTTTCCCTGCACGTCCAGTAGCACCACATCCTTGGCCTTCATATCTTCCAGCGCTTGCTGCGCCACCTTGATCAGTTGGTCGATCTGCATCTTCGGTTAACTACCCTCGTTAAGACCGTAAAGCCGGTGTTGTTGAATAAAGTGCCAGACAGGGTCGGGGCACAGATAACGGGGCGACAGCCCCTTGGCCACCAGCTGTCGAATCTGGGTGGCGGAAATACTCAACGGCGTCAGTTCGTGCATCAGCACCCGGCCGCAGGGCGATCCGAGTACCGAGGCCAAAGACGTCGTTTCATGGGCCCGGGTAAAGCGGGCCATGACCGGGTCCGGCTCGTAGATATAACCGGGACGACGGACCACGATGATATGACAAAGTTCGATTAGCTCTTCCCACTGGTGCCAGCTCGGCAGCCCCAGGTAGGCATCCATCCCCAGAACCATGCACAGCGGCCGCGCAGGTCCCAGCTCGGCGCGCAGCGAGCGCAGCGTCAGGTAGCTGTAGGACGGCTTGTCCGAGCGGACCTCGCGGTCGTCGACCCCCAGGGCCGGCTCGTCCGCGACCGCCAGCTGCGCCATCGCCAGCCGCGCCTCGGACGACGAGCCCGGCGCTTCGCGGTGCACCGGCTTGCGGGACGGGACCAGCAGGACGCGCTCGACACCCATCCACTGCTGCAGCTCCAGCGCGGTACGCAGGTGGCCATTATGAACCGGGTCGAAGGTGCCGCCCATAAAGACATAGGCGTCGGAGGCGGCTGCGCCTTCGACGCCCTGTACCGTCGGCTGACTCATGCAGCGTTACTGGCGGATATGGCCATCGCCCAGTACCACGTATTTCTCCGACGTCAGTCCCTCGAGCCCGACCGGGCCTCGGGCGTGAATCTTGTCGGTGGAGATACCGATCTCGGCACCGAGACCATATTCGAAGCCGTCGGCGAAACGGGTCGAGGCATTGACCATCACCGAGCTCGAGTCCACCTCACGCAGGAAACGCCGCGCCTTGGTGTAGTTTTCGGTAACGATGGCGTCGGTATGCTGCGAGCTGTAGCGATTGATATGATCGATCGCCTCGTCGAGGCCGTCGACGATACGGATCGCCAGCACCGGCGCCAGGTACTCGGTCGACCAGTCCTCTTCGGTCGCCGCCTTGGCGTCGGGCAACAGCGCACAGGTGCGTTCGCAGCCCCGCAGCTCTACGCCGGCCTGATAGTACGCCTCCCCCAGCTCGGGCAGCAGTTCGGCAGCCACGGCGCCATCCACCAGCAGAGTTTCCATGGTGTTGCAGGTGCCGTAACGATGCGTCTTGGCATTCAGAGCGATGTTGATCGCCTTGGCACGGTCGGCTTCGCTGTCGAGATAGACGTGGCAGATGCCATCCAGGTGCTTGATCACCGGCACCCGCGCCTCGCGGCTGATCCGTTCGATCAGGCCCTTGCCGCCCCGGGGAACGATCACGTCGACGTACTCCGGCATGGTGATCAGCTGGCCGACGGCGGCGCGATCGGTGGTCTCGACCACCTGAACCGCGGTTTCCGGCAATCCGGCGCGCTTGAGCCCTTCGGCGATGCAGGCCGCTACCGCCTGGTTGGAATGAATGGCCTCGGAACCACCGCGCAGAATGGTGGCATTACCCGACTTCAGGCACAGGCTGGCAGCCTCGACGGTGACGTTCGGGCGCGACTCGTAGATGATGCCGATCACGCCCAGCGGTACGCGCATCTTGCCGACCTGGATGCCACTCGGTCGGTAGTTCATGCCGGTGATGCCGCCGATCGGATCGGCCAGCGCCGCGACCTGGCGTAAACCTTCGATCATGGTGTCGATACGGGCCGGGGTCAGCTCCAGACGATCGAGCATCGCCGCGTCGAGACCGTTGGCACGGCCGTTCTCGAGATCCTGGAGATTGGCCTCGGCCAACCGCTCGCGGTTCGCCTCGATCGCCTCCGCCATGTACTGCAGCGCAGCGTTCTTCTTGCCGGTATCGGCACGCGCCATCAGCCGGGAAGCTTCACGCGCACGCTGCCCCAGTTCGATCATGTATGACTCTACGTTCATTCCCCGCCCTTGGTATCCGGTCCTAAACCTGCGCATTATACCGTCGCCAGTTCCCTTATTGCATGAGGGAATTGGAATTTTGCCGGCGCTGTATGAACGCGTCCTTCGCATCGTCCCGGGATGACTGACGGCGCCGCCCCCGGCAAGGCTGTGCCCGTCCAGCCCGAACTGCTATGATCGGCTACTTTCCCCGTTCCCGGATTGCGAGATCGATCGGCACGCCATGTCCGCAGCACAAGCAACCCCCACCACCGCATTCCGCCCGCAGCGGCGGCGCATCCTGACCCAGGTCGGCCTGGTCCTGTTCTGCGGACTGCTGCTGAGCATCGGCTTCCTGCGGTACGACGCCGCGCAGGCCGCACGGCAGCAGACCCTGGACTCCGGCAGCGCCCTGATGGGTCAGGCGGCGCAGCTGTTGCAGCCGCTGCTGCTGGCGGACGATCGTGTCAGCCTCAACTACCTGATCAACGAACTGGGCGAGCGGCCCGACGTGGTGGGTATCGCCCTGCACCGCCCCGATGGCGAACTGGTCGCACGCAGCGGTACCAGCGAAGGGCCGATCGAACAGTCGATGGACCTGGAGCGCGAACAGCAGAACCTCGGTCGCCTGCAGTTCTGGCTGGACCCAGCACCACTCGAGCAGCAGCGCCTGTCACAGCTGTACAGCCTGGCAATCTGCTGGATCCTGACAGCCCTGGCCGCACTGGCGACCCTCTGGCTGGGCCTGCGGCCGCGCCGCGAAAAGATCGAGACGGTGCCCTACTCGGTAGCGGAACCGGTCAGAGCGGAAACGCCGCCGCCACCGCCTGTCGACGAGGCCGAAGCGATGCAGGCCGCGGCGAATGCGGTACAGCTCGAGGAACCCGAACCGAAAGCGGCGCCCGAACCCGAGCGGGATAGCCCGCGACAGGAGCCGGGCTTCGAAGGACTGCTAGATCTGCTGCGTCCGGTGAAAG
Source organism: Oceanospirillaceae bacterium (assembly GCA_013373085.1). GTDB lineage: Bacteria > Pseudomonadota > Gammaproteobacteria > Pseudomonadales > Balneatricaceae > Marinobacterium_A. The sequence continues at coordinate 10,985 of JABXIM010000118.1, read as the reverse complement.
AGCGGCTGATGCCACGTTTCGAGCCGTCCGCACCACAGGGGCCCGATGACGAACAGTTCGTCGATATCGACGACGAGCCCGAAGAGCTGCCGCCGATGCGAGCCGAACCACGCCGCCCCAACCCCCTGCGCGGGCGCGAGGAAGAGCAGTTGGGCCTGTACAGTTTCGAGCAGGAGCTGGAGCTGATCCTGGCGCCGGAAGACGCCCAGTACCTGCTGCTGATCGATGCCGCCAGCGGCCACGCCGACTACGTCGGGGAAGAGGAGCGCGCGGCGCTGCTGCAGCAGTATCGACGCCAGGCAGAGCAGATCGCCGGCATCTACAGCGGCGAGGTCGAGGCACTCGACAATGGCGATATCCGCATCTGGTTCCGCGAGCCGGTCGAAGACGACAGCCATGGCGCCAACGCGCTCTGTGCCGCCAAGCTTTTCACGCTGCTGTATCGCGGCTGGAACCAGGCCCGTATCCGCGGTTTCCAGCCGGTGCTGAGCCTGCACATGGCGCTGGTACGCGGAAACCGCGAACGTCAGGAGCGGATACTCGACGAGGCCCAGTTCCTGACCCGTTCGACCCAGAGCAACGAGCTGATCAGCCATACCGCCCTGACCGAAGCCCCTGCACTCAAGGAAAACCTGCTGGACGGCGCCGACGTGCGGCGCGAAAGCGAAGACAAGGTACTGATTCTGACGCTCAGCGAAGGCTACGAGGAGCTGCTGCACAAGCAGGCCGAGCACCTGCTCAACAAACCCTGACCGTTGGGTGAAGGCCGGGACGGCCGTAACCCAACAGCGGCGGCGCCAGCCGCAGCCAATCGATCTGTAATGCGATCGATATGATAGGGTACGCGATGCCCGTATCACGAGGTAGGCCGTTGAGCAGAGAGCCAATGCATCGCTCCGCCCATCCTACGACTCCAACACCTCCAGCTTGTCGACGCGCTGATAGCCGCGCGGGAGCTTGTTACCGCGGCGGCCACGCTCGGCGCGGTAATGCTCGAGCTCGGCGCCCTTCAGCTTGAGGTGCTGCCGACCGGCATGGACCTGCAGCGTCGCATCCGGCGGCAGGGTCGCCAGCGCCACCACCAGCTCTTCCCGCGCCTTGGCCCGAGCGCTGGGGATATTGACGATCTTGTTACCCTTGCCTCGCGCCAGCTCCGGCAGGTCCGTCACCGGGAATACCAGCAAGCGGCCCTCGCTGGTGACCGCCGCCAGCAGATCGCTGGCCGGATCCTGCACCAGCAAAGGCGCCAGCGTCTGGCTGTTTTCCGGCAGTGTCAGCGCCGCCTTGCCGTTCTTGGTCTTGCTGGTCAGGTCCGAGACCTTGGCGACGAAACCGTAGCCGGCGTCGGACGCCAGCAGCACCCGGTCGTCGTCACGTCCCGATACCGCCCCCTCGATGGTCGCCCCCTTGGGCAGCGACAGGCTCCCGGTCACAGGCTCGCCCTGTCCGCGGGCCGAAGGCAACGTATGGGTATCCAGGGTATAGCTGCGGCCGGTGGAATCGATCAGCAGCGTCGGCTGATTCATACGCCCCGGACAGGCCAGCTTGAAACCATCGCCGGACTTGTAACTGAGTCCCTCTGCGTCGATATCGTGCCCCTTGGCGGCACGAATCCAGCCCTGCTTCGAGATCACCACCGTCACCGGATCGGCGCTGAGCAGGTCCTTCTCGCTGAACGCCTGCGCTTCTTCGCGTTCGACGATCGGCGAGCGCCGGTCGTCGCCGTAGGTTTCGGCGTCGGCCTCGAGTTCCTTTCTGATCAGCTGGCGCAGCAGGCTGTCGGAGCCCAGCGTTTCCTCGAGGCGCTGACGTTCGGCTTCGAGCTCCTCCTGTTCACCGCGGATCTTGAACTCTTCGAGCTTGGCGAGGTGGCGCAGCTTCAGTTCCAGGATCGCCTCGGCCTGGCGCTCGCTGATATTGAAGCGGCGCATCATCTCCTGCTTCGGCTCATCCTCGTAGCGGATGATTTGAATCACCTCGTCGATGTTGAGGTAGGCGATCATCAGACCTTCGAGGATATGCAGCCGGTCCAGCACCTTGTCGAGCCGGTGCTGCAAACGGCGGCGCACCACCTGGGTCCGCCACACCAGCCATTCGGTGAGAATCTGACGCAGATCCTTGACCTGGGGCCGGCCGTCGATGCCGATCATGTTGAGGTTGACGCGGTAGGTGCGCTCCAGATCGGTGGACGCAAACAGATGCGCCATCAGCTGGTCGATGTCGACGCGGTTGGAGCGCGGCACGATCACCAGCCGGGTCGGATGCTCGTGGTCCGACTCGTCACGCAGATCCGCTACCATCGGCAGCTTCTTGGCCTGCATCTGGGCGGCAATCTGCTCCAGCACCTTGGCGCCGGATACCTGATGCGGCAGTGCGGTGATGATGATCTCGCCCTGCTCGCGCTGGTAGATAGCGCGCATGCGCACCGAGCCGCGACCGGTCTCGTAGAGCTTGCGCAGGTCGGCACGGGACGAAATGATCTCGGCCTCGGTGGGCATGTCCGGCCCGGGAATAAATTCGCACAGTTCGGCGACTGCTGCGTCCGGGTTCTCCAGCAGGTGAACGCAGGCGGAGGTCACTTCGCGCAGGTTGTGCGGTGGGATATCGGTCGCCATGCCTACCGCGATGCCGGTGGTGCCGTTGAGCAGCACGTTGGGCAGCCTCGCCGGCAGCACCGTCGGCTCCTTGAGGGTGCCGTCGAAGTTCGGCGCCCATTCCACCGTGCCCTGTCCCAGCTCCTTGAGCAGCACCTCGGCGTAGGGGGCCAGGCGCGACTCGGTATAGCGCATCGCGGCAAAGGACTTGGGATCGTCCGGCGAGCCCCAGTTGCCCTGACCGTCGATCAGCGGATAGCGGTAGCTGAACGGCTGCGCCATCAGCACCATGGCCTCATAACAGGCCGAGTCGCCGTGGGGATGGAATTTACCCAGGACATCACCGACGGTGCGCGCCGACTTCTTGTACTTGGCGGTCGCCTTCAGACCCAGCTCCGACATCGCGTAGACGATGCGACGCTGCACCGGTTTCATACCGTCGCCGATATGCGGCAGAGCTCGGTCGAGAATGACGTACATCGAATAATCAAGGTAGGCCTTCTCGGAAAAGTCTTTCAGCGAGAGGCGCTCGACGCCGTTCTCGAAAGTGGTTTCTGTACTCATAAAGGTGTTCCGTAATTAATCCGCTATTCGGATTAGCGTGACGCATCCGCGCATCACCATAGACCCCAGGGCCGGGTGCAAAAGCCGTTAACCAATCGCGGTATCGGCGAGGTTGCCCTTGTCCTCGAGCCAGCTGCGGCGGTCGGTGGAGCGCTTCTTCGCCAGCAGCATGTCCATGACCTCGTCAGTGCCGTCGTCGTCTTCGATGGTCAGCTGCACCAGGCGGCGGGTATCAGGCGCCATGGTGGTCTCGCGCAGCTGCATCGGGTTCATCTCGCCGAGGCCCTTGAAGCGCTGGACGTCGATCTTGGCGTTCTTGCGCTCGGCGCGGATGCGCTCGACGATGCCGTTCTTCTCGTCATCGTCGAGGGCGTAAAACACTTCCTTGGCGACGTCGATACGGTACAGCGGCGGCATCGCCACATAGACGTGTCCCGCCGCCACCAGCGGCCGGAAGTGACGTACGAACAGCGCGCACAGCAGGGTGGCGATGTGCAGACCATCGGAGTCGGCATCGGCGAGGATGCAGACCTTGCCGTAGCGCAGCCCCTCGAGCTTGTCAGAGCCGGGTTCAACCCCCACCGCCACCGAGATATCGTGGATTTCCTGGGAGCCGAGCACCTCGCCCGATTCCACTTCCCAGCTATTGAGGATCTTGCCGCGCAGCGGCATGATCGCCTGGAATTCCCGGTCGCGTGCCTGCTTGGCCGAACCGCCCGCCGAGTCCCCCTCCACCAGGAACAGTTCGGACTGCATGGTATCGCCGCCGGCGCAGTCGGCCAGCTTGCCCGGCAGCGCCGGTCCCTGGGTGACCTTCTTGCGCACCACCTTCTTGTTGGAACGCAGGCGGCGCTGGGCATTGGCGATGACCAGTTCGGCGAGCTGCTCGCCCTCTTCGACGTGGCGGTTGAGCCACAGCGAGAAAGCATCTTTAACGGCGCCGGAAATGAAGGCCGCAATCTGACGCGACGACAGCCGCTCCTTGGTCTGACCGGCAAATTGCGGATCGCGCATCTTGCCCGAGAGCACGTAGCAGCAGCGTTCCCAGACATCATCCGGGCTCAGCTTGACACCCCGCGGCAGCAGGTTGCGGAACTCGCAAAACTCTCGCATCGCTTCGAGCAGACCGGTGCGCAGGCCGTTGACGTGGGTGCCGCCCTGGGCGGTCGGAATCAGGTTGACGTAGCTTTCGGTGATCTGCTCACCGCCTTCCACCAGCCACTGCACGGCCCACTCGACTGCGTCCTCGTCACCCTGCAGACTGCCGCTGAACGGCTCCGCCGGCAACGCCTCGTAGACCTGGGTCGAGCCCTTGAGGTAGGCCACCAGACCATCCTCGTAGTACCACTCCTCCTTTTCCGCCTTGGCATCGCCCTGGTCGACGAAGGTGACACGCAACCCCGGACAGAGCACGGCCTTGGCGCGCAGCACGTGCTTGAGGCGCGAAACGCTGAACTTCGGGCTGTCGAAGTACTTCGGATCCGGCAGGAAGCGCAGGCTGGTGCCGGTGTTGCGCTTGCCGCAGCTGTCGACGACTTCAAGTTCCGAGACCTTGTCGCCGTCGGCGAAGCCAATGCGATAGACGTTGCCGTCACGCTTTACCTGTACCTCGAGCAGTTTGGAAAGCGCATTGACCACCGACACGCCGACGCCATGCAGGCCGCCGGAATACTGATAGTTGTCGTTACTGAACTTGCCGCCGGCATGGAGCTTGGTGAGGATCAGCTCGACCCCGCTGACCCCCTCCTCGGGATGAATGTCCACCGGCATGCCGCGGCCGTCATCGCTGACGGTCATCGAGCCATCCTTGTGCAGGATGATGTCGATCTGCTTGGCATGGCCCGCCAGTGCTTCGTCGACGGAGTTGTCGATCACTTCCTGGGCCAGGTGGTTGGGGCGGTCGGTTTCGGTATACATGCCCGGCCGGCGCTTGACCGGGTCCAGGCCGCTGAGGACTTCTATCGCCTCGGCTGTGTACTGTGTCGCCATCGGTGGGATGTTCCTGTCAGTTCGATAGCTGTGAGAAAGGGAGCGCCACGGGTTCGGGCAGCTCGACCCGTCCGGCGGCGAAACTCAGGATCGCCGGCAACAGGTCCTCGAACCGGTCGAAGCCGTGGCTGCCGCCGGGCTGGATGAACTGGGCGCAATCGCGGTAACGCTCGACGGCCTCGCGATAGTCCAGCGTTTCATCACCGGTCTGTTGCAGCAGCAGGTAGCGCGATGGATCGCGCAGTTCGCCTGCGCGCAACGCACGCAGCTGCGTCAGATGCTCCGGCGTCAGCTCGTACGCTTCGTGGGTATAGAGGTTTTCGTTGGCGCCGAGCCAGTCTTCGAGCAGCCGGTCCGGTGCTACCGCAGGGTTGATCAGGACCGCGCGGCTGTTGTCGAAACGTTCCACCAGCGAGGTGCTGTAGTAACCGCCAAGTGAGCTTCCGATCAGCACTACCGGGCGCTCGCGTTCAGCCGTAACCAGCGCTTCGAGCTGTTGCATCGCCTCGGCGGGCCAGTGCGACAGGTCCGGCACCCGGTAGTCGTCGGCGAGCCCCAGACCATCAAGATATTGGTGCAGAATACGCGCCTTGATCGACGCCGGCGAACTGTTGAAGCCGTGGACATAGATAAATAGCGTCTGCGTCATTCTCATCCTTCCGAAGACTGCATGGCCGCCTCATATTAACCTGAGGAGGCCCGCGGGTTCATCCTGGTGGGGTGTTTTGGACCGTGCCGTCAGGCGCCGCATTCGACCCGGAGCACTCGGGACTTCAGGCGGCCGTCATCCTGCAGCCGGTAAACGCGGTAACCGGGCTGTGCCAGCTGCGGATCCGGCTCGAGGCTGAACTCCGCCTGTCGGGCCTGGAACTGCACCGCGGTCGAGGGGGCCGAATACAACGCCACGTCGCCCCGCTGCAACGCCTGCACCTGGTGCACATGACCGAAGATCACCCCCCGCACCCGTGGATAACGGTCGACGACACGCCAGAAATCGGCGGCATTGCCGAGCATGATCTGGTCCTGCCATTCGCTGTCCACCGGTACCGGGTTATGGTGCAGCGCAATCAGCACCGGACGTTCCCCCGCCGTCGCCAGCGATGCCTCGAGCCAGTCGAGTTCTTCCTGCGCCAGGCTACCACCACCGCGACCGTCCGGTCGCGCTGTCGAGTCGAGCATCAACAGGCGCCAGCGGACCAGGTCGATGCATTTCTGTCCAAGGCTCTCCCTGGCGACGTCAGCCATTACCCCGTTCAGGTCATGATTGCCCGGCAGCCAGTAACGGGCGGGCGCCAGGCCGTCCAGCGTGTCGAGCAGGCGCCGATAGGCGTCGGCGCCGCCGTGGTGAGTCAGATCGCCGGTCAGCAGCAGGGCGTCGGCATCGGGGAAGCGCATGCGGACATCGTCGGCAATGGCGCGCAAATGCCGCTCCGGGTCGATGCCGCGGAACAGACCGCCGGCCTCGGCCGGCAGATGGCAGTCGCTGATCTGGATGAGCAGGCGTCCCATGGCTAACGCCTGCTCAGCGTCTTAGGTCTGCTGCGACGGACCACAGGCCGGCACTCAAACAAAGACGGGTTCGTTATGGTGGCCATGGCTGAGGCACTGACTCAACCACTCGCCGAGATATTCGTTGAGCTGGGCCTTTTCGTCGGGATGGTGCATGTCCCGGTTGGGGTAACCGTAGACACCGGCCAGCTGGCGACGACTCTTGAGACAGATGACCTCTGCCATGGCCGCGTCATGGTACAGGCGCACCACCAGCGTCGGCGGCTCGAGCCAGGCCGAAACGCCCTCGTGCTGCTGTTGCACCAGGATGGTGGTGGTGTAGGCGAAACGTTCCTCGACCTGCAGCCGCACCACGACCTGATGCTGCCGCCAGCAGACCTGGAACTCGCGACTGTCGCGGCTATCCAGGTCCGGCAGCAGTTTCAGCATGCGCGCGTAGTTGGCCTCGCACTGGGCCATCTGCCGCGTCAGGTCGGGTACGTACTTGCGTTTCATTCGCGCTCCGTATTCGTCCAGCACGCCCGCAGGCGGGGACGGTTCATTTCCAGCCATTGTATCGCAATGATCGCGGGGGCGTTATCGATACGCCCGCTGCGCACCATCGCGAATGCAGCCTCGGCCGCGATCCGATGCACCTTGATATCCTCGCCCTCCTCGGCAAGGCCGTGAACGCCGCCGGCGTCACTGGCATCGACCCTGGCACAGAGCAGGTCGATATATTCGCGCGCCGCCCCCGAGCTCGGCGTGAAACGGGTGATCCGTTCGATCTCGGCGAGTGTCAGATCGGCTTCCTCGATCGCTTCACGCCGGGCGACGTCCTCGACGTTTTCCCCCGCTTCGATGAGCCCGGCCACCAGCTCTAGCTGCCAGGGCGTATCCGGGTGATCGAGGGTGCCGACCCGGAACTGCTCGATCAGCACCAGGCAGTCGAGCTGCGGATCGTAAGGCAGCACACAGACGGCATCGCGACGGCGATAAAGTTCCCGCTGGATCGTCACTTCACCGCCGAGAAAGCAGCGGTGCGTCACCTTGACCCGATCGAGACGGAAGAAGCCGTGGTACAGCGGCTCGTCCTGCTCGATACGAAAATCCTGGTGGCCGAATTGTGGTTTCCAGCTGTCGCTCATACCGTCTTTCCTGCCGAAAAAACGACACTATAGCAAAGAAAGTCGCACGGTGAGCGGAGAGTGGCCCGAAGGACGGCGGGGGCGTGGGGCGTGGGGCGTGGGGCGTGGGGCGTGGGGCGTGGGGCGTGGGGCGTGGATCAGTGTAGCCCCGCCTTACGCCCCATACTTGTCACAGCGCCCGGCGCGCAGCGAGATAGACGGGCCCCTGACTGCCCTTGGCGGCCTTCTTGGCCGTGGCGGCAAGTTCAGCCACCTCCTGGCAGCTCGAACAGCGATAGGGATCGGGATGAACGACACCGACCGCAACCCTCAGCAGGCCGTGGAATTGGCGCTCGCCGTCGCGATCGAGCGACCAGATACCACCCGCTTTCATGTGCTCCGGATTGTAGAACTCGGCGACGGTATGATCGAACACCTCGACGATACGCTCGCAGGTTTCACGCCAGCCGCCGTGACGGAAAATCACGACGAAATCGTCACCGCCGAGATGGCCGACAAAACTGTCGGGACCGCCGGCATGGCGAGCAATCACTTCGCCGAGAAAGCGGATCACCTGGTCGCCACGGGCGTAACCGTAACGATCGTTGTAGGCCTTGAAATTGCTCAGGTCGATATAGGCGACGTGAACGTCGCAGGTGCCGCTAAGCAGGCGGTTTAGCTCTTCGTTGATCGGCAGGTTGCCCGGCAGCAGGGTCAACGGGTTGGCCTGGCGCGCGCTGCGTATCTTCATTTCGGTGATGGCGTGCAGCAGATCGCGCAAGTGCCCCATGCCGAGGTAGCCGCCCTCTTGGGTGATGAGGATATCCTGCTGCAGGTTCCGGTCGTCGCGACCGGTGACACGACGCGACACCTCCTCCAGCGGCATCGACTGATCGACCGCCAGAAAGTCGGTGCAGAGCAACCGCGACACCGGCTTCTGTTCGTACAGCGAGCGACCGTAAGGGCTCGAGTACAGCTCCAGCAACTCGTTACGGCGAATCACACCAACCGGCTGCCCCTCGTCCAGAACCGGCAGTACGGTCAGCGCCGGATGTTCCCGCAGCAGCCGGTAGGCTTCGGCGATAAGATCGCCCAGCGATACCGCCGGTGCCTGACGCAGCAGCACCGATGCCGTTTCCGCCAACTGGCGTCCGGGGGTCCGGTCGGCGGGCTGCATGGCGATATGCCGGCAGGCGCCGGCCGTGACCGGCAGCGGCTCGGGCCCGCCGAGCAGGAAACCCTGCCCGTAGCGGACGCCGAGCAGTTGCAGCGTATGCAGCTCGCCCTGGGTTTCGATGCCTTCGGCAACGATACGGCAGCCGGTACTATTACCGATATTGATGATCGATTTCACGAACTCGCGCTTGACGCTGTCGCGATCAATCCCCTGCACGAAGTGCCGGTCGATCTTGACGTAGGCAGGATCCAGCTCCGACCACAGCCGCAAACCCGAGTATCCGGAGCCGAGATCGTCGATGGCGATCCAGAACCCCATGTCCCGGTAGTGTCGCACCGCCAACTGGGTGAGCCCGCCATGATCGAAGGGATGCTCTTCGGACAACTCGATGACAATGCGGTCCTGCGGGATGTCGAGCGCCTCGAGCCACTCCCGGGTCAGCCCCTGGGGATGGTCCGGCATCCCCAGCAGGGACGCGTTGACGTTGATGAACAACTTGCCGGCCGGGCGCAGTTCAGCGAAACGCTGCAACGCCAGGCGCCGGCACAGCAGTTCCAGTTCCGACAGGCGCCCATCGGCCATGGCCGTGCCGAACAGGGCGTCGGGCATGCGCAACTCCGAGTGTTCGGGACCGCGTATCAGCGCCTCGTGGCCGATCACTTCGCCGCTCTGAATATCGACGACGGGCTGAAAGAATGGAACCAGTGACTCTTGGAGAATCACATCATCCAGCAGGCTGGATAGATTCGGCGCCGGTTCGGCGCAGAGAGTTGCTTGCATTTCGTGGGATCACCGGGGGAAATAGCAGCCAGAATAGCGCCCCGGAATGACAGTACCGTGACAGCGCTCCGGACGCACGGCGCCAGCCCTGCAACGTGGTGCCTCAGTCGGTGAGCTCGACCTCCAGCAACTCCAGTACGTCGTCGAGCGGTGCCGGTCGCGCCAGCAGGTAGCCCTGTCCCATTTCGCAGCGATTGTCGCGCAGGAAGGCGAGCTGTTCCTGGGTTTCGATTCCTTCGGCCACCACCTTGAGCCCGAGCTTGTGGGCCATGGCGATAACCGCCGCGGCGATCTCCATATCGTTGCGGTCGTGGGGGATGTCACGCACGAAGGAGGCATCGACCTTGAGCTGGTCGACCGGCAATCGCTTGAGGTAGCTCAGCGACGAGTAGCCGGTGCCGAAGTCGTCGATCGCCAGGGTCACGCCCAGCGCCTTCAGCGAACCGAGAATTTCAAGAACCCGGTCGATATCGTCCATGATCATCGACTCGGTGATCTCGAACTCCAGGTACCGGGCCGGCAGGCGCGCATCGTCGAGCGCCATTCTCACCGTCTCGAGCAGCAGCGGATCGCGGAACTGGCGCAGCGACAGGTTTACCGCGACCCGTACCTCATGGCCCTGGTCGAGCAGCACCCGGCCGGCGCGGCAGGCCTCCCTGATGACCCAGTGCCCCAGCGGCACGATCAGGCCAAGCTCCTCTGCCACCGGAATGAACTCCGCCGGCGAAATCGAACCGTGCTCGGCGTGTTCCCAGCGAATCAACGCTTCCACCGCCACCAGTTGGAGCCCGCCGAGCAGGTTCCACTGCGGCTGAAAGTGCAGGCGGAAACAGTTATCGTCGAGCGCCGCGCGCAACTCGCCTTCCATCCTGGCCCGCCGCATCACCTCTTCGTTCATCTCCCGGGTGAAGAACTGATAGTTGTCGCGCCCCTGCCGTTTGGCGCGATACATCGCCAGGTCCGCATTCTTCATCAGCACCGCCCAGGTGTCGCCGTCATCCGGCGCCAGGGTTATACCGACGCTGAAGGTGATCAGTACTTCGTGAACGCCGAGGGATACAGGATTCAGAAGTGCCCGCAGCAGCTTTTCCGCCACCTGCTTGGCCTGGCTCAGACCATCGACCTCGGGCAGCAGGATGATGAATTCATCACCGCCGAGGCGGGCGATAATGTCGGACTCGCGCAGCGTATGGCGCAGGCGGCACGCGACCGCCTGCAACAGACGGTCGCCGACATCGTGGCCAAGGGTATCGTTGATCTGCTTGA
>JABXIM010000058.1 GCA_013373085.1 Oceanospirillaceae bacterium | reverse complement strand
GATGAGGACGGTATGCGCGACGACTCATCAAGGCCAGAAGCACAAACGTTGCTTCGACAACAGGCCGGATATATGGCAGCAACCTGTTCGTGAAATCGAGATCTGGTGCCTTGCAAACGGGGAGGAGACCATATATGGGTTACGCCGCGTCAGCCTCGCTACAGGCGTTAAACAGAGTGCCATTGCGGCTCCACCCATCCTACTGTTGGCCCCTGGTTGCACGCTAATCTGCGAAGAACCTTATTTATTGACTCAGCTATCGAGGGCGATAGATCCAGTTATTTACCCGCCGGGTTAATAAAACAGCGATTTCCGCGCCCTCTCTTTTCGAATCACGGTTATCTCTGCCTTCCTATCAGGGGTCAAGACTTCGAAGAAATATTAGCTGAACGTGTCGTGCGCCTGAAGGGCTTATCAAGCCATTTGAATAAACCTGCGACAGTACTTAAAACTTATACGTTTTCGCGACTCTTGATTTCCATAAGTCTTGACAAACTAAGTGACGTTGATTTAACTTCCTTGGTTACTACGTAAATATAATAACGATCGATTCCGATTTCTTCGTCGAGTAACTGTTCAATTAACGTTTGAAATTCATACAAGCTGACTGTTATGACTTTGAGCACATAGTCACAACCTCCACCCGTCGCGCAACACTCTACAATCTCGTCGATACTCTGAATGCGCTTTTCAAACCGATCAAAATCTGACCTCTTATGTGTATTCAGCGAGACGGTTACAAAAACCTTGGTCAGGTCAATAATTTTATCGACGGCAACCTGCCCCCTATAACCAGTTATAAGACCAGCATTTTTGAGTTTTGTTAGTCGGAGCCAGCATGGCGTTGGCGAAAGATTAACCAATTCAGCAAGCCTATTTTTGCTTATTTGTCCATGCTGCTGGACGGCACTCAAAATTCGGACATCAACAGCATCTAGTGCGACTTTTTTCATGTTTTTTAACGCTACAAATAGCACCCTGTAGGCATGATTTTAGTCACCCAGGTCAAAATCTTCAATCTTTAACCTACTAACGTAAACGGGTGAATTGCAGCCACGGTGAGGTATTTCGGGAACCTATGAACGAGTCCCAGTTGCGTTCTGCGGATCCTGAAGCCTGTGGTTGCAGTGGTGCGGCATTCCGACGCAGTGCGCAGGGAATACCCATAGGTCACTTTACCCTGAAGGGCACTATGGCCTTAGTCCTTACCAAACAGACGTATGCTTCAGGGCCGGCCCTGCGGGGCTTTGAGCCCAAGCCGAAATCGAGGCGCGGCTTTGAAGGCATGCTGGCGGCCCGCCAAGCAGCTGCAACAGTGAGTCCGGTTCGCGCTGGAATCCCCGAAGGGCGGACCTGTCGGCAGCATGGCTAGGGAACCTATTACAACCGGAAGCCGAAGTACGGCGGGATGAAAGCCTCGGGCGTCAAGCGCCTCAAGGAACTGGAAGAGAAGAACAGGCGCCTGAAGCAGATGTTCTGCTGATCGGAGCCTGAAGAAGGACGCGATTCCAGACCTTATCGAGAAAGCTCTGAAACCGGTTCAATGACCTGCCCTGGTCGATCACCTGCTTCAGGCCCATGGCCTCGGTATCCGGTAGCTGTTGCTGCTGTACTACCTTTTCGAGTGTCTCTCGCAGGCACCTGGGATCACCGATCACTGGCTGGTCGAATATGACCAGCAGCGATCTCACGAGTCACTCGGAAGCTTGTCGCCAGGATCATCCTGCCACGACAGAATGTTGCGGAAAGACTCAAAATTATCGCTGGCAATAAAAGAGGAGGTTTACAGTGCCTGCTTATATCGCATTTGCCTCGATTAGATGGTCAGGCCTTTCGGTTCACGAAGTGAGTGCGCGCGACAGCATGCCGTCACAGTATTAGCCAGCAAACAAGCAATGGTCATCGGACCGACGCCGCCGGGTACCGGCGTGATCGTACCTGCAATCTCTTTTGCGGCATCGTAATCGACATCGCCGACGAGGCGCGTCGCACCGTCAGCCTTTTCAATGCGATTGATACCCACGTCAATCACGGTTGCGCCCGGTTTGAGCCAGTCGCCCTGCACGATTAGAGGTTGCCCGACAGCCGCGACGACAATATCCGCGCCACTCAGGATATCCGGCAGATTCTTGGTACGCGAATGAGCCACTGTTACTGTGCAGCTCTCTCTCAGCAGCAGCTGTGCCATGGGTTTACCGACGATGTTCGAACGTCCGATCACCACCGCATTCAGCCCTGAAAGGTTGCCGCAATACTCGCGAAGCATCATAAGGCAGCCTAAAGGAGTGCAAGGCACCATTGCCTGCTGCCCGGTGGCAAGCAGGCCCGCATTGGAAATATGAAACCCATCCACATCCTTGGCCGGATCAATCGAATTGATCACCAATGCTTCGTCAAGGTGATCCGGCAAGGGAAGCTGCACAAGGATACCATGCACCGATGGATCAAGATTGAGCTGTTCAATCAGCGCCAAAAGCTCAGTTTCAGAGGTATCGGCGGGCAACTTGTGCTCATATGAGTTCATGCCGACCTCGACGGTCTGCT
>JABXIM010000198.1 GCA_013373085.1 Oceanospirillaceae bacterium | reverse complement strand
AGAAGCCTGAAACTCAGTGGCAGCCAATCAACGAAAAAACCAGCTTGGTGGTTGACATTGAGTGCCGCTTTAGAGAAGCGGCGCCCCGCCGCGAATAGTGTTGCGACGTGCCAGCTCGCTTCACTCAAAGACTGGGCACCGATGCTACGTGCTAGTCTCCGCCAATACGGTGCCCTTAGTGCAGCGAACGGCACTGATTCTCCTTCAACTGGACGTATCCATCAATAAAGCGATCTGGCGAGCAAAATCCCGGAAATCACCCAGCCTATGCTTGCAAATCGAAAAGACGATCGCCCAGTTGATCTCTTCGTAGTTATGAACTGCCAAGTTACGGAAGCCAACTGCTTTGCGCAACCGGCTGGCCAGCTCTGCACTGATAGCACCGGCTCCTGTCATAATCTCGAAACTTTCCCCCATACTTGCAGGTGTCCTGAGGTCTGGCTGATCAGCAATCCAGTGCAAAGCGATATCTACACTCATCTGTACAGGGCTCTTCACCCGTTGCAGTGGGTTGGCTCCAACGGCAGCCCTCCGAAGTGAAACAGGATCGCACGCTTGAAGCGATCCTTATTGCGATAGCCATAGGCTCTTACTCTCAACATCCTGATCTTGCTGTTGATTGCCTCGGCTAAGGCATTTGATGCCTGTAGCCGCATGGCGTTGAGGATGCCCCACAAGTGATCTTCTATCGTTCTCGCGACGGCCATCAGTGGGCGGATTAAGGAGGCTTTCGCTAACCCGATCCACTCCTCCCACGCGGCTTTGGCACCGCGCACTCGATTACCTTTCCAGATGTCTCGCGCCTTCTCTTTGAAGTACCAGACCAAGGCTGTATCCGATAGCGCGGTGGCGAGGCTGTTGAGCTGCTGTCGGTGATGATCCGCCAGTGAATGCCGGCTCCTTAGCCAGTGAAAACGGCTACGGTGAATCTCTAGCCGCAGACGGCTATCGATGGTCAGTAACTCTGCTTTGCGGGTCGCGTTCAGTGCATCAGTGAGCGCCTGCGCGATATGGAAGTGGTCGAAAGCAATTTTCTTTTGCGCCGAAGGCACATGATGCAAAGTCGCTTTTTGGAAGGCCGGGCTCATGTCCATTGAGACCGACTGGATCTGATCTCTCTGAGGCTCTGATAGTTTCTGATAAAAGCGGGAGAGGCTTTCGGATGACTTTCCGTCCTCGACAGCCAGCACCTGCCCCAGTGCATTGGAGACTACGGTGACGTAATCATGACCCTTTCTAAATGACGTTTCATCTACGGCGAGTTGTTGGATTCCACACTCGTCGCAGGAGTCCAAACCTCGTTTAACAGCTCGCGCCATGATGCCATCGATGGCGTTCCAGCTTAGCTTCAGTTGTCGGCTGACAGCCCGAATAGACGCCTCTTGCAACCAACGAATGACTTGGACTTCGAAAAGCTGGGTGTCACGGCTGTTACCCTCTGCCCACGGCACTTGAACCGTCCGGCAGCCATGTTGTTCGCACTGGATTCGAGGAACGGCAGCGATAACTAGGGTTTGAAACTGGCAGGTATCCAGATGCCGCCATGTCCTTGTTCGACTGTCGTAGCGAGGGGCTGCTCGGCCACACTCTGGGCAAGCAAGCACAGCGGCTGCATCGCAGTCGATATGAACGCGGACCTCTCCGCTCTGTTCGTCCAGATCGACATTGAGTACGCGCCAGGGCGCCGAAAGGCCAAGAATCCGTTCATAGAGAGTCTGCTGGTCCATTCAGTTGTCCGTGATCGGTGACAAACGAATGGGCCATGATGCAGGAACTGGCTGAAGATCAGAAGCCTAACCCACTACGAGTGGGGAAGAGCCCTGTACAGCACGGGTTAAATTGAGAGCGACAATATCCTGCGCATCCAAGTCCGCCGTCAGGTCATCAGCTGAAGCGGGACAGCGGGTTTCAAGGCGATTAATACAACGTCGCAATGATTCAAGCTTTTGAGCTGTTAACTCCTGATCCATCTATCCCGTCTCTTTTTCAGTAACCGCTGTTGCAACGGTACGAAGTCAGCATTGGCAACGACATTACGCATCATCAATTTCGCGAATTCGGTGTTCTCACCGGCAACCCGCCTGCCGGTTGACAGAATCTGATTAAGCAATGGCTCACCCACATCAAAGAGATCAACGAGGTCCACTGGCCTGCCTGTAAGTACAGCAATTTCGTCGATCAGCGACTCGCGCTCTTCAAGCGACAAGGGCTTTTTCGCCAGCACGGCCAGATCGATATCACTATCCGGTCGCGCCGTACCTTTGCCACATGAGCCAAAAAGGATGGCTAGACGTAAATGCTTGATTTGTGCCGTGCAAAGAATGCGAAGCGATTCGACGAATGCTTCGTTTTCAGCAGAGATCGCTGGACTATCTGTCTTTATACTCATAGTCCCTATCATAACGTGAAAAGGCTTGTTGCAGAGAGGTCGACAGGGGCCCGAAGGCACGATAAAAATATATCGTTAAGCCATCCGGCCAATCAACGCCAGCGTTTTCCAGTCATTGCCCGGCACCCACAGGTCGGACCGCTGCCAGCACTCGCTCAGCACAGCCTGATACAGACACCGAAGGAAATCGGTCGTACAGCGCATGTCCCTACCCACAAGCTCGGTCAGGCAGGGATGCTACCAAAGTGCCCCGTAGAGAATCCATTGCCTCTATGCGAAGCTGCTATCTTAGCCCTGAAACCCTCTGCTCGAAGCCATCCCACGCCGCCTCAACGCTTCAAAAATCGGTTTCTAAACATCCGATAGAACCTAGTTTTCAAGGGCGGTCGACCAACTTTTTCCCTACCCCGAGCAATAAGGTCTATGGCGGTCTCGATGTTACATACTTGCCCGCTAGCCGGATCCACATAAACCGGATAAAGAATTAAAGCACCGGTCACCAGCTCATCCAGTGTCAGTTTGCGCCGGCGGCGCTCACAAGCTAGTCGATCCCTAGTCAAGCCCCAACCTGCGTAAAACGGCATGCCATAAGTGAAAACATCAACTCCTCTAAGCAGAGCCTCGAAACCAGTCAGCGAACTCATAGTATGGACTTCATCCACCCGATCCAGCAGGTCGGTGATCGCCATATCGGTTACCTGCAGATCATAGAGCGAGGCACTTGTATTGTTCGGCAGCTCACCATAACGCCCACCGCCCAAAACGTCGGGGTGCGGTTTGTAAATAATAAAAGCCTCGGGATTTTCCCGCCGCACCGCAGCCAGCAGCTCGGCGTTTGTCTTAATCTGGGGCGACCCTTTATCGATAGAGGCATCTGTTTCAACCTGACCCGGCACAAGTAAGATCTTCCGCTCTCTAGGCAACTCGAGAGATATGGAACGGCCAACATTATATTTTGATAATCTCAGACTAACCAAGCGTTCACGTACCTGCCGGGCACGTTGCAACAGAAAATCAGAGAATTCCGTCTGATTGAGAATATGTTCCAGATCACTCGGCACCGTCGCATCGTAGTAGATGCCGCGCGAGTCGATCACGAGCGACAAGGGTCGAACAAGATCGGCCCCCAGCCCAACCGAACGGACGAAGCCGTCTTCCATTCTCCAGAGCGCCGCCCCCTTTAACTCGCATGCGCTAATGAACGCTTCGGTGATTTTACTGGACCAGCAGACAGCCTGCTCGTCTACCTTTATCCGCCCTAACGCCCTTTTGTCCAGAGGAGCAAATCTCAGTTTGCTCTTGGAACCAAAATACTGTCCGAGAAATCGCTTCTTCCAACCGGAAAAGCCACAGGCCAACCACTTTCCAGAAAACCGCTCGAGATGGCGTTTCTGATCCGCAATAAGCGCTATCGTTTCTTCGAGTTCACAGCGTTGACCGGTGAGAGGATTGATATAGCGGCAATACTGGATGTAAGCAGCGGCGAACAACTGCTCCAATGAACGTTTCTCTCCCCGTCGCGGACAAAGTAGCCTGTCCCGCGTCAGCCCCCAACCCGCGTAGAACGGCATACCGTAACAATGTACTTCCTTACCTGCTATGAGCCCTTCAAACCCCATCTGGCTGGTTACGACATAAACTTTCTGCACAGCATCCAGCAGAGACCAGGGAGAAAGGTCCTCTCCGACCACACGACAACCATAACGCCGGGCCGCTTCCAGCAGATACCCTTGTTTGCTTCCACGAATTACATCCGGGTGGACCTTGACCAGCACTTCGCTATCCGGATTATCGGCCAGCGCATCGACCAGCATCCCCTCGAACGAAGAAGCATCTGCCAATCCGTACTCAACAGATGCATCCCCAACGGTCTGATCGACGACCAGCACCGCACCGCGTTTGCCTGAATCTAGGCAAAACGGCTCATCAGGAGCATGGTTGTACTTCGATAATCGACTGTAGGTCAACCGATGCATGCAATCTGTAGCTCGTAGCAACTCTTGCTTGGTCTGCTTTCCCGCAAGAATTAATGATTCCAGATCGCTTTTACGGGTAGCATCGTAATATATTCCACTATGATCGACGATAAGGCTGTGCGTCGCCGCGCCCGAAACACCAAGATCAAGAGAACGCAAAAAGCCGTCCTCCAACGAAATATATGGCAAGCTACGGGCAGCCGCATACTTTCTCGCTCGCCAGCTAGTGGGTTTTAGACCCCAACCTGCAATAGCGTGAAGCGAGCCGCCGGGGTAATAGCCGCTTACCTTTTTACACGGTGCATCAAGAAACGCAGAAAGGTGCTTGATACGATCTATACCAGCAGAAAAATAGCCAATCATATACAAAGACTGCCCAAGACATCCGTCAAATACACGTCAAATCGCCACATTGACAACAATCACACATTATATTCAACGAGACCTACAAGCTGCTCTTCATCATCTACAACCAACAATGCCTTGATTTTATTCTGCTTAAGTAAATCTTCGGCACTGGCTAGTTTTTCGTTTTCGTGGATCGTTACGGGACTGGAAGTCATGTAATCCTTGACTGGATGCATCATGGCGTCATCAGCGACAAGTAGCGCTCTACGAAGATCACCATCAGTAAGGGTTCCGACAATCTTATTACGATCAACGACAATCGCAAGTCCGGTACGACTCTTGGTCATAACAAAAAGGCAGTCGCGCACCAATGTATCGGGCGTGACCACCGGGAGCCCGTTGGATTTCATCACATCTTTAACCGACGTCAACAGCCGCCGACCCAAACTCCCACCCGGATGAAAACGAGCAAAGTCATGTGGCTGAAAGTCGCGCTGCTCCATTAGCGCAACAGTCAGGGCATCACCTAGGGCCATTGCGGCAATCGTCGACGTTGTTGGAGCGAGGTTATGGGGACATACCTCGCGTTTTACACGAGCAATGAGATTGACATCCGAATGCTTTGCGAGTGTTGATTCTGCATTTCCATGCAAACCGATAATCTTATTACCAAAGCTCTTGAGCGTTGGTATTAGCTTTAGAATCTCATCTGTCTCACCAGAATTCGATATCAGCAATACGATATCTTCTGGCGCAATCATACCCAAGTCGCCATGAAACGCTTCGCCAGGATGTACAAAAAAGGCTCTAGTGCCGGTTGATGCCAAGCTAGCGGCCATTTTTCTTCCAATGTGACCAGACTTTCCCATGCCAGATATAATCAACCGTCCACTATTCTCGAGAATAAGCTTTACGGCATAGACAAACTCGGCATCTAAAGAAGCAGAGAGGCTATTCAGCGCTTTTGCTTGCTCCGAAATACTACGAATACCACTTGACAAAATCTCATTATCGTTCGTACCAACCACCTTTCTTAACTTCATAATAAAAATACTCATGCAATATAAAAATATTAATTAGTGGAACTTGAAAACCACACATAAGAAGAATGTGATTAACCTCTTACTTCCGCTGTGACTCAAAAAAGCCGCAACTGGAACTGAAGCTAAATGCCACTTTCTGCTTTTCCATCTGCGAACTGCCTTTACCGCCAGTACCGATAGATTAATCGCTCCCCCACAACATGTGATTCAGACGAGTGAGGTTTGATAGAGCAAACAGCATCGTCAGTTTGCCGTCTTTTTTTCAGATCACGTCAACTGGCTTTCACGAAAACAAACAGCTATTTTATGATCTAGCATCGGATGCTCGACCTTGGCGCGGAGGCTGGCCCTCAAATCCTCGTCGCGGATCCAGGCCCGTAGTTCCTGTAGCTGATCCTGGAAACGCGCAGCCGAGCGAACGCTGATCGAGATCGCTAACATGCCAGACACTTCGCGAGAGCACTCATCGAGAACATTTAGGACTCGAAAACACCTGCCGCTCGAGCTAGGTCGATACAAAACGTCCACTGACCAACACCCATTAAAACGCGTTGGGACCTCTATTGGCTGCCGGGCTCGCTGAAGTATTCTTCGCTTCTTAGCCCAAACTTGTAGCCCTTCTTCGCTGTCGACCCGATACGCCCGCTTCCTGTTCAGAACCAACCCTTCGGCCTTGAGCAAGCCGTGGGGCAAAAATACCTGTAGGCAGATTGTTCCACTGCCAGCTATTTAACCTTCGCACGAAACTGAGGGCCATCTCGAGGCTCGGCCAGATATGGGCCGTCCTACTGACACGCCCCTTGTGGCAAGCAGACTGCTCACACAGGCGGTTGCCCTCAGTGAGGGAAGCAACTCGTCGAACAGTCCTCAGCACTTATTGACAAGCGTATCCTTATCCGCATCGACCTCCGAAAGTTTCTCAGCCAAGTGCTTCTTTAGATTATTATCTTCGGCATCGAAGCTTTCATAATTTCAACTTACAAACCAGCGTACCTGCAGAACCAATTGTAAAATTTGCCCAATAAGCTTAAGTCACGACAAATACCCAAAACTTTTTAATTGACTCCTGCACGTTGAACGCATTGATAATCTATTTTTCGGTCAAATGCTACTTCATGTCGAGATCGTATCATCCGTAGAGTAAATGAAAATCATGCCGATATCATCGGTATTACTTCACGGGAAAAAGGTCAAAAAAATGAAAATCTAAAGAGGACAGACGTGGTCGACAAGCCAATAGCAGACTCCCGCCAGTAATTTCGGCACAATACGCTACACCTTCGAGCTCCAAGACTCCCTTCACCTATCCCTTGGTGCTACCTGCTTAGCCTACGAACATGCCAAGATAGCCGTTTGCAGTAAAACTGCATCTCCATTTAATAATCCAAAGGCTGAAGAATGAATGCCTGCGCGGCGCGACTTTTTACCTAGGGTAGTACCATCGCCTTGATGAGATTTCATTATACTACTTACTGCGAATATTGCTCGGGCGGAACGAACCCGAGTGCACTGTGAAGTTTCACTTTGTTACATACAGTGGTTTCTCCATAGATCAACCTCCACTCGTGCCTCGTCGAGCGTTCTGAGTCAGTGGCGATGCACTCGTTGCGAAATTTTCCGTTCAGACTTTCGAAGAGCGCATTATGAGCCGGTATTCCTGGCTGGATAAGCCCAAGTCAAGCACCTTCATCCCGACTCAAGAAAAGCATCTCCTTACTGACAAACTCTGTTCCGTTATTGCAGATTATCTATTTTCCTCCCCCACACAGTTGCAGTAACTTACTATTCAGGAAGCGTGAACTTACCGACCACTTCGCGAGAGAACTCATCGGGGTCATGGTGTTACTTTAGAGGGAAAGGTCAGGCAAAGTACCTATAGTAATTCAGGTAATGCAAAAGCAATTATAGATGCTATGAAACGTACCCATCAATCACTTTCGTTTAGCAAAAACAAAGTACAATACCTTAGAGGCAATAGCTCTATTCTTCATACTAAATACTAAATACTAAATACTAAATACTAAATACTAAATACTAAATACTAAAAAACACCTAATACTGTCTCATACAAGTACAAATATAAGGCAATTTCTAAGCAACATCATCAACACTATTAAGCTTTTTACTCAACTCCATAAAATTAATAACCGCCTCAATTTTCGCTCTACTAGGACTAGCCGTTTCGTGAACGAGCGAAGCATGCCTACTAATAGTATAAACACAATTCTTCTTATTCAACTCATAGATAACATTATCCAGATTAAATTCATCCGACGAGTTCCTGCTCACCTCTAAATAAATAGGCGGAATTATATCACTCGAAGCAAAAAGATCATCTATATCAATAAAGTTCACACCACATTCTGATATTTTCTTTGCCCACAGCCTGTGCCCATACCGCAAGGTGCTCTTAAATGATAACTGAGGATGGACACTTATCACTCCTCCCAAACTAGTTTTACACCCTAAAACCAATGCTCCATATCCACCCATCGACGCACCCACTATATAAACATCTTCCTTTGATATCTCTAAAGACTCAACGGTTTTATAAATAATTTCAGAATATATCTCTAAGTCGTCACTCCCTTCTTTTCCAACATACCAATGACGACTAGGATCGCAAAGGAATAAATATGCTATATCCCGGTCCCAGACCTCTGCCTCATCGAAGAACCAACTAAATCGATTATAAGACACATATGAAACATACCCAGTCACTAATATAATTAATTTTTTAGCATTTCTCGCAGGATAAAAAAGATAAGGCTTACCACCATGAAATCGCTGATAACTCTTAAGCACATATTCCTTATTAAAGGGCATTCGCCCATATGCTTCCTTAACTATCAATTTAAGAATATTTTCACGCAATGGAAAGTTAGCGACGTATCGATCCTTTTTATCCTCGCCGAAAAAACCATCAGTCGTGGATTTTATATGACTCTCAACTCTTCTAAAAGACTCTTCCCAACGTGGAAAATCACCATCGTACCTTGGAAAATCATCCATAGTTTTTATAGTATCCGAAATCAAGCTGACAATATTTTCAGTATTAAGGATCATAAATACCTTTTATGTTAGACATATCATAAAAGCAATGCCGTATATCTAAGAGATAGAATTCTTTTGCTCGACAATGCGAATATGCTGGATGTAGGAATATCCTCAAATAGTCTAGAAAGCATATCAATGCATTGATAGGGAAGCAAAAACCTTTCACATACACTCTAATAGCATCAAGACGCTATATACAATGTACTTATAAAGTTTAGCCTAACCCATAAGATTAAAACACATACCTATTATGTTAGAAAACCCACTTAACTATTTAAAAAAGCACTATACCTAATATATTTACTCAATTTATTAGCAATAAAATTCAGTTTAGAGCCGTCCAAAAAGCGCATAAAATGCACCTCCCGAATAGCCTTAACCAAAATTAACCTATCAGTCTACCCCTAGCCTTTAGGTAGAAAATTCCGCACATAAAAACTCACAAGCCTATTCTATTTTTTTATAGCCACCAAGCTCAAATTCTTTATCGCAATAATCATTTATTAGAAGAATAGCCTTATCACTAAGATAGTCTTCGTGGCTTCCAAGATTTAAGTCAGTTTTTGATGCAGTCCTGTTAACGTGCAGTAATTTCTCGTCCTCATCTATAAACGGAAGTTTATAAAGATCCTCCGAGAGACTCTCGAATGGAATTACACAATCTATTTTATTTCCTAGAATAAAAGCAGCTTGCGACTTCAGAATTATGTATTTTGACTGATTTATAGCCCAGAATTTATCCCTATTATCAACCAGCCACTGCAGAAAATACTCAAAGCTATTACCGCCATAAACCGGCTCAAAATCTTTTACAAATCCTTTCATATCCCCACTAGCTACGCAGCACGAAAGATAAAGTGAGACCATCCTCTGGTAGGGGTTTCTTACAACTGTAAAAGTGTAATAACCTTGATATTTATTTGGTATTTTATGTTTATGATCACCGATATTTTCAGCGAAATACTTTTCGCCCGACAACATCTTAATCAATGATCTAGTACCTGTTTTTGGAACAAGAAGCATCACGAATTCATGTTTATCTGACACTAACATTTATACATCTCTTTTAAATTTCAAATAAAAAATCAAAGCACTAAATAAATTTAGAAAAGCAAATTAAATTCTCGGTATTCAAGGTAAGGACGAACAAGAGAATCTTCACTACATGTAAAAATAGATCTCCCCTTGGTCGCAAGCGCCTTTTTCGCAATGAGTAGATTATGAATCTGCACACTCATAAATGAGTCTTCTATTTGAGGTGTTGACTCTTTATAGAACCTAGGTGCCTCTTTTTTATATTGCAAATCAACGCCCAAAAGATAAATTTCTTTACACCCAATGTAGTACGCAAGCTGTATTGCCAGTATGGTAGTAGAGCAACCATAGTAAAAACCATGATCTAAAGAAAAGGAAAACCCGTCTCTTGCCAAAGCTTTCGTAAAGTAAGTATTGTCTCTTAATACCAAGTCAGAGAGATCAGCTCGAAAGACGCAGGTGGTATTTTCCCCAACAAAGTCAAAAGCATACTTCTTTTTTTCAGGATGTGTTAAAAAGCGCCTATCAGAAACACAATAATAGTCCATTACAAAATTGTTACTTTCCTGCAATAAAGATGAAGCGTTCATTCCGATGACGACATCACTTTTACACTTACCTAAATCAAAAGCTGTCACGGACGGGCCGTTCGCTAAAATAAAAGCCCGACTACCTAAATTTTTATCTCGCAAACTTCTAATTCGCTTCATATACCTCATCATAAATACTCACATACCTTTTCACTAAGAGTTCCGGCCTTAAATTATCCATGAAAAACTCATATGACTTTCGCTTAATATCGTTAGTTAACGATACATTTTCAGCCAACTCACATATTACATCAAAAATATTGCCATCATCGGCATACACAAAAGGAGGAGGACTTATTGTATCTGCAACCAGCGAAAGCATGCGTTTTGAGAAATAATCTGACCTGTTGATTACTACATTTCCAGCGCACAAACCCTCCAAGCTTATTTGATGGTAGGCACCTGTGGCTATTTCGTCTATCGTAACATCTGAATATTTTCGAACCAGCATCAACTCCTTTGGCGACACAGGCTTTTCTGGCATAAACAAACTAATCTTTCCATTATCACTCAAAGTAGTAAGTGTTTTTTCAAGATTAGGCGAGTTCTTTGCATTCCAGCGGCCATGCCTACTATGCGTTGGAGAGAAAACGACCTTGAGAATATCCTGCTCTCTCCTGGGAATATAACTAGGCATATCAAGCACAATATTAGGAACGCATTCATAATCTGGATAGTGTCTTGGTTGATACTGAGCGACTACAAGTTTTTTAGCGAAATCTACTTCTAGAGCATCAGTTCTATCAACAAAAAGCGGGCCTTCCCTCAAGGGACTGTGAACTTGATAAACAATTTTTTTAGATTCACACAATGGCAGAATTCTATTCAATATCATAAGATCTATGTCATTATGAATATGCAGTATATCTGCCTTAGCTATTTCATAGTCAAAAAAATCCCACAACTGTTTATCGAATGCACTCAGGGGCAGGGTATTGTCTATAAAATTCTTATACAGTGGACCTTTATTAGGGTAGTCATTAACGCAAAAGCACGATGATCTTATTCCAGACAACTGAAGCGCTTTAGCAATTTTTCCTGGAGCTCCAACTAAAGGCGTCTGCGAAATATGAACTACACTATACTTCCTTGACATCATACATATATCCGTCTTTTAAACTTCTTTGCAAGAAAAAAGCAAGATTTCCGTCAATATAAATATCATCACATACCGACTTATAAGCCAAATATACATCTTCTCTTACATAAAGCTCTACTACAGCATTAGTGAGGAGCGCCACAAATCCATTAAATGATGACTGAACAAGTTTCCTTGAGACATCAGATTTTTTTACAATTAAGACACCAGCCCAACGTTTTCTATCAAAGCTTTCTATTTCAGGGAAGTATCTTTTTTTCCCATACAAAGGCAGTAGATAATTTGGGCTTCTGGGTATATATTCTTGCATTACCTTACGGATTATCAAATCCATATAGGATAAACTCGAATATAAATATAATTTTGGTACTTTAGAATCAAAAGAAAATGACTCTGGTACTATCAAACAGTCTATCGAATCAAAGGAAGAAGGCCATTTACTTTTCTCTTCAGTGTAAACTGCGACGAGCTTGACAAAAGGGGAGGCACTTCTAAAAAATTCAAAAATCTTTTCATCGTAGCAGTCGAATAAAAAAAGCACACTGATGTTAGTGATCTTGCATCGTTCATTAAAAGATACACGATCCACAACTCGAGCGACTGGCATACACGATGGAAAACTCTCAAAATTCAAGTAACCACGACCAGAAAAGCTCCTTCTGAGCGGCATAAAATCTTCATGAGCGTATATTTTCTCCAACAATTCCTTATATAAAAAGCTTTTATATTGCTCTTTATCAAACAGAAAAACAGCCCTAAATTCTTTGTCTTTTCGCCCATAATCATGAAGCCTGAGCGTAGACCAGTCAGTAATATCGCAAAAAATATTAGCACGACGTCGCCCCTTATTTCTACGCGAGTCATTCTTCAACGGCTGCGCTTCTGCTCCAGCACGAACTGATGGAACATAAACATGCCCTTTTTTCTTTTTATATGCATCCCTAAAAAACATTATAGGATGCTTTCTTAGCTTTCTAAATTTACGCTCAAAACTTGACAGCTCTTTTTTTTCCTTCATAACAATACCGTTTAAAAATTCGAATTCTATCTTTGAAGCAAAAATGCTTTCATCTAAAAGATCTGTCTTATAAACTTTACCACTAATGACTTCCGACAAGCCTTTCAAAAAATCTTCATTAAAACTTTCTATGACTTTAACAGCACTATCAACTGGAAAACCTGTATCAGAAGCAGCACTATCAATGCAGCTAAGTAATGATTTCCAGTCGAATGGATTGGCTTTGTAAACGTATGGTTGATCTAAGTATTCACAAACCCCAATATGCTTCCAGGTTACGACTTTTGCTCCGGCCTGCACCGCCTCAATTGCTACCATAGACGCAGTTTCAAAGTAACTAGGTACAATCACACATCGACTTCGGAGGTAGACAAGAGCTTTTTCTTCGGGCATTACAAATCTAACATTAGGGAATGAGCGCAAAACTTTTCTTGTATGGGCATCGGCAGTAATAATAAACCTTAAGTCAGGACGCTCAGCCACAATTCTTTTTACATAAAAAACACCTTTTAAGGCCTGCCACCGCCCAACAAAACCAACATCAAAATCCCTACCTGCGAATTCTAGGCCTAACGCTCCATCATTAAGCGGGTTCTGAAAGATAGAAACTTCATCTATCGTATAAAACCGCTTCGCTAACTCAGCGCCGATAACGGATGGACTAGAAACAAACTTCGCTTTATTAAGGGCCCTTTGCTCTTCTTCTTGAAACCTTCTATCAATATATTTACCCTCAATAAAAGCGCCAAAAACTTTAGAGAAGTGTAGCCTAATATGTGTTTTAACCTCTGCTGAGACGTATATACTAGATGCCAGAGTTTCTGGAGCTTCCAAAACAAAGCTACTATTTCTAAAACCTTCCGAGAACTTTGAAACTCGCAATCGAAAATCGTTTAAACTCTCCCCGCGATTTTTAGAGAGAATAACATTATTAATACCTTTAGCTCTCAAGATATTGCTAGCATCATGGGTATAACGTGTGATTCCAGAGAAAGTAGAGTTTATCGGATCGACAAAACAATAAGCTATATTATTCTTCAACTAGTTACCAACCCAATATATAAGAAAACCAGTTAAAAAACACACCATTCTACACATAGGCAATACAGCAAAAACCAAAATATTATTTCATTAATGATTTTGAAAAGCTCATGAAAATAAAAATTTTGACCGATTCCCTAATCAATAGGTTAACGACTGATGATATACTTCAATCAAACCCGTCAATTTTATCCAACTCTGCCTCTGCTTTCGCCTTCCATTTTCCTGCAGCTTTCTCGAATTTCTGCAACACGGACATTTCATACTCATTTAACTCAGAGGCCTCAGCGCCTCTAATAGCAGACTCAATGGCGCTTAAGCTGCCTTGTGCTTGATTAACCGCCTGTTTCGCCGCTGTTCGGACCCCGCTTGGCGTATTGTTAATAGCGTTGAGCAACTGATCCATACGTGATTTAGCCTGCGCCTGTAGCTTTAACAGAATATCTATTTCTTCCTTGGGCCATTGCTCGCCACGTGCTGTCGCGACACAAAGCCGAAAGCCATTAATTTTAACCCTAGCCTGCTGTAGTTCCTTTCGCAACTCTTGGAGCTGACCTTTGCTGAGCGCTGTTGAGTCTTGGACTACCAAACCCGACCATTTAGAGGAAATCTGTCGCGCCTTACCTTTATCGCTGTCAGCATGGTAAGCAACGATGGCATCGCCTATATCGTCGTACCAGTGCGCTTTACCCTCTTTCAAGTAAATACCTGCCTGACAAAGGTCTCGCAATATTCCCTCACCATGCGAGACCATTATTAACGATGCCTGACCTACCTTATCTCGGAACAGCTGCTTGGCCTTATCCTTGAATGCACGGTCACCAACAGCGGTGGCTTCATCCGAGATATACACATCAAAATTAAACGCAAATGACAAACCAAACCCTAAGCGAGAACGCATACCGGAGGAATAGGTCCTGATCGGTTCATCAAAAGCATCACCGATTTCGGCAAAGTCTTCGACAAAGCGAATGATCCGCTGCATTTCTCTTTCAGAACCACCCAGCGCCCGGGCTACGAATTTGACGTTTTGCCGGCCGGTCATGCTGCCCTGGAAACCACCGGCCAAACCGATCGGCCACGAAACACGACAGTGGCGAATGACCTCACCTTTATCTGGACTGTCCATTCCTGCAATTAGTCGTAGAAGGGTAGATTTACCCGCACCGTTGGCTCCGATCAGCCCCACACTCACCCCCTTGGGGATAGTGAGATTGATATCCTTCAGTATCCAGTCGGAGCCGTGATGGTTATGGTAGCGCTTGTAAAGGTTACGGATTTCTATCATCTGTGCAGTATCAACTTATACCTCAGGGGCAGGCTACTATTAACCCGGCCTGTAAATAGGTAGGGAACCTATATGCAAGGCAGGTTAATAGTATCGAAAATAGTCAGTCGCGATGGTCACGAACGATCAGTACCAGCATCTGCACGATCAGGCCCAGAAACAGGGCAATAATAGTGAAGACGACCAGGTTATACAGCCGTCGCGGCTCCAGCGGGTATTCCGGCACAGTCGGGTTTTGCAACACCGATAACTGCTTGAGCTTACGCGCCGCTTCTATGCGAGTGTTCTCCAAAGCCGCCAGGGCGCCGGAGTAGCTTTGCTGGGCAAACTGCGCACTGAGTTCAAGTGACTGATATTCCGATGACAACACGTTCAAAGCACCGCCTGCCTGTTGTGCGGTTCGGGCACGCTCCTGGCTGATCTGATTAATGAGGGCGTCGATTTCGGCTTCAACCCGGCGGATATCGGCAGAACGTGGGCTTTGATAACTCAGCAAAGCTGTGCGTTTTGCTCTGAGATTGGCAAGCTGCGCTTCCAGACTGGCCACCACGGCATTGATGCTTTCAACCGTACCGGTTGGGGATATAAGACCGTTTTCGTTCTGGTATTCGATCAACGCCTGGCGCGCCTGATCAAACTTGATCGCAAGTTGGTCTACCTGGGTTTCAAGAAAGCGTACCTGCTCTTCCGCCAGCCGCTGTCCCATCTGATTCATGTGCTGCTCACCTTTTTCCAGCAGCAGGGCTGCCATTGCATGGGCCATTTCGGGCGTAAAGGCCGATACCCTGATGCGCAACACCCCAGCGTAGTCATCCAGTTCGACGTTGACATGTTTTAGGTAGTACTTATGCAACTCTTCGGTCGGTACATCCTGATCAGACAATGCCGACAAAAAATCGATTTCAGGGGCTGAGAAATGCTTTCTGAAATCTAGCTGGGCATCAATGTACTTCAGCATATCGACGGAGAGCAGATAATCACGCAATAACAGCATATCGCTGTTGCTGCCGCCACCGCTCAATAATGACTGGAAGTTCAGTGTCGGCGCTGAAAGCTGCGGGCTTTCAAGCACCACGTTGGTTTCGGAGACATAACGATCACTGGCCCAGATCAGTTGGTACATACCGGCAACAACAATTGCCAGCAAGCAGACAAACCAATAAGGAAAGCGTTTGATAAGCGGGTGTATCATCTTCTTTTGAGTCTCTGTTCAAAACGGAGGTGCAGCGCAAGGCCAAGCACGGTAAAGCTCAATATCCAGTACCACAGGTAGATAACACTGGTGCCGGTTACGGGACGGTAGGAAGCAAAGAAAGCACCTCTGAGCAGTTCGAGCCCATGCACGATCGGGTTCCACATCAGATAATCAAGCACTGCGTGCGGAATGAAGTTCAGCGGGAATATTACGCCGGATATGATAAGCAATGGCAGCGATGCCAGGCGGATGATTTTACCCATCTCAGGTACCAGCCCCGCGATGGCGGAAGCTGTCAACCCTGCCCCCATACCAAGTATCCAAAGCGATAACCAATAGAACAGGGCATGCAATGGCTCATCGGGTATAAGGTCAATTTCCAGCAGTATCCCGGCGCTGATAAAGAGCAGAAAAGTGAAGCTCCTGAGCATCCCCTCTAGATAACAACGTATAAATACTGGGTCGACCGGCTTTACCTGCCGATAGGCAAATAACGCAGCATTAGCATCTACTGCGCCAATCGGTCGCATCAAGTTCTCACGTACAAGATGGAAGCCGAAGAGGCCTGTAACTAGCCACGGTATAAAATCAGCGCCATCGATGTGTTTAACCTTACCCATCACGACGGTGCGCATAAGCACCATGATCGCAATTATCGCGATCGGTTCGAACAGCATCCAGAACCAGGCCATGCGGTCAGCCATGGTACGGGCCAGCGCCTCGCGGATAAACATGGCATGCCATACTGAACGCGTAACCTGCCAGGAAGTACGGGTTTTCAAGACATCAAACTCCGTAAAAATAAAACGCGGACCACGGGCCTATGCGACCCGAGTCCGCGACAACTGCATCAGAGATCGATCGCGACCTTGGTGGCAATGGCAATCTGATAGATGATCTGCGACAGGCTGGTGGCCAGCTGCAGGTTCTTGGTCGGCACCATCGGCAGTACGAGAATCTCGTCGCCGGGACGCAGCGCGACGTCGTCGGCGTTGCGGACTTCGCCGTTCTGACGCACCACGAGGATATGGTTGTCGTCAGCGTGCTGGGTGTAGCCGCCGGCGCCTTCGATGTAGTCGCTGACCGAGACGCCCGGGGTGTAGACCACGGACTGCGGCACCAGGACTTCGCCGCTGATCAGCACCGAGTCGCTGTATTCCGGCAACGTGATGACGTCGCCGTCCTGCAGGCGGATATCGCTTACGCGGCCTTCGTGCGCCACTACCAGGCGGCCGCTCGGCTCCACTTCCTTGGCCCGCTCGACGAACTGGGCGATCAGTTCGGCTTCGCGGACGCGAATCTCGGCTTCCTGCGGCGTCGCCGAGGAGGCGCCGAGATAGGTGGTTTCGAGACGGCGCAGACTTTCGTCCAGCGAGGCCTGCTGGCGCTCGGCGACGCTCTCGCGGCGCATCGAGATGCTGTGTACGTCGGTAAGCGCCTGCGGTACGGCGATGTTATCGAGCAGGTCATGCAGGCGCGCGTCCTTCGGCAACGCGTAGCGCGACGGGCCGTAGTAGCTGCCTTCGACCTGCACCACAATGGTTTCGTCGCGCATATCGGCGCTGAACAGCACTTCATCACCGTCCTGCAGCCGCTGACCACGGAACTCGTCGGTGTTGTAGTACAGCGAGATCGGACCGTCGCTGCGGCTGCCGCGCAGCAGCACGTGGGTCACGTCGGGTTTCAGGCGCGCCAGATCCAGCAACGAACCGCCGCTGAGGGTATCCTGCGAGAGCTCATAGAGATAGTCGCGCTCGACGTCGCCGGTGACGGCGACGGCCGGACCGCGCTCGGACACGACGATGGTGTCGCCGTCGCGGAACTGCGGCCGCGCCAGGTCGCCGTTGAGCAGGAAGTCGTAGAGGTCGGCGGTGGCGATGACTTCGTTGTTGCGCAACACTCTGATCTGGCGGTAGCTGCCAAGCGCATCGTCGATGCCACCAGCCTGGTCGAGGAAGTACAGCAGCGAGTCGCTCGGCGTACCGGCATAACGGCCCGGGTTCTGTACGTAGCCGGTCACGAATACCGCCACCGGCTGCACGCCCTGCAGGTTGGTGTAGACCTGTACGTTCTCCGGGTAGACTGAACGCACCGCCTGGGTCACACGGCTGTTGAGTTCGCCGTTGCTGAGGCCCTGTACCTTAATCGGGCCGATGGCCGGAATGAAGATATTGCCCTGGGCATCGACCGGCAGCACGCGCTCGATCTCGACCGCGCCCCATATGCGTAGCGTAATCTGGTCTCCCGGCACCAGGCGATAGTCCGGGTTCAGGCCATCGGCCCGTACCCCACGGAAACCGCCGCTGAACAGATGCGCGCCGAAGGGACGCAGGGCGTCGGGATCGACAGGCGGCATCTGCGGTACACCATAGCTGCCGCTACTCCAGTTGGTGGACATCTGCTCCTGAGCTTCGGGGGCGAGCTGCGCGCGTTCCGGAATGGCTTCGGCCTGCTGGCTTTGCTGCAGAATGGTGGCTTCAATGCCGATTGCACCCGCGATGGGCGAGGCCATGCCCAGAACGGCGGCGAACAGCGGCGCACCGAGAGTTTTAAAACGTAACGCTAACTTCATGTTTGGACTTCCCTATAGGCCAGCGACGGAGGAAGGCCGTCCGCTGCCGACGGATATCAAGGCGCCTTCGGCGCCTATGATGGGTTCCCTGAAAACCGCTCCTGCGTTTTAAGGATTTCCGCCATCCATGGCGGTCACGCGGCGCCCGAGCCTGGTGTCGGCCAATCGAATCAATACCATTGCGCCGCTAACCCATCCTACGATTCTGGTTACCGAGCGCCCGAAGCCAGCGGACGTACCGCCACCCACAGACCGTTACCGGCGTCGCAGGCGAGCCAGCGGCTGGCGGAGGTGCCGGTCATGGTATTAACGGTTACCTGGCGGCAGTTCCGGCCGCTGGCGGCATAGTAAATCGAGTCGGTGGTCAGCTCGACATTATCGCCCCAGTAGGTACTGGCAAAATAGCGTGTGGACTGGCCTGCGCCGGTGGCCAGAAATTCAGAGACCTCCTGAGACAAGGCCTGGCCTTTGGATACGACCGGCGGCTGGGCGGATGCGCTGTAGCCATCCCTTGTCTGGGAACTGCTGCAGCCGGCCAAAACCAGGACGGCCAGCATGCCAATGGCCGCTTTCGCGCGACCGGTACTTATCTGATACATCTGTGACACAAGTCCCTTATGTAAAATTGTTATTCCGCCATCAGCTGGGCGGCATCGCCGAGTGCTCGTTGCCGCTGTGTCATGACAGTTGAGGCCAGTGCATCAACCTGCGCCAGCAGCGCCAGCTCTTGAACCGCTGGCAAAAGATGTGACGGGCAGGATGCGGCGTCAACCACCACCGGAAGGTGAAGAGCAGCATCAGCATCGCCCCCCTGGTCCGATGAACAACCGATCACCAGCTTGCTGGCGGGACTGTCGATGCATGCGGACCATAGGTCCTCGGAGGCTAACAGCACCACCAGGTCTTCAGGCCTCGCCGCCATCAGCGTTTTCCGGCAGGCGGTTCCCGGCGACAGTGAGCGCACTGCACAACCCGCGTCGTTAAGGCCTGAAGCCAGCCGTTGCGCCGCGTCATGCTGTCCCGCAACAATGATCTGCCCCTTGCATGCAAGTAGCAGGCGCACGGCCTTGACGAAGCGTTCATCGATGGAAGCCGCCAGACGCTCGAGCGAGCGAGCCTGTTCCCTGAGACTGGTGTAACCACATTGCAGCACGTCACCGCCGCTGCCAACCAACGCTGTAATGGATAATTCGGACATCTATGCCCTCTCGGACCCGCCTTTGCGCCGGGTCCCGCAATACTGGTAACGGGGCTGCTCCGCCCCTTGCCGACATGCCCACCCTGGACCTGCTCCGACCTGCGGCAGACCGCTGTCCCGTGCCGCCGCAGAAGCGGTTTACTTCACATTGATCACAGCACCCTACGGACAGTGCCGGGATACTGCAACCGGCAGAAATTCTACTATCCTGCACGGAGGGCTCACAAGGCGACCGGTAGCGGCAGATACCTCAACATCCTTCCGGACACGCTACCGCCCGAAGGTTGTTCGTCGGGTAATCCTCAACACCCCGGGAACCGATTTTCAACAGCCAGGCGACCGCTGTACAGAAAACATGCTGCGCCTGCAAAAAGCTCTCCATCATTCCAGACTTTGCGCGCCGTTACCATAGGAGTTTTTCCTAGTGGTTAACCCTCAACGAGCCGTGGGCGCAGCAATTCAGCAATAACGGAAATCAATTAATTATCAAGCAGTAACAGAAGCAAGTTATGGGCCAAAATACCGTATGGACTCTAAGGTCTAAAGGTTACGGAAATAAGTCGTGAACGGTGAGTGGTGGGGTGATTGGGGTGATAATGGGTGGAGCGAATTCCACCATCGCGACGCCTGCTTTACCCGGCTCGTTACCCAAGCCCAGTCGTGTCGCCCGCGGAGTTGCCCAGGGCCTGAAAGGGCGTCGGCGTCATTCGCGGCGAGGCGCCGCTCCCACGGACGCTCCCACGGCTGCTCCCACGCCCTCGCCCACGTTATCAGCGGGCGCCAGGCGCAGACCGTAAGGCTCGAACTCGGGTCCCTCCCCCTCGAGAACAAGGGTGCCATCCAGGCGTCGGCTAAACAGGCGCAGGTGCTGCTCATTACGGCCATCACGCTGTAACAGGTGCAGCATAAGTTTGCCACTCGGCATCAGCCGCCAGCGCCCACTTCGTTCCGTGACACCGCGCTCCTGATACTCATCCCGCAACGACGCCAATCCGTCGCTTGTTAGCGTCAGCTCGACACTGCGCACCATTCCCTTGTCGGTCACCAGCTCGCTCAGGTAATGCCCGGCCAGCGCCTCCTTCGTCCAATCGCCGTAACGCGCGCAGCCACGATAAGTGTCGTCATTCAGCGTCATAAACGCTTCAAGACCGTACCAGATCCCGCTAAGATCCTCGCAGCCACCTCCACGCACACCAAGCTCGACGCGCTGCTCAGGCATCCCCGGTGCTGTAATGCGACCGTGCCAGCGGCGCTCATATCGCCCTGTCGACGACGCCTCCTCGACCTTGAACCTGAGCCGCAACAGGCGAGACTGATCCCGAACCTCCAGGATGCCTTTCTGCAAGTCCGCCTCCCAGTCGGGATCGGCGCCCGCCGCGCGCAGCTCGACGCCATCGAGCTCCGCCCGGCAGGCAGCCACATCTCCACCGAGCAACAGCATTCGCCGCACCTCATCGTCATCGGAGACTTCAAGCTCGGCGTATACCGGCAACCCCGGCAAGGGCGCTCTGTCTGCGTACAAAGGCGCCAGCAGCTGTTGCGGATCACTCAGCAGGGACAGCTTGCGGGAATAGCAATGCTGAAGCGCCCACCTGTCTCCACGGGGCGACACTATCCCCCGAAGCCCTATACCGTCGTCCGGTATCGCAGGGGTACTTAAATTCGCACAGCCCGGCAGTACGACCAGCAGCGCCAGACCTAAAACCCGTTGAATGTTCAAATCACTCATCTTATAAGTGTAATTCTGACTTTATTGTGGAACCTATGTACAAGTCCCGATCAGAGAGGATACATGAATGGCGAGACCGGCTGAATTTGGTCAAGCCAACTTCGCAACGATCCAGAAGACCGCGACCGGCATGATAACCGAGACCCGGGACTGGCAGGCGCTCGACATTCCGAAGGGCAGGCTAGGCCCCGCTTCACAGTAACCCCAACTCCGAAAAGCCCCATGAAACTGATCAGCTTTGAATACCAGAACCGAACTGGTGCCGGCGCGCTCATCGACAACCGCGTGATCGATACCGCACTCGACCCGACGCTGCCCGGGGATATGATAGGCCTGCTCAGCGCAGGGCGGCCCGCACTGCAACGGCTGCAGCAACTGGCCGATGAAGGCGTCGCGGGCATTCCGCTCGACGCAGTTCGCCTGCTCGCGCCGGTCCCCCGACCCGGGAAGTACCTCGCCGTCGGCCTCAACTACGCGGATCATATCGCCGAAACCGGCCTCGAGCGCCCCGAGTTCCCCACCTTCTTCAACAAGCAGACCACCTGCGTGACGGGCCCCGGAATGCCGGTCCACCGGCCGCGCGTGTCGGAGAAGCTCGACTATGAAGGCGAGCTGGCAATCATTATCGGTCGCCGCTGCCGTCACGTGCCTGCAGACAAAGCGGCGGATGTAATTGCCGGCTATACCATCGCCAACGACGTTTCGGTGCGGGACTGGCAGATCAAGGCGCCAACCTGGACCCTCGGCAAGTCCTTCGATACCCACGGCCCCCTCGGCCCCTGGATCGTGACCGCCGACGCGCTCGATCCGCACAACCTCGAGCTTAAGACCTGGGTTAATGACGAACTCAGGCAGCACACCAACACCCGCCACCTGATTTTCGATTGCTATCAGTTGGTTGCGACACTGTCGACCGTTTGCACCCTGGAGCCCGGCGACATCATCGCCACCGGCACCAGTTCCGGCGTCGGCGTGGCCATGAAACCCCGCGGCTACATGAAACCGGGCGACCGGGTCAGGGTCGAGATCGAGGGAATCGGGGAATTGTGCAACCCGATCATCGAAGAACCGGATACCGCCTGCTATTAATTAAGGGACCTAAAACGCCCAGGAGAGATTCCTTATGTCCGACCATGTCTACAAACTGATCGAAGTTGCCGGCTCGTCGAGCACCGGCTATGACGATGCAGTGAAAAAAGCGGTCGAAAAAGCAGCCGCATCTCTGGATCATCTTGACTGGTTCGAGGTCACCGAGATGCGCGGCCATATCCGAGACGGCAAGATTGCCCACTACCAGGTCGTCGTTAAGATCGGTTTCCGACTCGATTGAGCCGCCTCCCGATCGACAGAGGGATTATCATCGCACGAACCGCGCCGACGATTTCCAGACTCCACATCCTCTGAAGCGGCACTGCACCGGCCGGGCAGCTCGGTAAACAGCAGCCACCCGGCCAAGAGCCCCCATGCTCTTCTATGTTTCAACAATGCGCTAACCCGCCTTTCGTCGACCCATCACAGAACCCTTCCAGCACCGCACACACCACCATTGTGTGGACTATTGCTAACGATCTGTTTTAACTCTCTTTTTTACATCATTCGCCGCTACGTCCCCGCCTGGCGACACCGGCCAGGCGCAAACGGATGGAAATTCCGCCCAGCCGCCCGGCGCCGCCGCACAAAATCAAATAAATAATTGATTTAAATATAATTTTAAAAAAATGGCGCAGTTCTTGTATTAAACCAGGAGTCTAATGCAGCGATCGATCTCGCAAGGAGTGCTCCATGAAAACATCCGTTTTGCTCGGCTTTGCGACCCTGGTTGCAGCCGCCGCGCTGGCAACCGCCAACCAGGCCTTGAAACCCAGCCCGGCCCAGCCGCTTACACTTGCCCCCCATGAAATTCAGTCGGACGACAGCTCGGAACCCTCAGACTCCGCAGCCACCAAGCCAACATCGCGCAGGATTTCCAGCGCCCCTGACGACGCAAGCGAGCCTTCAACGGCCAGCCGCGACAACGCGCCCCGGGAACTGATGACCGAAACCGGCAAAAAAGGATAGAGCGGCATAGGCAGCACAAGATGCCCCCGATAAGAGCAGGCGACCGCCGCTCGCCCCTAATGTCGCCAAAACACAACACCATAAGTATTTGATTTTTATAGAATCAATACCATCATATACGCTATTGTATCCATATAGAGACACATCATCTTGCCTATCGTCTCGACACAGGGCTAAAAGATGAAGCACCGCAAATAGCCAAATACTTCAAGCTATTGTTTTACAAATACTTTTTTATGCATGGCGTGAAAATTGTATTATCCAAACGGTTGTGTAGTACTGACAAGGAGCGCCCTATGAAATCAGTTGCCGCCGTGCTCGGCAGCGCCACCCTCGCCTCTGCGATCGCCATCGCACAGCCGGCTGCGCAAGACACGCACGTCAAACCGCTACCCAGCCACGCACACCCAGCCTTCAACGACCTCGACCGCAATGCCGATGGTCGGCTCAGCTTTCTGGAAGCCAAGCAGGACGAGCGCCTGAAAAGCGCGTTCTATCGCATGGACCTGGATCTCGATGGCTTCCTGAGCCCAGAAGAGCTAAGACGCTTCCGCGCCTGACCCTGGCGCAAATGCGGGTAGACGCGACAGCTGGATGTCGCCGCTTAACGACAGTCGGACTAAAATGGACAATTGAATACCGTCATCGAGCTACAGCCACCCCATATGACCCGGCCCCATCGCTGGCGAGCAGGTTCGCTTCGTCAGCTCGTACTGCTGGCATTTCTGCTCGTGGTTACGCCCTTGGGCATACTACTTGTTCAGGCCAGCAACGAACTGGTCTCTCAAGCGCGCCAGGGGCGTGACGAGGCCCGACTGTCTCTGGATATCAGTCGCCGGAATCTGCAGCTCGACATTCTCGCCGAAGATATCCTGCGCTCGGCGCGCCAGTACGCCATTCTGAAGCGGGACGAAATCCGCGAACGACTCAAACAACAGCTGGGCGACTACCGCAACCTGCTCGACATCCAGAGTTTTGCCTTGGACGGCAATCCTGTCATCCCATCCCTGCACGAAACCCTCGGCCAGATCGAGGCCGCCCAGGACACCGAGGTCGGCGCACCGTTACTCGAACAGCTGGTACTGCTCACCGATGAGCTCATCACCCAGAGCAACCGCCAGCTGGAACAGCGCCTGGCCGAGCTGGATCTGCAGGCGCGCAACACCCAGCAGGCGCTCTGGCTGCTGGCAGCAATCCTGATCGCCCTGTCGGCGCTGATGATGCTGTT
The DNA here is from genome assembly GCA_013373085.1 of Oceanospirillaceae bacterium. Lineage (GTDB taxonomy): Bacteria > Pseudomonadota > Gammaproteobacteria > Pseudomonadales > Balneatricaceae > Marinobacterium_A. The sequence continues at coordinate 27,996 of JABXIM010000198.1, read as the reverse complement.
TTTCAGCGTTCGTATCAGCCAACCGGTCAGCGTCCTGATCGAACGTATTCGTGCACTGGGGCACGGCCATACCCGTACCGCGGGACAGCTGCGCGGGCCACGTGAGCTGGTCGATCTCAACGAACAGCTGGACTGGCTGACGAACCACCTGCGCGAGCTGGAAGAGGAAAAGCATCGCTTCCTGCGCCATATTTCACATGAGCTGAAGACACCTCTGACCACGCTGCGCGAAGGCTCGGACCTGATGGCCGAGGAAGTTGCCGGCCCGCTGTCGGACAACCAGCGCGAAATCGTCGAGCTCATTCAGCGCAACAGTTTCGAGCTGCAGACACTGATCGAGCAGCTGCTGGACTACAACCGCCTGCAGCAGCCCAATACCCTGAACATCCGCAACACCAGCCTCGACAGCTGCCTGGATGCGGCGCTGCAACCCCACAGACTGCTGCTCGAACAGAAACGCATTCATCTCGATCGCCCTGCGAAGGATGCGCACTGGCCGACCGACCGCCCAATGCTGCACCGCATTCTCAGCAACCTGATCTCCAATGCAATCTACTACGGAGATGAGGAGGGAGAACTCTGTATCCGTTATCAAGTCCAAAACGACCGGATGATGATCGATATTGGCAATACCGGCCCAACCATTCCGGAGAATGAAATCGAACATATATTTCGCCCCTTCTATCAGGGCCAGAACCGTCGTCGCGGCCCGTTGAAGGGCTCCGGGATCGGCTTGAGCGTCGCCAAGGATGCGGCCAACGCCCTCGGCGCCGAGCTCACGCTCGTCCGGAACAGCGAACACCGGGTGGTGTTCAGAATTCTCCTCCCCGCAGTGAGTGACTGAGATGTCCAGAAAGCTGCTTTCAAAAAGTTGTACCCAAGCGAGCCATGGTGCCCGCCATTTTACACTGCAGGCCCAGACGGGATGTCGAGCCTGCAAACCCAAGGCCCGTTCCGCCGGGCGCTCCCTGCTGCTGCTGTCGCTGGTAAGCGGCCTGCTCGGGTGCGGAACAAAGCTGTCGCTGACCGCGCCGGAGACGACGGACTCGACCGTCAGCGAAGGACCGGCCTGTTACGTAAGCGGTGACAGTCTCGCGCACCTGCTGCGACTCGAACACCGCTATTTGCTGGCCGACTCCGACGAGCAGCGCACCCGTCAGCTGATGGAGGCCCGCCAGAGCCACGACAAGGCTCTCGAAGGCCTGCTGCTGACCAGCCCCGTTTCCTCGGAGGCGGACGCCACCCGCGGCGCCGAGCTGCTGCGCAGCCTGCCGCTGTATCCGGACGACCGCTGCATCGCCGACCGTTATCTGTTTCTGCATTTGAGCCAGGTACAGCGGGAGCTGTCGAGCCGGACCGAACTGAAAGCCCGCGAAGATGAAATTTCCGAACTGAAACGCAAGATTGAAGCGCTGACCGATCTGGAACAGCAGATCACCCGCCAGCGCAAGGATTTGTGACGATGAACACTACCCCACACCTCTTACTGGTCGATGACGATAGCGCCCTGCTCAAGCTGCTTAAAATGCGCCTGCAGGCCCAGGACTATCGGGTAAGTTGCGCCGAAAGCGGCCAGGAGGCTCTGCAGGTCCTGTCCGTCGAAACGGTCGATCTGGTCATCACCGACCTGCGCATGGACCAGATGGATGGCATGGCGCTGTTCGAACAGATTCAGCAGCAGCGACCCGAGCTGCCGGTCATCATCATGACCGCCCACGGCTCGATTCCCGAGGCCGTATCCGCAACCCAGCGCGGCGTTTATGCCTTCCTTACCAAGCCGATCGACCGCGACCAGCTGCTCGAGACGGTCCGCGCGGCACTGAACGCCAGCGCCCGCCACCAGGACCAGGAGTGGCGCGCCGGCATCATCGGCGCCAGCCCCGCCATCGAGTCATTGCTGCAGCAGGCACAGCGCGTCGCAGAATCCGACGTCAGCCTGCTGATCACCGGCCCCAGCGGTAGCGGCAAGGAGTGTTTCGCCAAGGCGATCCACAAGGCCAGCCGGCGCGCCTCCAAGGCCTTCGTCGCGATCAACTGCGGCGCCCTGCCGGAGCAGCTGCTGGAGTCGGAACTGTTCGGTCACACCAAGGGCGCCTTCACCGGCGCCATCACCCAGCACCGGGGCCTGTTCCAGGCAGCGCACGGCGGCACCCTCTTCCTCGATGAAATCGGAGACATGCCGCAGTCGTTGCAGGTGAAGCTGCTACGCGCGCTGCAGGAGCGCGTGATCCGCCCGGTCGGCTCGACCGAGAGCATTCCGATCGACGTCCGCGTGATCTCCGCGACCCACCGCGATCTCGAAAAGGCGATCGAGACCCATGAGTTCCGCGAGGACCTGTATTATCGCCTCAATGTGGTCAACCTCGACCTGCCGCCGCTGCGCGACCGTCCCGAAGACATCCCGCTGCTGACACGTCATTTCCTCAGCAAAGCCGCGGACCGCCACAATCCGCGGGTGCGGGGCATTTCGCCGGGCGCCATCCACCTGCTGGCCCAGGCAGCCTGGCCCGGCAACGTGCGGCAGCTGGAAAACGTCATCGAACAGGTGGTGGCACTGAGCAACAGCCCGATCGTGCCCGAAGGGCTGGTGGCCCAGGCACTGGCGAATCAGGAAAGGGTCGTGCCCTCATTCAACGAGGCGCGGGCGGATTTCGAGAAACGCTACCTGATCAAGGTGCTGCGCATCACCGAGGGCAACGTTACCCACGCCGCCCGCATCGCCCAGCGCAACCGCACCGATTTCTACAAGCTGCTCAACCGCCACGGACTGGAAGCGGCTGACTTCAAACCGACGGAAAGCGCAGCCACGGCCGCGGTGAAGGGGACCAGCAGCCAGCGCGTGCGCCGTACCGGTTGATATCTTGCCGCTGTTTCCTGGGTGGAATTGCGCTCATTCCACCCTACGTACGCCCGACCGGCGCCAGCCTGGCGCCGGTCAGTCGCATCAGGTCAGCAGCCGCCATCTCGATCTCGAGCCCGCGACGGCCGGCGCTCATGAACAGCGTCGGAAACTGCTCGGCGCTTGAGTCCAGCACCATCGGCAGACGTTTCTTCTGCCCCAGCGGGCTGATGCCGCCGACGATATAGCCGGTCGCCCGCTCAGCATCGGCCGGATCGGCCATGGTGACCTTCTTCACGCCAAAAGCGGTCGCCGCAGCCTTCAGGTCCAGCTGGCCAACGACCGGCACGATCGCCACACCGAGTCGACGCGCGTCGCCATTGAGCGCAACCAGCAGTGTCTTGAAAACCCGCCCGGGGTCCTGACCAAGCGCGTCAGCCGCCTCCTGGCCGTACGACGCGGCAGCGGGATCATGGTAGTACTCGTGAGTCTGATACCAGACCTTGGCCTTGCTGGCCGCATTGATCGCGGGTGTCATGAACCTAGCCAATGGATGATGTGAACGACCGCAGGGCGCCCGTAGGCACCCTGCACGGACTCGCGGCGAAGCCGCCTCAGCGCAACATTATATCGGCGATATCGATCACATCCAGCACCGTTCCGCGGCCTTCGGCAAGGCGCACCACTCTGTCCCCCAGCACCAGCATCTCGACACCGGCACGATCATAGCCCATCCGGTCGTAGAAACTTGCCGGCAACGGATAGGCGTAACGCCTCAGGTCGCCCGGCAGCACCTCTCCCCGGATGACCTTGTCCCGCCACCCCGGCGGCAAACTGCCGCCGCGCTCCACCTTTTTCTGCAAACCGGGCGGCAGATCCTTCTGTTTACCCGACTGTCCGGGATAACGATCGTACCCGGGCACGCCTTCGATGCGAATGTAGTCCCGGATCATATCCCGATCACGTTTGGGCAGTGCCGGCAACAGCCCGATCGTGACATCCTCCGATTTTCCGTCTAATGCCTTGTCGGGGCGATGATCCGGCCAGTCCTGCTTGCCCGGAGCACCGTGGGCCGCCTTGTTTGCCTTATCCGGCAGCCCCTTGTCCGGTTTCTCGGCCGCGACCGGACCTGCTGCCAGTATCAGTGACAGCAGAAGCCCTCCTCCGGGGCCTGTCATCCGTCTCATTATCACTTGTCTATCCGTGTGAATTTGGAACCCTCCAGCGTCAGGTTCACCATCAATCCCTTGTTGGAGAAGATAAAGCCAATGATCGGCTGCTGCAGGGTATTGGTATCGATAGTACCGCCGGTACCGATAGTGGCGATGGCGACACTGCCATCCACACCGGCCTCCCAGCCCTTGCTGGTACGAAACCTGTCGAGCGCATCCTGGGTCATGAAGAGGATGACCTGGCTCTTGATCTGCGCGCCAAGCTGTAGCCCGATCGACGCGGCCGCAGTACTGTAGTAGTCGACGGTCTGGCCGCCGATACGTAAGGCCCCCTCGCCATACTCGCCGCCGATACCCACGCCGGCCTTATAGACTTCGGGAAACACCAGCACAGCCCTGGCCTGCAGCGCCAGTTCCCGGGCGGCCTGTGATTGCTGATAAAGCCGCTGCAACGCCTCATCCGACTTGGCGTCGATCTCTGTGCGCGAAGCCGCCTGCACCGTCACGACCAGCATCATTGCCAGAAAGGCAAATACCAACTGTCTGAGTCTCATTCGCGTCATCTCCTTCGGGTTTAATCGGATAAAACGGACCCCGACAGCTCATACTTGGGTCTCAATCTCAGGCTGCAGTATAGTACCGGGGTTTCACGAACCAACGCCGCGTTAACGATGCCAGACCCGAAAAAATACCTGCAACGCGCCCTGCTCCTGCTGCAGCAGGGGCGCTACAACGATGTCATCAGTCTCTGTCAGCCGATTTTGCAAAAGTCCCCCGGGGCATTCGCCCCGCGCCACTTCTACGGCGTGGCACTGCTCAGGCTGGGCCGGCTCGAGGAGGCCGAACGCGAGCTCCAGCGTGCCTGCAGTTGCCAGGCGCCGCGGGCACAGCGGGCCCAGGCCAACAGCAACCTGGCGCTGAGTCTGCAGCACCAGGGCAAACTCGAAGCCGCCGCGGATGCGATCCAGCGTGCCGTCGAATATGCACCCGCCGAGGCCGCTTACTGGATCAATCACGGCAATATCTGCGAGGCCCGCCGCGACTGGCAGCAAATGGCACGATCGTTCGAGCAGGCACTGGCGCTGGCGCCCGGCCTGCCCGAGGCCGGCACCGGTCTGGCCGTTGCCAACCGGCATCTGGGTCGGTTCGAGAACGCCCGGCAAACGCTCGAATCCAGCGCCGAACAGGACTTCGACTGGCTCTGCGAGTACGTCCTGGTGTTACTGCTGCAGGGGGACGAATCCAAAGCGCTGGCGATGGCCGACCAGGTACCGGACGCCGACAGCTTAATGGGCCTGGCCGACTATGTTGCCGAAGCCGGTTATGCTGAACGCGCCACGCCGCTTTACAGGCGCGTACTGCAGCTCGAACCCGGCAATTCTGTGGCCCGGCACCTGCTGGCGTCTCTTGCCGGCGAATCGCTCCGACAGGCACCCAGGCAATACGTCGAGGCCCTGTACGACCGCCACGCCGGCGAATTCGAGCAGCGCCTTGTCGGGTGCCTGGGTTATTGCGCACCGGAGATGATGGCCCAGGCCCTCGGCGCCATTGCCACAGACCGCCTCGATGCCGCGCTGGACCTCGGCTGCGGCAGTGGCCTGCTGGGCCAGGCGCTGACCCGCAGCTTCCCGACGCTGGCGATCGACGGCATCGACCTGTCCTCGCGGATGCTGGACGAGGCCCGGGCCAAACACTGCTATCGTGGACTGCTTCACGGTGATGCGGTTTCGCAGATGGCACAACTGCCAGCAAGCGGCTATCAACTGATCGCCAGTGCGGATATGCTGATCTACCTCGGCGACCTCGAACCGCTGTTCGAAGCCGCCCTCCGCTGCCTCGCGCCCGGTGGCCTGATTGCAGTGACAGTCGAGGCCGGCAGCGAAGACCAGCCACAGCTGCAGCCAAGCGGGCGCTTTCGCCACAGCGGCGGATACCTGAAGCACCTGGTCGCCGGCCATAAACTGCAACTGCGGCTACTGGAGCGTTTCGAACTGCGCCAGGAGCATGACGAGATGATCGACGGCCTGATGCTGATCGCGCAAGCGCCCGGCTAATCCGCGATGCAACGCGATCAGCCGCCGCCGAAACAACATCGGGATCAGTAAACAACCCATCAGGGAAGGCCAATGCCAAGACTCAGTTCGCTTCATATCTACCCGGTCAAATCGACGGCGGGTATCCAGCTCGACCGGGCTTTTACCGAGCGGGCCGGCCTGGCATTCGACCGTCGCTTCGTGCTGGCCGACCGTGACGGCCGTTTCCTGACGGCCCGCAAGCACCCGCGCCTGCTCCAGGTCCGTGGGACGCCGACTGCTGACGGGCTGATACTGAGCGCTCCCTGGCGCCCGGATCTGCGTCTGCGTTACGATGAATTTCCGCTGCAGTACCTCACCATCAGTGTCTGGGACGACGAGATCGAGGGCCAGCACTGCTGCGAAGCCGCAGATCAGTGGTTCGCTGAGCTGCTCGGCATCGACTGCTCGTTGCGCTATTTCGGCCCGCGCTCACGCCGTCAGACAGACCGCGCGCCGCTGTCACCGGTTGCCTTTGCCGACGGCTATCCGCTGCTGCTCATCTCCGAGGCATCGCTGGCCGATCTCAACGCTCGCCTGCCGGAACCGGTGACGATGAGTCAGTTTCGGCCCAATATGGTGATCAGCGGCACCGAGCCCTTTGCCGAGGACGGCTGGACGCGGATACGCATTGGCACGCTGGAACTGGCGCTGGTCAAGCCCTGCTCCCGTTGCGTACTGACCACCATTGACCCGGTAACCGCCGAGCGCCATCCGCGCCAGGAGCCACTGCGCACCCTCTCCGGCTACCGACGCGATTCCGACGGCCAGGTCAATTTTGGCCAGAACCTGGTACCGCTGGGCGAAGGTGTGCTGGAAGTGGGGATGGAAGTCGAGATCCTGGCGTAGGGCGCTGCTGAGCGCGGCCCGTAGGAGCTACACCCTCGCGCGAACGGTATCCGATTGGCAACGCCGTTCGCAGCGGGGCGCCGCTCCCACAAATTCAACCGCCAGAGCGGGGGCTTTCGGATGTCGGCAGCCCTTTGCGGCGCCGCTCGTCGCGCACCGATGGACGGCTCCAGACATAGACCAGCGCGAACAGCACCGAAGCCGCCGCCAGCCCTTTGAGGCGCCAGTCGAACTCCCGGAACAGCAGTGGATAACTCACCAGCGCCAGCATCAGCGTGGTCGACAGACATTTGATCCGTAATGGAATCACGCCATAGGTTTCCCAGTCACGGATCAGCGGCCCGAACAGGCGCTGGTTGAGCAGCCATAGGTGCAACCGCTCCGAGCTGCGGGAGAAGCAGAACGCGGCCAGTATCACGAATGGCGTGGTCGGCAACAGTGGCAGCACCACGCCGATGGCACCGAGCGACAACGCCACCATCCCGCCACCCCAGTACAGTGCGCGTACGATTCTAGGCTTCATCTTCCCGTTCCAGGCTATCGAGCAGGCGTGCGGCTATCGCCCTCAGCGTGCGGACCTGGGCTCGTCGCCCTCCGCCCGCACTGGTGGCCACCCGCTCCCAGCTGCATCGCTGCAACAGCACCTTGATCAGCAGCGCTTGCTGGGCTTCGTCGAGACCGGCCCGGTGCCAGAATGCGGGACCGGCGCCACACAGCTTCCACAGTGCCGGCTCACAGCTTTCGAAATTTCTGTTGTGCCGGGCGAACACTTCGACTTCCATGCGCTCCCCGTCCGACAGAACCGGTGATTCCAAAGAGGGTAACAGAGAAGCCACCAGTTTCGCATCCAGTTCGGCGAACTGCGCCGGCAACTGATGCAGCAGGCGCTGGCGCAGGCGTTTGCGGGCATCGTGCACCAGTGCCCGGCCCGCGGTACTGAGCGGCGCCGCGAGCATCACGGCGAAGGTGCCGCCGACCGGGTCCAGCCCCGCACCAAGCCTCAGCGGCAGATAGCCGTTGCGTTGCCAGAAGCTCAGCAAATCGGCTGTGGCGCCGAAACAGGTAGCGAGATAGTCGATACCTCTCGGGCTTGCCCATTCCGCCAGTGACTGGAGCAGGCGACTGGCAATACCGCGGCGTTCGAGCGCCGGGTGAGTGGCGATACGCATGACTCTGAGGGCATGCAGGTCCGCAGCCTGCATAAGGCCTTCCTGGCCGATCAGTGCCTGGGGAATCAGATGTCCCGGAGGCCGCCGTCGCCCCTGATAGATACCCTCGGCAAGGGTCTGCGGCAGCCCGCCCTCCTCCACCACCAGCATCGCGGCCGCCAGGTGTCCCCGGAAGGTCGCGATCCAGACCGCGAGATTCGGGCTGTCGAGCAGAATTCTCAGGTCGCCCGGCGTGGTGCGATAGTGCGCCAGCACCAGTAACCCGAACAGCTCCGACAACAAGCGCGGCTGGCTCAGCAGGCGATCGCGCTCGAGCTTTGCCACCTCCAGCTCCTGCGGCTCGAAGCCCTGAAATGCCTGTGCCGGGGCGGGTTCGGCGTCCAGCATCAGCATCCGGAACGACAGCGCCTCGAGCGGATCGTCAGGGCACCAGCGAATCGGCTGCTCCATGCGGATCTCGCGCCAGTGCGGAGCGCGGCGCTGCAGCTCGCGGCGAAAACGCACGGCGAAACCACGCCCCGTTCCCTCATAGCCGTGCACCGTGGTTGCGAATACGATACGGGGAAAACGCGCCAGCAACGCTGTCAGCACCGGCGCCGGGATCGCCGCCGCCTCGTCCACGAGCAGCAGGTCGCCCTCGCCCTCACCGTGAAGCAAGCGCTCCGGCGACAGGAAACAGACGCCGGGGTGTTCGAGGCTGTCGTGACCGGACGATCGCTCGGCGTGAAAGCGCTCGAACAGGGCTACCGCAGCCTCCCGGCCCGGCGCTGTCACCAGCACTTGGCCACCGCGAAGTTCGAGCCAGCGCGCCGCCGCGATGCCCAGCGCGGCGCTTTTGCCCCGACCACGGTCCGCGGTAAGCACCAGCGGCACGGCGGCATCCAGCGCCTGCAGCACTGCCTCGACTGCCTGACGCTGATCCCGGGTACGATAGGGCGGGGAAGGCAATTCGCAACGCGTTATTGGGCCTGCGGATGAGGGCTCGCAGGAACCGCGCCCTGCGGCGAACGCATCGGCTTCGGCGGCTGTTCGCAACGGGGCGTCGCTCCCACGGGGCGCCGGAGGTATTGCCGGGGGCTGCCCCTGCTTTAGCACGATGACACGATCATCGGCCTCCAGCACCTCGACGAGGTGTTCGAGAAAGCGCCTTCCGACATCCGCAGCGCTGTAGGGATGGACCGCGATAGTGCGATGCTCGGGATCGTCGAACTGGCGCCAGAGCACCGCCGGAGGCGTCAGCAGGAACGCCAGACCGCCACCGCGCAAGGTGCCGACGGCCTGGCCGAAGGCATTGGGATTGAAGCCGCAGAACGCATCGAATACAAGAGCACCGCATTCACCACCGAGGCGCCGCTGCACCTCGGGAGGCGACAGACACTCAATCCCCGGCGGCGTGTCGGTGCCGACCCAGAGCAAACCGGCGATATCGGCAAGGCCCAGCCACTCGGCGACCTGCCGCCGAGCCCATTCCGCGTCGCCCTGAAGCCAGACCAGCTGACGGCGTCCGGCTCGCAGATTGGCGGCAACGACAGGGGCGAGCAGGTCCGGCAGCATGAAGTCGTCCAGGGCAGTTGGCTAATGGACGCCATTGTATCGTTTTTGCCGCCGCTCCTCAGGCCAAAACGGGCCGGTACCGGCCATGAGCAATCCGGTGGGCATTAATCAGGCTATCTAAGCAAGCTGGCTTCACTCTAAGAAACCTGGCCTCACTGCCCCCAGCGGCGGTGGGACTGGTTGAGGTACGCCAACTCTTCCGGTGTCGAGACACGCTGCAGCGCATCGTTACGGTGCGGGAAACGGCCAAAACGCACGACAAGATCGCGATGCTGATGCGCGAAGTTGAGGGCATTGTCGATCACGGCGCGGCGCTGCAGCGGCACTTCCTGTCGCAGCCCTTCGAGGATGTCGATATGCAGATCCTGAGCTTCCACGGACTCGGCATGCTCCAGCGGCATGTAGAAAAACAGCCGCTCCGAGAATTCGAGTCCCCGGTCATGGCCGAGCTCTATTCCCTGACGGCACAGACTCAGGGCGCGTGCGTCCCCAACAAAGGCGTCAGCAGTTCCACGGTAAATGCTGCGGGTGAACTGATCCAGCAGCAGAATGAGCGCCAGACGGCCGCGGGGATTGCCGCTCCAATCCGCGAGCTCTCCGCGCGATGCCTGCCGGACGCGACATCCGAACAATTCCTGGAGTTGCAGATCATGTTCTTCGCGCCCACTCCACCAGAGTGCCTGTTTAGACTCGGCGGCAAAGCCCTCATGCAATGGCCCGAACCAGAACTGCAATATCTCTTCGATCGCTTCGGTCATAACCCCGCTCCGGCGACATCATCGAACCCGGTTATGAAGTATAGGATGTGGACAGTGAATTTCGCTCGACCATCTGCGCTTAGCAGGCTGTTGAAAATCTATCTGCGTTGCCGAATGTTTCGTTAAAAACAGGCTCAAAATGCTCATTTAGCCCACTAAACTCTGCTTTTTCACCTGTTTTTTGTCCGGGCGGCGATCCGCTCGCCTCGGCTACCTCGATAACGCTTTTCAACACCCTGTACGCTTACCGCCGCTTCTGATGCTGCTCCCAGTTGGCAAGACGTTGCTGATCGCTCTTTTTCAGCATCACGTAGAGCGCACCGAGACCACCGTGTTGCGGCTGTGCCGAGTGAAACGCCATTACCTCCGGCACATGGCGCAACCACTGGTTCAGTGCGCTGCGCAACAGGCTGGCGGCGTCATCGGGGTGATGACCCCGACCGTGGCTGATGACGAAAGACCGGATATTGAGCGCCATGCACTCCGTTACGAAGGTCAGCAACTCGTCACGGGCCTGCGGCAGTGACCGACGCATCAGCTCAAGCCTCGCATCGAAGCTGTAGCGTCCCAAGCGGAGATTGCGGTAAACCCCTTCCTGCACGCCGTCACGCTTCCACTCCAGCGGGTCGTGGGGGTTGATGCGCTCGACAATCTCGAGCCCAAAGCCGTCAGGCTCGCCCTCCGCCGCGCGGCGCCGGGCCTGTACCGCCGGTCCTGCATGACGGGCATGGGCCGTTTCCGCCCGCTCCTCGCGCCTGATGGGGGCCACGCCTTCCCTGCGCATCAGCGCATCGAAGTCGATCGAATGTTCCGCCTTGGCCATAGTGCACCTCCTGACAACAGCGCCGAGCCATTTGGCATCGGACCTTTCAGTATATCAACCAGGGCGGCCGCTGTATTGCCACCTAAGCCGGGTGGACTTTAGAGCGGATGCCTTGCCGCGACACCCTTGCCCGCTTCCTTCATTACCCGTTCTGGTCTACAGTGGATCAGCCAGGCGCCAGGGAACCTGCGGCGGAACCCGCAGCGGCCAGCGCTATCCGATACTGATATCCGGCTTTTATCAGGAGGACCTTCGGATGCAGCGACTGTTGCTCATCTTTACCGTAATCCTGGCCGTCACCGCGGCCTGGCTGTTTCTCGATCCCGGTGATACGCCCACCCCGCAAGCGCCGGACATCAGCGACGACGTCCGCCGCGAAGCACGGTCCCATATCGACAACATCACCGCCGACCAGGACCGTCCGATCGGTATCGGCGAAGCCGACAACTTCGTCACTGCATCGCAGCTGCTGGCGCTGCGGGAAGGCGACGTCCTGTCGCAAGACGTCGATCTGGAAATGGCCCCCGGACCCGATATGATCGACGCCGCCGCCGCGACCGCCTACGCCGTCGACATGGCGCCATTCAAAGCCGGCAAGACAGACACTCCGGGCAGCCTCAACGAAGCGATCGGACACGGCACTCTGCCCCAGTTGGCGGGCCAGATCACGCTGAGAGAGCTGCTCGACAACCCGGAACAGGCTGACGGCAAGATTTTCTATATTCACGCCGTCAATGACGGTGATCGCGAAGGCCTGTGGGGCATCCTGAATGCGGGCCTGATAGACATCTTCGCCGAGGGCCTCGACCTGCCCCGCGTTGGCGGCCGCGTGCAGGTCGAGATCCCGCGCGACGCCGACCAGCGCCTGGCCGACCGCAGCAGTTCCTACCTGGGACGGATTCTTGACGACAAGGTGCGTGAAACCTACATCTACAATTACCGCCAGGGCCTGCTGGGACAGGACCCGGATCTGATCCAGCCCGGACAGCAACTGGTCGTCATCAGTTTTTCCGAGGACGAGCTGGTACAGATCTACAACCACTTCGCCAGCCTCAAGGACACCCGATGATCGAGCTGTATACCTGGAGCACCCCGAATGGCCGCAAGGTCTCCATCATGCTGGAAGCCGTGCGCCTGCCTTATCGCGTGATTCCGGTGGACATCACCTCGGGCGCCCAGTTCGAAGAATACTTTCTGGCGATCAGCCCGAACAACAAGATCCCCGCTATCCGGGATCCCGAAGGCCCCGACGGCGCGCCCATTACGCTGTTTGAAAGCGGCGCCATCCTGATTTACCTGGCGGATAAGACCGGCCTGTTCCTGCCGCAAGAAGCGCGCCAGCGTTATGAGGTTCTTAACTGGCTGATGTGGCAGATGGGAAATTTCGGCCCCTTCCTCGGCCAGGCCCATCACTTCAATCGTTTCGCCAGTGAGGAGGTCCCGTACGCCATCGAACGCTACCGCAAGGTGGCAGGCCGGCTCTGGGAAGTACTGGACCAGCGTCTCGAAGGCCGCGATTTCGTTGTCGACGATCTTAGCATTGCCGACTTCGCCATCTACCCCTGGTGCGCGCGCCACGAATACCAGGAGATCGACCCGTCCCGGTATCCGCGGGCGCAGGCGTACATGAAACGCATGGAACATATCGAGTTCGTCCAGCGCGGCATGCAGGTACCCTAATTCGGTAGATGGCAGGCCGGGGGCAGAGGCGACACCGCGAAACCCAACAGCCCCCGTCTCAGCAGCAACGACCAATAATCTTTGGAGGATTTCGCTGCTCTCATTCCGCCCTACACTATAAGCATCGGCGATTCGCGGCCTGGCCGCGGGAGGGTAAGACGATGCTGATTGGGGTTCCAACGGAGATCAAGAACAACGAGTTCCGGATTGGCATGACGCCGTCGGGCGTACGCGAGCTGGTCCTGGCCGGGCACGAAGTGCTGATCGAACAGGGCGGCGGTCAGGCCATCGGTCTTGGAGACGATGCCTATCGCGGTGCCGGCGCGCGTATCGCCGGCAGTGCGCAGGAAATATTCGACAGCGCCGAACTGATCGTCAAGGTCAAGGAGCCGCAGCCGGAAGAGTGCCGGATGCTGCGTTCAGGCCAGGTTCTCTTCACCTACCTTCACCTCGCCCCCGACCCGGAGCAGACCCGCCTGCTGCTGGCGTCCGATGCCGTCGCCATCGCCTATGAAACCGTTACCAGCGCCCGTGGCGGGCTACCGCTGCTGGCCCCGATGAGCGAGGTGGCCGGGCGGATGTCGATACAGGCGGGCGCCCATGCGCTCGAGCGCGCCCAGGGCGGTCGTGGCGTACTGCTCGGCGGTGTGCCTGGCGTGGCCCCCGGCAAGGTGGTGATCATCGGCGGCGGCGTCGTCGGCGTCAATGCCGCGCGCATGGCCATGGGCCTCGGTGCCGACGTCACGGTGCTGGACCGCTCCCTGCCCCGCCTGGCCGAGCTCGACGAGCTTTACGGGCCGCGCCTCAAAACACTGTACTCCAATGCCCATGCCCTCGAGGAACAGGTGGCCAGGGCAGACCTGGTGATCGGCGCCGTGCTGATTCCCGGCGCCGCGGCACCGAAGCTGGTCAGCCGCGCGATGCTCGGGACCATGGCCCGCGGTAGCGTACTCGTCGACGTCGCCATCGACCAGGGCGGCTGCTTCGAGACGTCCCGCCCCACCACGCACCAGGATCCGATCTTCGATGTCGACGGTATCATCCATTACTGCGTCGCCAACATGCCGGGCGCCGTGGCGCTGACCTCGACATTCGCCCTGACCAACGCCACTCTGCCGTTCATCCTGGCGCTGGCCAGCAAGGGTTATCGCAAGGCCCTAGAGGACGATGCGCACCTGCGCAATGGACTCAACATTCACCGCGGCAAGGTCACCTACCGGGCCGTCAGCGAGGCGCTGGGATATGACTTCGAACCGGCCGAGAAAGCGCTCGGCGGAACCTGACAACTGCGGGAGTCGCGCCCTCGCCACGAAGGGATCGTTCAGAAGGCGATTCGCGGCGAGGCACCGCTCCCACAAGCGCCGCTCCCATACTTAAATCTGCCGCACCCGCTCGATCGCAGCGTCGATATCGGACAGTTGAGCACGTTCCAGCACCAGCATGCGCCCAAGGTGTAGCGCCTGTGTTTCCGCCTTGGCGCGCTGCTGCGGGTCCTCGATCGCTTCCAGATCCAGCACATGGGCCAGGCCGACGGTGCGGCGAATCAGTTCGGTCCCGGCATAGCCCAGGCTGTCGCGCAGCAGGTCAGCGAGATAAGCCTCGCGGTAGGCCGGCAGGTTCAACGACGGATCCTTGGTACTGCTGCTCATCAGCTCGCCGAAACGACCGGCGAAGGTGTTCCAGAGTTCCCGCACGGCATCCAGCAGCCAGGCCCGGTACGCCTCGCACTCGGACGCCTCGCCCGGCAGCTGTGCCTGGCCGGCGTAATTGAGCAGCAGGTTGCCGATCAGACTGCCGACGTCGAAGCCAATCGGCCCGAAGTAGGCGAACTCCGGATCGATAATCCGGGTACCTTCGGCATTGGCGAACACGGAGCCGGAGTGCAGATCGCCATGCACCAGCGCCTCGGCACAGGTCAGGAAGCGATGCTTGAGGCGCGCAACTTCCAGCTTCAGCGGCTCATCCCGCCACAAGGCTTCCGCCTCGCTCCAGATCGCCGGATTGATATTATTGCGCTCGTGATCACAGAAGGGATCCCAGAAAAACAGGTCTTCGGTGATCTTGCACAGATCCGGATTGATGAAACGCGCCACCATCTCTTTCTTGCGGTGGGCGTCGAGATACAGATCCGAGGTATGGAACAGGGTCTCGGCACAGAAACGGCCGAGCTGCTTGCCCAGCAGCGGCAGTTCGGCACGCGCGACCAGCGCATGACGCAGATTTTCGAACGCGCCGATATCCTCCATCACGATAGCCGAGCGGGCGGCGTCGAAATGATAGACCCGGGGCACCAGATCCGGACAATATTCCGCTTCGAGCATCAGCGCTTCGGCTTCGATGCGGATCCGGTCCTGGGACAGCGGCCAGCCTTCGCCGATGATGCGCACGTAGGGCAATGCCTGCTTGATGATCACGCTGTTGCCGCCGGCGGCATAGACGCGATAGACGAAGTTGATATTGCCGTCGCCGATCTCTTCGACGCTGAGGGCTTCGGCCGGGTCGAAAACGCCCGAGTGGTGCCGTGCAAAGTCGATCACTTCCGCTTCGCTGACAAATTTGCAGTCGGTCATGGGGCCTGCCGTCTCTTCAGGATGTAAAAAGTCGGTATTTTTGCAAAAACACCGTCGCTTTGCCTCTGCTTTTTTGCGCCCCACGCAGCTGTTTCTCCTGCCCTGTGACTTTGTTATCGTTCACTCCTTTGCAACCGACCATCCCGAGCGCCGATGAACAACCTGATTGCCACCAGTATCAAATATCAAGACGACCAGTTGCTGGTGCTCGACCAGTACCAGCTTCCGCATCGCGAAACCTGGCTTCCGTGCGATTCCGTCGAGTCCATGGTGGCCATGATCCGCAAGCTGCAGATCCGCGGCGCGCCCCTGATCGGTATCGGTGCCAGCCTGCTGCTGGCACGACTGGCCGAACAGGGAGTCGGGCCTGCGCAACTGGAAAGCGCCGCCGCGACCCTGCGCGAGGCGCGCCCGACGGCGGTCAACCTGATGAACTGCCTCGACCGCATGCTCGCTGCACTGCGCAGTGACGGTCCCGCGGCATTGCCGGCCACCGCCGAGCGGATTTTCCATGAAGACATCGAGCTGTGCCAGCGCATGGCCGAGCACGGCGCCGAGCTGATTGCGCCCGGCAGCCGCATCCTCACGCACTGCAACACCGGCAGTCTTGCCACCGCGGGGGTCGGTACCGCCATCGGCGTCATCGGCGAAGCGCAGCGCCAGGACAAGGGCATACATGTCTATGTCGACGAAACCCGACCGCTGCTGCAGGGGGGCCGCCTCACCAGTTGGGAAATGCGCCGCCTCGGTGTGCCCTATACCCTGATCTGCGACAACATGGCCGCCATGCTGATGGCGCAGGGCAAGGTGGATTGCGTACTGGTCGGCGCCGACCGTATTGCCGCCAACGGTGACTTCGCCAACAAGGTCGGTACCTATTCGCTGGCGGTCAACGCCCGTTACCACGGCGTTCCGTTCTATCTGGTGGCGCCCTACACCACGGTCGATCCGCACTGTCCGGACGGCAGCGCCATCCCGATCGAACAGCGCGCCGCGGATGAAGTGCGCGGCGTCGGCGGCAGCTTCGGCGAGGTGGTCTGGAGCCCGGAAGACGCGCCGGTCTACAACCCGGCCTTCGATGTCACACCGGCAGGCCTGGTCACCGGCTGGATTCTCGATACGGGGGTGCTGACAACCGACGACGTCGCTGGCGGCGCCCTGACAGCGTTGCGCTGATAATAGACGGCAGGGACCGCCGTCTCCAGCGCGCAACAAGCCAAGCTATTGAAAATAAAGGCCGTTTTATTAGGTTAAGACTCGATGTCGGCCAGCGGCAACAACTCTTCCGGCAATACCGGCCGGCTTCCCGCCTGAAGCCCGGCTGGCACTCCTCCTCAAAATGTAAGCCATTAATTTTAAATGAAAATTTAAAACTGGCATGCAACTTGTTTATTTAACGGCGAGATTCAACCACGAAAAGGAGTGACACATGAAGAACGTTGCAATGACCGCCGGCGCCCTGCTGTTTGCTGCGTCCGCCGCGCTGCATGCCAACCCGGTCGAGGAACTGTTCAAAGGCGTCGATGCCAACCAGGACGGCAGGATCAGCCAGACCGAATCCACGATTAACCCGACCCTCGAAGAAAACTTTGCCGCCCTCGACAAGAACCGGGACGGCTTCCTGACGCCGGATGAGTTCCAGCCTGCAAACGACAAAGCCGAAAGCTGAGGGATTAGGTTCGATTGGGATACCGACCGGGGTGACCGGTAACTCTGCGGGGCCGATTTATCTGAAATAGGTGTAAAAAAATCGCCCCCGCCCCGAAATCCTTGCAGGAGTCCAGCGGCCACGGACGGCCAGGGTCATGGAAGACCCACCCTTTACAACTCGATACTATCGACCCACGCCTGCTCATCGGGCATCAGGTAAAGCTGCTCGCGCAACGGCAACGCCCAGTCCTCCCGCCCGATAAACGACTCCAGCAATGCCACCGCCAACACCCGCGCCGCGGGCACCTGGCTCCAGACTGCCTTATTGAGGCAACGCCAGTGGTTCGGATCGCGTCGGGCCGGTTTGCGCAACTGCTTCACACAGCTCTCGCAAAGCATCACGCAGTGGTCGAAATCCGCCTCGCTGCTCACCGGTGGCACCTCGAAGATCTTGAGACTGACGCCCTGTGTATCGCACAACTCGCAATGGGCACCACAGCGGCGCACCAGGTCCTTGCCGAACATCGACAGACCGTGATGGCGCTCGTAGTGTCGTTCAGACCCCCTGGCCATGACTAGGGTACTCCCCGTTTTCAAAGTGCCCTAAGCATAGACCAAGAGAACCAAACCGGGAGATTCAAACGGCAAGCCGCACGTTAATAACTAGCGAGACTTGCCGCTCAACGCTTTTAGCTTGCTGCTGCCGCTAAAGCCCCTTGGCCGACGAGGTGCCTCGCCGGGGATCTGCGCCACCATACAGGGTGCCGTCTTCCGCGACCATGATCGACTGAATCGCCCCCATTGCCGGTTTCTGCACCACCTTGTGCCCCATGCCTTCGAGCAGCGCGATGGTGTCCGGGCTGATGCCCTGCTCGATACGCAGCTCATCCGGCAACCACTGGTGGTGGACCCGCGGCGAGTTGACCGCCGCCTGGATATTGAGGTTATGGTCGATGACGTTCATCAGCACCTGCAGCGTGGTGGTGATGATACGCGAGCCACCGGGGCTGCCGGTGACCAGGAAGTTGCGGCCATCCTTTTTGACGATGGTCGGCGACATCGAACTCAGCATGCGCTTGTTGGGTTCGATCTTGTTCGCCTCCCCCCCGATCAGCCCGTAGGCGTTGGGTACGCCGGGCTTGGCGCTGAAATCGTCCATCTCGTTGTTGAGCAGAAAACCGGCTCCGTCGACGACGATGTGCGAGCCATAGCTGAAATTGATGGTGTAGGTGTTGGAGACGGCATTGCCGTACTTGTCGACGATCGAGAAATGGGTGGTTTCGTTACTTTCGTACGGTACGGGATCCGCCGGCCTGATGCTTTCGCTGGGTGTTGCCTTTTCCGTATCGATGCCCTCGCGCAGGCTGGCGGCGTAGTCCTTGGAAATCAGTCCCGACACCGGCACGTCGACGAAATCGGTATCGCCCAGATACTGGGAGCGGTCGGCGTAGGCCCGCTTCATCGCTTCGGCCATCAGATGGATGGTTTTGGCTGAATTCAGACCGCTTTCGGCTATCGGGTACCCCTCGAGGATATTCAGGATCTGCACCACGTGCGTCCCGCCGGAGCTGGGCGGGCTCATGGAGTAGACATCATAACCACGGTAGCTGCCCTGTACCGGCTTGCGTAGCGCGGGAGCGTAGTTTTTCAGGTCTTCATGGGTGATCAGGCCACCGCCTCGCTCCATTTCGGCAACGATCAGGTCGGCCGTTTCGCCCTCGTAAAAGCCTTTTACGCCCTGCTCGGCGATGCGCCGGAGCGTTGCCGCCAGGTCCTTCTGCACGAAGCGTTCGCCCGGCTCGTAGAAACTGCCATCGGCTTTGAAAAACACCTTGCGGCTGGATTCAAATTGCTGCAACCGGTCCGCGCTGCTGCGGATTCCCTCGCTGAAGCGGGGCGGTATCACAAAGCCCTCGTCCGCCAGACGAATCGCCGGCGCCAATGCCTCGGCCAATGACAGGGTGCCGTAGCGCTCCAGTGCCAGCGCCAACCCCGCGACGGTGCCGGGAACTCCCGCCGCCCGGTGCGAATAACGACTCAGATCGCTGTCGACATTGCCCTCGCTGTCGAGGAACATGTCCCGGCTGGCCGCCGCCGGTGCTTTTTCGCGGTAATCGATGGCAACGACCTCATCCTTCTCTTCAGACGAAACCAGCATGAAACCGCCGCCGCCGATATTGCCGGAGCGCGGTTGCGTCACTGCGAGCGCGAAGGCTGCGGTCACCGCCGCATCGACAGCGTTGCCGCCCTGCTCCAGTACTTTCAAAGCTTCGTCGGTGGCGAGGTAGTGGCTGGTCACCACCATGCCGTTGCGCGCCTCGACGGGCACGCTGCGATCACCCTCCAGTATCGGCTGCGCCGATAGTGGCAGGCAGATCAACAGCGAGCTTGCGAGGGCGAGGGATTTGAACAGGCGGGATGGACTGGGCCGCATACCGATCTCCTTTTCCGTAGGTGCACCGACCGTACAGTCTAGACCGGATATTTCATGCCAGGGCGATAGTTTCCCGGTTGAACCTGCGACGAACAAGGTTGCCAGCGAGTCCCGATCACACCGGACGATCGCTGGCACCTGAGGTGGGAGGCTTTTCGTAGGAGCGGCGCCCTCGCTGCGAACAAGGACATTGCCAATCGAATATTATTCGCGACGAGGCGTCGCTCCTACACTTAGGTTCCTTACCCGAACTTCGGGAACCGGTCGGCGATGTCGTTGCCGGTAAAGTTCGCCACCCAACCCTCGGGATTGTTGAACAGCCGGATTGCGGTGAAGCGAGGCGCGGGCCCCATGTCGAACCAGTGGGTGGTGTTCGCCGGCACCGAGATCAGGTCATTGCGGCTGCACAGCACCCGGAACACCTTGCCGGCCTTGTGCAGGTAAAACATGCCTTCGCCGTCGACGAAGAAGCGTACTTCGTCCTCGCTATGGGTGTGTTCGCTGAGGAACTTCTGGCGGAATTCATCTTTCTGCGGATGTTCCGGCACCATGCTGATGACATCGACGGTGACGTAACCTTCGGTCTGCTTAAGGCGCTCGATTTCGCTGCCATAGGCCGCCATGATTTGGTCCGGGCTCATCTGCGGCTCGATATCGCGATCGGCCTGCCAGCGCTCGAAGCGCACGCCGATCTCGGCCAGAGCAGCGGCAATTTCATCGCCCTGCTCGGTCGCGAGCAGGATCTCTTGCGGGTTGTCGTCCCGGTAAACGGTCAGGGCACTCATGGGGGAACTCCTCGATTCAGAGTGAAATTTCGTCGAAGCTGCCAACCACCGGGTGGCTCGACGCTTCGGGCCGTGCATCGCGGGCGAGCAGACAGGTACGCATGCCGGCTTCACGTGCGGCATCCAGCTCTTCGGCAACGTCGGACAGGAACAGAATCTCATCGGCCGGGCAACCGATGGACAATGCGATCTGTCGGTACGAGTCGGCCTCGCGCTTGGGGCCGGTGGTGGTATCGAAGTAGCCACTGAACAGGGGCGTCAGGTCGCCGAAGTCACTATGGCCGAACAGCAGCTTCTGCGCCTTGACCGAGCCGGATGAAAACACGTAAAGGCCAACGCCCTGCTGATGCCAGCGCTTGAGATGCTCGAAGGCGTCGTCGTACAGGTGCCCCTTGAAGTCACCCTGGCTGTAGCCCTGGACCCAGATCAGGCCCTGCAGCGCTTTCAGCGGCGTTACCTTGCGGTCCTGCTCGATCCAGTGACGGAAGGCCTCGATCAGGGTTTCGATATCGGCGTCGGGCTCGCCCAGTTCGTCCCGAGCCTGTTCGAGAATGGGCTCCAGTACCGGTGCCTCCGCGTGCTCGCGCAGAAAAGCCGGCAGTTTTTCATAGGCATAGGGAAACAGAACCCGGTGCACAAACTGAATGTCGGTGGTGGTTCCCTCGATATCGGTGAGGATTGCGGTCGTTTTCATGGCGTGGCTCCCAGGCGTTTCATATCCATGGTGCAGGCAAAGAGGAACTCCAGTCCTTCCAGGTGACGACGCGCCTCGTCCATATCGCGGCCCCAGGCATAGAGGCCATGACCGCGAACCAGCAGCCCCCAGCGCAACGGGGCATCACGCCAGCGCGCCTCGACGGCGGCGGCGAGCGCCTGCATATCCTGGGTATTGTCGAACACCGCAATCTCCACTGTCTCGTCATGGGTGCGGTTGCCCCGCAGCGACTTCTGCATCTCGAACCCCTCGATCCGCAACCAGTCGCCCGCGGTAAGCCGCGACAGCACCGTACTGTTGACCGAGTGGGTGTGCAGCACAGCGCCAATTTCGGGATCGAGGCGGTACAGGCAGCAATGCAGCAGGGTTTCGGCAGACGGTGTCAGCTCGCTGTCGAGTGCCCGGCCAGCGAGATCGACGCGCAGCAGATCCTGCGGTTCCAGCCGTCCCTTGTGTCGGCCGGACGCAGTGATCAGCGCCTCGGCATCTCCGGTACGCTGCGAAAAATTGCCGCCGGTGGCCGGGCACCAGCCCTGGGCATCAATCCAGCGACCGGCTTCGAGAATGTTTTGGGTAGGGGCGTTGCTCATTCCGGGCCTTAAGTGAATATCCTGAGTAACCGGCGCCCGGGAAACGGGTGCCGTACGGCCACGTAGTGTAAGGGATTTGTACGGTTGGGCGAAGGGTTTGGGGCCAAGCGTTAAACGTAAAAGGGGCAGCCTCGCGGCTTGCCCCTGAAAACCGGAAAGATTCCGGCAGAGAGCCCATTACAGGCGAAGATATTCGTATTTCTCAACGGACCTTCGAGGGACGCAGGTTTCCCGCCTTGCTGTTGTTTGATTGGCAGACCTGCAATTCCTGCCCGGGCCGCAGCATCGGATGGCGGCATCCCGTAATGATGCTCCACACGTCCAACGCGATCTCAGTATAACCCCCGTCTGCGACCCTATTCTTGAAACATTTTCAGAGCTTGGACGGGCCCACTGGCATACAGAATGCTGCCAGGGGACGCCTCAACGCGGCTCGAGCCCTGGAATGACGAAGTCGTCGGCGTCCTGCCAGGCCGGAAAGACGGTACGGAAACGATTCAGTTCCGACGCACTCAGCGTGGCGGTTTCAACGAAGGGCTGCCCCGGATCCCGGTCGATCTTCGCCTCCCCCTTGAAGTCGACCAGCATCGAGTCGCCGCTGTAGTCGAGACCGTTGGCGTCCTGACCCACCCGGTTCACGCCGGCGACGTAGCAGAGATTCTCGACCGCGCGGGCCTGCAACAACACCCGCCAGGGATGACGCCTGGGCGCCGGCCAGTTGGCGACGCACAGCAGCAGGTCGTAGTCGTTGCGGTTGCGCAGGAATACCGGAAAACGCAGGTCGTAACAGACCGATGGCAGAATACGCCAGCCGCGATAGGCGATGACCCGACGGCTCTCGCCGGCCACGTAATGCTCGTGCTCGCCGGCCATGCGAAACAGATGGCGCTTGTCGTAGCTCTCACAGCCGCCGTCCGGGGTTACGAACAGCAGGCGATTGACATAGCCGCGACCGGTCCTGGTCACCAGGCTGCCGCACAGCGCGGCACCGAGTCCGGCGGCCCGCTCGCGCATCCAGTCAAGCGTGGGGCCGGCTTCGGGCTCGGCCAGCCCCTCCGGTGTCATGGTGAAGCCGGTGGTGAACATCTCCGGCAGCACCACCAGGTCGGTGGCAGCAGCCAGCGGGCGCAGCAGGTCGTCGAACTGGCGCCGGTTCGCTTGCGGGTCCTGCCAGTGCAGCGATGCCTGAATCAGGCTGACGCGCAGGTCCTGCTCCGGGGTCAAATGCTGCATAGACGTTGCGCGGCCTCCCTCAGCGTGTCCTCGCCCTTGGCGAAGCAGAAGCGTACCAGGCGGCGCTCGAGCGGCTGCTGGCAGAACACCGATACCGGAATCGCCGCGACCTTGGCTTCCCGCGTCAGCCAGCGCGCGAACTCGGTATCGGGCATGTCACTGATGGCGCTGTAGTCCATCAGCTGAAAGTAGGTGCCTGCGGCTGGCGTAAAGCTGAAACGGCTCGACGCCAGCAGCTCGTCGAACAGGTCTCGCTTGGCCTGGTAGAAGTCCGGCAGCGTCAGGTAGTGCTCGGGCGCCTCGGTCAGAAAGTCCGCCAGCGCCAACTGTACCGGCGTAATGGTGCTGAAAGTGAGGTACTGGTGCACCTTGCGGAACTCGGCGGACAGTGGCGCCGGCGCGACGCAGTAGCCGACCTTCCAGCCGGTGCAGTGGAAGGTCTTGCCGAACGACGACACCACGAAGCTGCGCCGCGCCAGCTCTTCGTGGCACAGCAGGCTCTGGTGGCTGCGGCCATCGAAGACGATATGCTCGTATACCTCGTCACCCACCAGCAGGATGTCGGTGTCGCGGACCAGAGCGGCAAGCCGCTCGAGGTCCTCCGCAGAGAGTACCGTGCCGGTCGGGTTGTGCGGCGTGTTGACGACGATCATCCGGGTACGGGGCCCGATGGCGTCGGCGAGTCGCTGCCAGTCGATGCTGAAGTCGGCCGGGTTCAGCGGCAGTCGCACAGCGCGGCCGCCGTTGAGTTCGATCGCCGGCTCGTAACTGTCGTAGCTGGGATCGAACAGGATCACCTCGTCGCCCTCGCGCACCACGGAGGCGATCGCCGCGAACAGCGCCTCGGTGGCGCCGGAAGTTACGGTGATCTCAGTATCGGCACAGGGCCTGTGTCCGTAGAGACGCTCGCACTTGGCCGCAATCGCCTCGCGCAGCGCCGGCACACCGGTCATCGGCGCATACTGGTTGGCGCCCTGGCCGATATGGTGAGCGACACGCTCACGCAACGCCGCCGGGGCATCGAAATCGGGGAACCCCTGGGACAGGTTGATGGCTCCCTCGATCGCCGCCAGTTGGGACATCTCGGTGAAAATGGTGGTGCCAACCCGGGGCAGTTTGGTCTCGGGATACCGCATCGTGCTCGCTCTTGGACTGTTCGGAGATGGCGCCCAGTGTACACCAAGGCAGGCGCCAAGCTAAGGAACCTAAAAGCCTCAGCTTAATCCCGCATGCTCGACAGGCAACGCCTCACCCGCTGCGGGCCGCTTTGGTTCAGAGGTGAAGAATGCCGACAGGCTGTCAGAAGATCAGCAGGTGGAGCACGCCCCTCAGCAGCATGCCGGCGATGGCGCCTAGCACAGCGGCGCGCGCGATAGCTCCGACCCGTTTGCCGGCCGAGGCAAAGATCGCGACACCGGCGAGGTCCAGCGGATTGGTCACGAAACCGGCCATGCGATTGAGGTCTGCGACGCTGATCTGCCCCTGATTCATCAGGTCCAGGGTCACCCCCATGAAAGCCGTGCCGCCGGCGATGAACTTGGTCACGATCGGCAGCACCGCGGCGTCAGGCAAACCGAGCAACCCCAGCAAGGGCGCCAGCAACATACTGATCAGCGAAATCGCGCCGGTGGCTTTCAGGGTTCCGACAAAGCAGAGCGCCAGCAGCAGCATCGGCAGCGAGGCCAGCGCGATCTTCATGCCCTCCTGACCGCCCTCGGCCAGCACCTCCATGGTGCTGCGCCGCTCCGACGGCGCTTGCACCTGCACCGAGGCGGCAGCGCTGTCGGCGCCGTCATCGCGCACCAGCAGGTAGTACGTCAGGGCCGCGGCGAACAGGCCGCCGACCAGCGAGGTGGCCATGATCGCCGTCAGGTTGAGGCCGACCGCGACCATCGGGAACACCACGTTGGCCTGGGACATGGTCATGACCATCGCCAGGGTCGCGGCGATATGGCGCAGCGAGGTGCCATTGCGGTCCATCAGCGCCAGTGTCGCCACCGGCGCCGAAAAGCTGACCAGCAGCAGCTTGACCATCGCAAAAATACCGAGTCCCGGCAGCCCGAAAATGCGCAGCACCGGCGCCAGCCGGTTGGCGACCCAGGCCATCAGGCCGTAAGCCTCCAGCAACTTCATCAGCGCCAGCATCACGACCAGAATCGGCAGCAGGATGTAGAGCGCGAGATCGATCGCGGTTCGGCCTGACTCGAGGATGACGCTGACGATGGCTTCCATGGCGGCTCAGGCTCCGTAAAAGCCACCAGTTTAGTGTGCCGGACGCAGCGGCGATATCCCTATTCCGTATAAGGCTCGATACGGTAGGCCTCCAGCCGGTAGCCCGACGACGCCAGCTCGTGGCTGAAATCCTCGACCTGCAGTACGCCGGTGACCCAGACGGCGTCGTACAGGTTGTCGAGCCGGGTGCCGGGCTCGAAATGGGTGTAGACGATCTGGTTCGATGGCGGCGGCGGCGTATGAATGCAGGCACCGAACCAGGGCACCAGGAAGAACGTCGTTAGCGTTTGACCGTCACCCTCCAGCGGCACCACGAAGCCGGGCAGCCTGACCATCCGGCCATTCAGCTCCGGCACCACCGGCGTGGATTTCAGCGCCTCCTTCATCGTGTCGAGCCTGCGCTGCGCCTCGGGGTCGAAATCGTCGAGGTTGCTGAGCTCCTCTTGACTGCCATAGACCGACTCGAAATCGAAGTCCGCCGGCAACAGCGTCTCCCAGTCGATGGTTTCGACGCTTTGGCCATTCAGGGTTTCAACCGCCGCGACGGGAAAGGGAGCCCAGCCACAGGCCAGCAGGCACAGGGAGGCGAGAAGTCGTTTCATTGTTCCGGATCTCTCAGATACGAATGGTCATGCCGTCGGCCAGCGAATAGCGGTAGGCGCGCCAGCCTGGAATCAGGCCCACGAGTATACCCGCCCCCTGAACTAGCGCCAGCAGCATCCACTGACGCAGCGTCGGCGCCAGCAGCTCGAGCTGCAGCCCGGCCCACTGCTCCGCCAGCGGTTGCAGAATCCAGAGACCGGCGTACACCAGCACCAGTCCGAGCAGACCACCGAGCAGCGTCAGCAGCGCCGCCTCGCTGGTCAACAGCAACAGCAGCTGCCAGGGTCGCGCGCCGACCGAACGCAGAATGGCGATTTCGCGCCGGCGCTCGCGCAGACCGCTCAGCAATACTGTCAGCATGCCGGCAAGACCGCTCAGCACCGCGCAACCGGATACCAGCAGCAAGGCTCGCTCCGCCACACCCATCAGGCTCCAGAGCTCGGTCAGCGCCACGCCCGGCAATATCGCCTGCAACGGCTCCTTGCGGTATTCGTTGATCGCCCGCTGCAGCCGGAAGGTGGCGACCTTCGATTTCAGTCCCACCAGAAAGGCGGTAATCTGCTCCGGCGTCAGGTCCTGCCCACCCGGCTCCGCCGACGACCGCCCCGGCAGCCGGATACCCGACGCCCAGCCGCTGTGGATTGCCTCGATCGCCTCCAAGCTCACCAGCACACTGCGGTCCATCGGCGTGCCGGTTGACCCGAGGATACCGACAACCTGAAAGGGCTGGTCGTCATGATTGGCGAAACTGGTGCTGCCGAGGCCGTGGGCGATGACAATTCGCTGCCCGAGGCTGTAGCCCAGCGCCTGCGCCACCTCGGCGCCGATGACGGCATCGTGCAGATCGGCGAAGGGCCGGCCGTCCTCGAAAACGAGTGTCCGTTCCCGGCCGTAGCGAAAACGATCGAACAAGGCCGAACTGGTGCCGACAACGCGAAAGCCGCGGTGCGAATCGCCCAGGGATATCGGTATGGTCCAGTCGACCTGCGGATGCGCGGCAATTTCGCGGTAACTCTGCCAGTCGATATTGTTGCTGGCGTTGCCGATATGAAATACCGAATACAGCAGCAGCTGGACCTGGCCGCTGCGTGCACCGACGATCAGGTCGGTGCCGGAGACGGTGTTGGTGAAGCTGGCCCGGGCCTGGCTGCGGATCTGTTCGACGCCGAGCAGCAGCATGACGCTGATGGCAATGGTCAGCACCGTCAGCGCCGCGGTCCCCCGCCGGTTCAGCAGACTCTTCCAGGCCAGTCGCAGGATCGCCATCAGTTAGCTGCAACGTTGATGTCTGTCAGATCGAGCCGATGCTCGAAATGCGGTGCCAGCGCGGCGTCGTGGCTGACGAACAGCAGACTGCTGCCGGCCCGGCCGGCCTCCTGCAACAGCAGGTCGATGAACGCATCGCGGGCGTCGGCGTCGAGCGCCGATGTCGGCTCATCCGCGACCAGAATCTCGGGACTGCCGATCAACGCCCGTGCCGCCGCCACCCGCTGCTGCTGTCCGACCGACAACTGCGACACCGGGCGCCGCAGCAGCTGCGGATCGGCGAGCTGAAGATGCTCGAGCAGGCGGAGGGCTTCCTCGTCGAGACTGCCGGCACGCGCCAGTGTCCGCTGGCGCCGCAGTGTCGAGAAGTGGCAGGGCAGCATGACGTTTTCCAGCACCGACAGGTATGGCAGCAGGTTGAAGAGCTGAAAAATCACGCCGAGATGGTCGGCACGGAAGCGGTCCCGCGCAGCGCCTCCCATGCCTCCGAGATCCTGGCCGAGCACGCGGATATGGCCGGCGTCGGGCGTCAGCACGGCACCGATCAGCCCCAGCAGCGTACTTTTGCCGCTCCCCGACGGGCCGCGCAGAAACAGGCTTTCGCCCTGTCCGACACTCAGTGCCGGAATATTAAGCACCGGCGATTCTGGCCGCCAGCCGAAGCGCAGCCCTTCGATTTCGATAGCAGCCTGCGATATCCCGTTCAGAACCTGATCTCCCTGTTGCCGGCATCGAGCGACAGCGCGCGCTGTCCGGCGGGCGTTATCATGCGTACCTCGAGCGTCTGGAGACCGGGGAAGTGCCTGAATAGTTCCACTTCCAGTCGATCGAGCTGACCGGGGTTGGCGCAGCGGAAGCGGTAGCTCACCTCGAAGTCACTGTGTTCTCCCGCTTCGCCGCTTTCACCCTGCCCATTTCGATGCGCTGTCTGATGCTCAAGATGGTCGTGGTCGTGGTCGTGGTCGTGGTCGTGGTCGTGGTCGTGGTCGTGGTCGTGGTCGT
>JABXIM010000166.1 GCA_013373085.1 Oceanospirillaceae bacterium | reverse complement strand
CTTCAAGTGGGCGAAGAGCATCTCGACCTTCTTCCGCTTGTCTCGGGATACCTTGTAGGCCTTGGTCTTGCGGCATTCGCGCGCGAACTCGCGTGCTTCCTCGTGGGGTTCACGGGTGACGTATCGGGCCTCCGCTTTAGGGCAGCAGATTTCCTTGGATGGACAGGCCTGACAGGTCGCCTTCAAGGCGCGGTATTTCTTTCGCCCGCCGGTGTCCTGACCCCGGTTCGGATCGGAGTAGTTACGGCGATATTGCTTGAGGGCGTGACCCTCGGGGCAGATGTATTGATCATTCGCCTCGTCCCATTCGAAGTCGGACCTGGACCAGGTGCCATCGGTCCGCTCTGATTTATCGATGACGGGAATGAATGGTATGATCCCACGCTCTTTGACCAACCACCCGAGGTTCTCGGCATTGCCGTAAGCCGTATCCGCAGCTATCCAGTCTGGTCTGATGCCGAAGCGCGTTTCCGTGCGATCAAGCATGGTGCGTGAAGCGCCCACCTCGGCCTGCCGGATTGCCCGTGTCGCCTCAACATCCATGATCACCGAGCTCTTGGTGTCGATCAGGTAGTTGGTCGCATAGGCAAAATACGGGCGGCTTTCCTCGGCGCGGGACCATTGCGCAGCCGGATCGGACTTGGCCACGAACTTCGGCTGGACCGGTGATGCGGCTCCGAAGGCGGCATCGTCGAGTGTTTCCAGATATTCGCGTGCCGCCCGGTTTACGGCCTCGCGCGCAACCTCCGGGCTCCAGTCTTCGGCCGCAATAGACCGGACCTTATTGGCGTCAGCCGGGATCAGGCTTGCGTCGACGGCAAATCCTTCACCCGCGACCAGATCCTCTTTCAGGCAGCGTTCGACGGTCGCCTCGAACACCTGCCGGAGCAGATCACTGTCACGGAACTTGCCATGACGATACCGGGAAAAGGTTGAATGATCCGGCACCTTCCCTTCCAGACCCAGACGACAAAACCAGCGATATGCGAGGTTCACATGGACCTCATCGCAAAGGCGCCGCTCTGAACGGATTCCCATGACATACCCGATGACCAGCATCCGGATGATCAGCTCTGGATCGATCGAGGGACGCCCCATGTGGCTGTAGAACGGGCGCACGGCCTCCCGCATGCCACCCACGTCCAGGAAGTGGTCAATCTCGCGAAGCATGTGACCGGAAGGAACATGACGCTCCAGATCGAAGTCATAGAACAACTGTGCCGGTGCCGTTTGGGTGCCCATCATGACGAAATCCTCCAATCCCCTCATAATCGAGTGAATCAAAGGACTTGCCGCCCTGCAACAAAGACTTTTTCAACAGCATCGGCGGGTTTCGGACTTTCGCTGCAGTTGATACCGATGGCGACTCCGCCAGAAAACGGGTTCGGCGAGTTGAGCGAATGGTGTACCTGCGAAACGTCTGCCCTGACCAAACATCCGAAATTTTGGGGCTTAACCGCGAACATGCATGTGCAGCCGCAGCTTTCGGTTGCGCCAAGGCGAAGGCAGGTGCATATCTGAAGTGGCAACCGAACATCGCCACGAATTCTTTTGAGTAGAGCATATTAAGTTGATCATAGGCAGAGTTTCCGAACTGAAAAACGCGGGAGTTTGGAAAGATTTTTCCGCGCCTGCAGATATTCAAGTCAGGCCTCGCACCTTGATTTACGGATTCAATGGGTCTGGGAAAACAACTCTTTCGCGGGTTTTTGCTTCAATTGAGCGGACAAGCCTTGAGGGGCGGCTACCCACAGAAACAACTTTCAAATTGGAAACGTCGGACGGTACAGCTATCACCCAAGACCCCATCTCAAACCCACTTGGGGGTAACCTGCTCGTTTTCAATACAGACTTCGTGTCACGAAACTTCGAATGGGATGCCAGCAGCACGAAGGGGATAGCGTACCTGAGCGAAAAGAAGGTCGATGCCCGAAAAGAGTTTGACGAGATAGTTCCAAAACTTTCCGCGGCCAAGCAACAGACCAAGATCACAGAGAAGGCGAAGACAAAGGCTAACAAGGAATTGTCGGACTTCAAAACGCGAGTGGCTCGAAACGTCCGAGAAATCGCTTCATCGAGTACCTATACGCAGTCCTACGACGCTCGAAAAGTTCAAGGACATTACTCCAAAGCCTCCTTCGGTGCGGAGAAGGAACTGTCCGAAGAAGGCCTCAAGAAAAACCAAGGAATACTCGCTCAGCGGGAACCCCTGCCAACGCTTTCGTTCTCGCCAAGCCTACCTGCTGGTCTGGTACGCTGGTTCAAGGCCAGTCAAGCCCTGCTAAGTCAAAGCATTTCCGGCATCGCTTTGAAGGAGTTCGAAGATCAGTCGGATGCACTTCGTTGGGTTGAGAGAGGGCTCCACTATCACGACGAACATAGTGTGGCTGACTGCTTGCTTTGTGGAAATCCATTCTCTGAAGAGCGCCGAGCACAGCTTCGGGTATTGTTCGACAAATCGTGGACCGAGGCGCTTCGCGCCTTGGAAGACGCCGCGAAGCGCGGGCAGGAACACCAACAAGCTCTGAGGGAACTCTACCGGTCTATCCCCAAGGAAGCAGAGGTTACAGGCGAAGAGCGGGAGGCCTTCACCCAGAACCGAGCGCTTTTTGAAACCGCTATCAAGCAGCTTGGCGTGTGTGTCGGAGAGCTCCTCAAGAGCATCGAGGTACGGGCAGCAAACCCTACCAAAGAAGTCGAGGTCACGGGGGAACTGGCCGATTTCGACCTTGAGAAGTGGCTTGCAGAATATGGGGCCATAGAGAATGCACTGATTGTTACCTTGAAGAAGCACAACGATGCATTCACGAGTTTTGCAGCAATGCAAAAGGATGCCTTCACAAAAATCGAAGCACATGTCTTAGCAGCCAACCAAGGTGATTGGAACCGCTTTCAGAAAGATGTGCGGGATGCGGAAACAGCCCTGAAGACAGCGCAAAAGGACGAGAAGGGCCTTACCGACCGTCAGTTGGAACTTCGCAATGACCTGCAAGACAATGGTGTCGGCGCAGACAAGATGAACGAGCTCATATGGGCCTATCTGGGACACAAAGAACTACGCCTTATTGCCGAAGCTGGCGGTTACAAAATCCTTCGCCCAAGCGGGAAACCGGCAACGGAGCTCAGTGAAGGGGAACGGACCGCTGTTTCCTTCTGCTACTTCCTGACACAATTGGCTGCCGAGGGTCGCAAGGTCGAAGAACTTGTGTTGGTCATTGATGACCCTATTTCGAGCCTCGATACCGCCGCTCGAACTTACGCCTATAGCCTGATGACACGCATGACCAAGAAGTGCGCTCAGGTCATCGTTCTTACGCATAACACCAGCTTCATGAATATGGTGAAACGCGAGTTTCAAAATTTGCACCGCAGGGACGAGAGCAAGTGGGGGAAGGCCTTACTTTCACTTGAATGTCGGGATTCGGGTGTTGGAGACGAACGGGTAACTTCGCTTGTCCAAATGCACAAATTGCTGGTGAACTACGACAGCGAATATCACTACCTTTTCCACCTTGTTCATAGCGCCGCGACAACTAGGAAAACCGACAAACTGTTCTTGCTGCCGAATGCGACGCGTAAGTTGCTGGAGATGTTCGCAACCTTCTGTTCGCCGGGCAGACCAAAATTCGCAGACGCTCTTGGGGAGTACCATGACAAGGTGAAAGACAAGCTTGATGTTCGCGCTCTCGAACGGCTTGTCCAAATTGAGTCGCACGGCACAATTGACGGCCTTGGAACATTGCCAGACCTCACGCTGGAAGAAGCCATCCGCGCTGCCGAAGCAGGTATCAACTTCATCAAGGAGGTTGGCGAGGATCACTACAAGAAGATGTGTACGGCTTGTAAGTAATACAGCTGCCAGAATAACACGATATCCCGATTTGGATTGGAAGCGGTCGCTTGCTGCGCTTGGCATGGGTGTCTGCAGTGGGCCGGTCGCGCAGGCGGACTGGGCCAAGGTCCATTGATCACAGCATGCGGACGCGTTTCACAACGCCTTATATTGTCAAACCTTTATCCAGGCATTCTTGGCGGATTGCGTATAGCGCTCAAATGGCGTCGCCTCGCGCCGTCGCGCCTCGCGCTGGATAAAGTTTAGAATGGAGAAATAGAAGTTTGTAATCGCCCCTCCATCACCGTCTTCCATTTTGCCAATACTATGACCAACATGTATTAAGCCGCGATCCAAAACGTACACTAAATCCAGGGCATGCCCTGTACCACACGCGGACTTCAGACGATTGACCTCACTTTCCAGCCAATTATTTTCTGACAAGTCCGTCTCGTATGCAAAAAGACAATGAAAATAGCGTGAATCTTTTTTACCTGTCGCTTTCATGCCCACGTCGTTACCTGCCAGCGGGCGGCCGAAGGGCTTCAGCTTTCGCAGTTTTCGAGCGGCTTTTACACTCTTTTCGATTTCCGCTTTTGTAAGTTTTGACTTCACTTCGATGGAGGAAAGCAACGCCTCTGCGGCAAGAATATCTGCGCCCGCAGTGCGAAACGGGAAATCAACAGAAGAATCGTAGAACATCAGGTCCAACTGTGGACTCGAACGACCATACAGATCCACGACCTCACCTTCTGTTACTGAATAGCGCCCGGGAAGTTGTTCGCGAAAAAAGGTTCCAAGAACGCCTTCGCGAGCCGTTCCTTTGCTGCCGCGATGGTTAATGCTCTGGGTCTTGAGGAATGACAACCCGAAGTCCTTTACTGCCGCCCCGAACTGAGGGTTCAAGTACGGGGTTCGAGGCAGTTTCCTTTTGGCCATCTCTATACATCCACTCGCTTTTTTTCAGTGCTAATCGCTCTCAAATCAACCATTAGCATGGTCCCTCAGATCACGCATAACTGACTAAGAAGACAGTTCCAACCACCACAGCTTTGGCGTGATTGATCAAAGCCTGATGTATGGAAGCTGCACCGCAGCGTCGCCAAAGCCAATCAATGTCCGGTTTGGGCCGGGAGCGACGGGTGCTGCTGCCTGCTATGTGCACGGATCGCTGCGGTGCCGTAGGTCCGCTGCGCCACTTAGCGCAACAGGCCCGCGAATGTCCGATCAGGATAGTGCCCCCGCGCGTGGTGTAGGAGCGTGGACCTTCGGAGAGGTCCGAGTCTGATCAGGATGCCACGGCGGGCAACCTGACGGTGGGATTGTCGGTGACGCGGGCCAGGGTTTCAAGGCTCATGTATCGCCGCG
>JABXIM010000044.1 GCA_013373085.1 Oceanospirillaceae bacterium | reverse complement strand
CGGCTTTAAAATCCGCGAGCGTACCCTGCAGAAGGTCCCTTACCTTCTGGTAGTGGGAGACAAGGAAGTGGAATCTGGCTCGGTCGCCGTGCGTACCCGCACCGGCGAAGATCTGGGCACCTTGTCCATCGAAGAATTCGTAACTCTTTTGGCGAACGACGTAGGCCAGAAGGGTCGCAAGCACTAATCTGAGCAGGAGATAGTACCATCAGGCGCGATAACAGACGCGGCGAAAAACGCCCAGCGATCAACGACAATATCAAAGCACGCGAATGTCGACTGATCGGTCCGGACGGCAGCCAGATTGGAATAGTATCGATTCGAGACGCTCTTGAGGCAGCTCAGGAAGCGGGCCTTGACCTGGTACAGATCGCAGAGTCCGACCCCATCGTCTGTAAGGTGATGGATTACGGCAAGCATCTGTACGAAGCGAAGAAGCAGGCGAACATTGCTAAGAAGAAGCAGGTTCAAATGCAGGTCAAGGAAGTGAAATTCCGTCCCGGGACGGAAGAAGGGGATTACCAGGTAAAACTGCGCAACCTGGTACGTTTCCTTGAAGACGGAGACAAGGCCAAGGTAACCCTGCGGTTCCGAGGTCGTGAGATGGCCCACCAGGAGCTGGGCATGCAGCTATTGAACCGGGTTGAAAAAGACCTGGAAGAGCTGGGTGTCGTTGAACAGCGTCCGAAGATGGAAGGCCGTCAGATGACCATGGTCATCGCTCCGAAGAAGAAAAAGTAATCCGATCGGCGCACGACCCGTAACTGTTTCCTTCGGGATACGGCTACGGGTTTTGTCGTTGTCCGGGTGAACACAACTTAACGAATGCGTGGAGATTTAGCGAAATGCCGAAGATCAAATCGAACCGCGGCGCTGCCAAGCGCTTCAAGAAAACTGCGAACGGCTTCAAGCACAAGCAGTCCTTCAAAAGCCACATTCTGACCAAGAAGAGCACCAAGCGTAAGCGTCAGCTGCGTCCGATGATGCAGGTTCACGCTGCGGACCAGGCGCTGATCAAGCGCATGCTGCCGTACATCTAAGCACTCTTGGTATCAACAGAATTCAACTTTAGGAAGGTATTGCAATGGCTCGCGTAAAACGTGGTGTTATCGCACGTCGTCGTCACAAGAAAGTATTGAAGCAGGCCAAGGGTTACTACGGTGCCCGCAGCCGTGTATTCCGCGTTGCTAAACAGGCTGTCATCAAGGCAGGTCAGTACGCTTACCGCGACCGTCGTCAGCGCAAGCGTCAGTTCCGTGCCCTGTGGATTGCCCGTATCAACGCTGGCGCCCGCACCAATGGTCTGTCCTACAGCCGTCTGATCGCCGGCCTGAAAAAAGCCAGCATCGAGATCGACCGTAAGGTCCTGGCCGATCTGGCTGTTCACGAGCAGGCTGCGTTTGCCGCTGTCGTCGAGAAAGCGAAAGCTGCCCTGGCGTAAGGCACACCCGCCTCTTGTAGGTAATTGATCGAAACGAACAGGGGAAGGGTGCAAGCTCTTCCCCTGTTTTTTTGCTGAATCGGGTAGATACGTTGAACGGGTGGCGCCGCGACGTGTGGCGAAACGTAGGATGGGTGTAGCCGCAACCGCTATGGGTTGTCGGCATGCAGCGGAGTTGTTGCGGCGTAACCCATCAATGGTTCAGGCTAGCGCGGAGCTGAACTGATAGCCGACGATGGGCTCCTCGGGCATCAATAAACCCGAGCGCCGTTGTTCCATCCCATGCACAACGTTTTATTTACACCCGAGGGCGAAGAGCCTTTTTCTTTGGAGCCGGTAATGGAAAACATTGAGTCCCTGTTGGCGCAAGGCATCGAAGCCGTCGAACAGGCCACGAGCACCCAGGATCTGGACCAGGTCCGTGTTCAGTATCTCGGTAAGAAAGGTCATCTTACTCAGCTGCTGAAAGGGCTGGGACAGCTGTCCGCCGAAGAGCGTCCGCAGGCGGGTGCGCGCATCAACGAAGCCAAGCAGGCGCTGCAGGCTCAGCTCAACATCCGCAAGGATACGCTCGAAGCGTCTGCGCTGAACGCCAAGCTGGCGGCCGAGACCATCGACGTGACCCTGCCGGGCCGCGGCCAGGAGCTGGGCGGTCTGCATCCGGTCACCAAGACCCTGGAGCGTATCGAGGCGTTCTTCGCCGGCATCGGCTACTCCGTGGCCGAAGGCCCCGAGATCGAGGACGACTACCACAACTTCGAGGCGCTCAATATTCCCGAGCACCACCCGGCGCGAGCCATGCACGACACCTTCTACTTCAACGCCAATACCCTGCTGCGGACCCACACCTCGCCGGTGCAGATCCGTACCATGGAGGCGCAGAAGCCGCCGGTGCGCATCATCTGCCCGGGCCGCGTATATCGTTGCGATTACGACCAGACCCACTCGCCGATGTTCCATCAGGTCGAGGGTCTGCTGGTCGACAAGAACATCAGCTTCGCCGACCTCAAGGGCACCCTCGAGCAGTTCCTGCGCGAGTTCTTCGAAGAGGACGTGAAGGTTCGCTTCCGCCCGTCCTACTTCCCGTTCACCGAGCCCTCGATCGAGGTCGACATCGACCGCGGCGACGGCAAGTGGCTGGAAGTGCTCGGCTGCGGCATGGTGCATCCGAAGGTGTTCGAATACGTCGGCATCGATCCGGAAGAGTACACCGGCTTTGCCTTCGGCATGGGCGTCGAGCGCCTGGCCATGCTGCGTTACGGCGTCAATGACCTGCGCCTTTTCTTCGAGAACGATCTTCGCTTCCTGCGCCAATTCAGCTGATCGAAGATCAGCTGAATTGGAATTAAGTGGATTCGACAGTTAACAGTTTTGTCAGGACAGCAGAATGAAATTCAGTGAACAGTGGTTGCGCGAGCTGGTCAATCCGGCGATCGACAGCGACGCCCTGGTGGCGCAGATCACCATGGCCGGCCTCGAAGTGGACGATGTCGTCCCGGTCGCCGGCAAGTTCTCCGGCGTCGTGGTCGGCGAGATCCTCAGCGCCGAGCCGCATCCCAACGCCGACAAGCTGCAGGTATGCAAGGTCAGCGACGGCCATGAAGAATTCCAGGTGGTCTGCGGCGCGCCCAACGCCCGCACCGGCCTGAAAACCTCCTTCGCCAAGGTCGGCGCCGTGCTGCCGGGCGAGTTCAAGATCAAGAAGGCCAAGCTGCGCCAGGTCGAGTCGTTCGGCATGCTCTGCGCCGAGGACGAGCTGGGCCTGTCCGAGGACCACGGCGGCATCATGGAGCTGGCGGCGGACGCGCCGGTGGGCCACTGCCTGCGCGACTACCTCGGCCTCAACGATCAGATCGTCGACGTCGACCTGACGCCGAACCGCGGCGACTGCCTCAGCATCACCGGCCTCGCCCGTGAAGTCGGCGTGCTCAACAAGGCGCCGGTGAAGTTCGTCGCCGCAGAACCCGTGGAGTCCGTGATCAAGGACGCCTTCCCGGTCGAGGTCGAAGACAAGGCCGGCTGCCCGCGCTACGTCGGTCGCGTGATCCGCGGCATCAACGCCGGTGTCGAATCGCCGCTGTGGATGGTCGAGAAGCTGCGCCGCGCCGGCATTCGTTCCATCGACCCGGTGGTCGACGTCACCAACTACGTGATGCTCGAGCTGGGCCAGCCGATGCACGCCTTCGACCTCAACCAGCTTAACGGCAGCATCCTCGTGCGCCCGGCCCGGGCCGGCGAAAAGCTGACGCTGCTGGACGGACAGGAAGTCGCACTGACCGAAGGCACCCTGCTGATCGCCGACGAGAAAGGCCCGCTGGCGATGGCCGGCGTGATGGGCGGCGAGCACAGCGGCGTGACCGCCGAAACCCGTGACATCTTCCTCGAAAGCGCCTTCTTCGCGCCGCTGGCGATCGCCGGCCGCGCCCGTTCCTACGGCCTGCACACCGACTCGTCGCACCGCTTCGAGCGCGGCGTCGACTGGCAGCTGCAGCGCAAGGCCATCGAGCGCGCCACCGCGCTGCTGCTCGACATCGTCGGCGGCCAGCCGGGCCCGGTGACCGAGGTCAAGAGCATGGAGCACCTGCCAGAGGCGGCCACCGTGCGCCTGCGCCACGCCCGCGTCAACCAGTTGCTGGCGTTCGAGATGCCGGCGATCGAGATCGAGGAGATCCTCGAGCGTCTGGGCATGCGCCTGACCCTGGTCGAAACCGGCGTCTGGAACGTGGCGGTGCCGTCGTACCGCTTCGACATCGACATCGAGGTCGACCTGATCGAGGAACTGGCCCGCGTCTACGGCTACAACAACCTGCCGGTCAAGACCCCGACCGCCGAGCTGCCGTTCACGCCGCACCAGGAATCGCGCGTCGAGACACGCCAGATGCGCCGTCACCTGATCGCGCTGGGCTACCAGGAAGCGATCACCTACAGCTTCATCGAAGCCGGCCTGCAGAAGCAGTTCGACGACCAGTACGAAGGCGTTGCGCTGGCCAACCCGATCTCCGCGGAAATGGCGGTGATGCGCACCAGCCTGTGGCCGGGCCTGGCCAAGGCGCTGCAGTACAACCAGAACCGTCAGCAGGACCGCGTGCGCCTGTTCGAGACCGGCCAGCGCTTCCTTACTCAGGATGCCGAGCTGGTGCAGGAAAACGTCATCGCCGGCCTGATCGCCGGTAGCCGTGAACCGGAAAGCTGGACCGGCAAGGCGCAGAAGGTCGACTTCTACGACCTCAAGGGCCACGTCGAATCGTTGCTGACCCTCGGCGGCGCCGCCGACCAGTTCAGCTTCAAGGCCGCCAGCCACGGTGCACTGCATCCGGGGCAGAGCGCCGCCATCGAGCGTGACGGCAAACTGATCGGCTACATGGGCGCGCTGCACCCGAGCCTGGTCAAGGCGCTGGACCTCGACGCCCCGGTGTTCCTGTTCGAAATCAGCCTCGAGGAAGTTGCCCGCGGACGCCTGCCGCGCTTCTCGGAACTTTCGAAATTCCCGGAGTCGCGTCGCGACCTGGCGCTGATCGTCGACGAGAAAACCGCCTTCGAAGACCTCCGTCAGGTGCTGCTGAAAGAGGGTGGCGACTACCTGAAATCGGTCCGCCTGTTCGACGTCTATCAGGGCCAAGGTATTGAAGCAGGACGAAAAAGTCTGGCCGTCGGCTTGACCTGGCAGCATCCATCGCGCACTCTTAATGACGAAGAGATCAACGGAACTATCCAGGCGGTAGTGGCTGCGTTGAAGTCGGAATTCGGCGCGACATTGCGGGAGTGATGACAGGGGTGAGTGGCATGGGCTCTTTGACGAAAGCGGAAATGGCGGAGCGCCTCAACGAGGAACTTGGCCTCAACAAGCGTGAGGCCAAGGAAATGGTTGAATCCTTTTTCGACGAGATCCGTGCCAGCCTGGCGGCCAACGAGCAGGTGAAGTTGTCCGGTTTCGGCAACTTCGACCTGCGCGACAAGCGCCAGCGCCCCGGTCGCAACCCCAAAACCGGCGAGGAGGTCCCCATCTGCGCACGGCGCGTGGTGACCTTCCGTCCAGGCCAGAAGCTCAAGGATCGGGTAGAAGCCTATGCCGGAAACCGGTCAGACTAACCACGACCGGCTCGAAACCATCCCCAACAAGCGGTATTTCACGATCGGCGAAGTCGCCAGGCTGTGCGACCTCAAGACCCACGTGCTGCGCTACTGGGAACAGGAATTCGACCAGATTGCGCCGGTCAAGCGCTCCAATCGTCGCTATTACCAGCGCCAGGACGTTCTGGTCATCCGCCAGATCCGCAGCCTGCTGCACGAACAGGGCTACACCATCAGCGGCGCCCGCCAGTGGCTCGCCGGCAGCGAGGCCGGAGACGACGCCGCGCGCTACAAGCAGCTGGTCCGCCAGACCATCACCGAACTCGAGGAGATCCTCACCAATCTGAAAAGTTTTTGAAGAAAAAACTTCACAGAAACAAAACCTTAGGGTATATTACCCACCAATTCGAAACGACGTTCGTCGGTTCGTTCTTACAGTCGGGGCGTAGCGCAGTCTGGTAGCGCACTTGCATGGGGTGCAAGGGGTCGCAGGTTCAAATCCTGCCGTCCCGACCATTAAAATCAAAGACTTAAATTAATCGCCGCCTGGCGATTTTTTGTTTCTGTACGAAATCGCACTTCTTGTGCCTAATTCGTGCCTAATTGCTAAAACCGAAATTTCTTCCTGCTGATTCGAGCTGCAGCATACGTAATAGGCTGCATTGGCGGCTTTTTAGTCCGGTAGCCCCTGAACCTCGCTTGCCTTGGAGCTTGTGCTGGGACCTATCCCTCTAAAAGGCGAATTGCAGAAAGCTCCGCATACCCGTGCCCGAATCGACGCTGCCGTCTCCATACCCACGCCGCCGGTATCGTGCGCCAGGTTGTTGTCGATGGATCCCCCTGATCAGCCGAACAGCTCGCGCTGTAGCGGTGCCCGGAACGGCTGCCGCAGCGACGCTCTAGGCTTGCACGGCTTCGATAGCTCCACCCGTTGCTTGAAGTTCTGGCTGTCGATTTTCACATCGGTCCCGAGGTGTTGATAACGAATCAACCCGACCTTTGGTCTGTAATAAATTACAGAATAAATACATAAAAACTGTATTTTTAATGTTTTAACTCGTGTCTATAGTTTCCCCCGGCTAAACCAACGCATAAAGGAATTCGCTATGACAGACAAACGCCAAAGCGTTTCGCACTCCGAAACCAAGCGCTACTTGGATCACGCGTGCACTGCACAAGGCGGCCGGACAAATGCTTACGTGGCCGATCTGCTGGAGCTTCCAGCATCCCGAATTTCGGTCGGACGCCAAGGTAAGTGGGGCATGACCGAGCGCCACAAGGACATCATCATCGAGCGGTTTGGGACCCCCAAAGGCCGTCCTGGGACGTACGTGCAGGCAGAAACCCATGATAGTCTGGCGGACTTCTTCGCGCAGAATGCGCAGCTTTCTCGGCGGCGTCATCTCTACCAGATCGCTCAGTGCGTGAATACGCCTGGCTTCAAACAGGCACTGGCGGGAGCGATTGAGTGGGCGGATGAGCCCTCGATGAAAATCGACGGTGAAGGCCGGCCGGACAATGCCGAAACGCGGGCGGAACGTCTCGATCGCCTCGATGCGTTGATGGCCCTGCCCGAATTCCAGATCTGGCTGACGGGGGCCACTAAGTACCTGGGCAGACTCTGCGAGGTGTACGATGATCCAGGCCGTATCTTTAGCCGGATGGGGATGACCGAGGACTTCGACGTCGAATGTATCCAGGATCTGCCGATGGAGGGGGACCCCGTTGACCTGCCGTACGAGAGGAGCCTCAAGGAGCTGGCACACGATCTCGGTATACGGATCAGGTCCTGGAGCCTGTTTCCCACGCTCTACGTGCTGGGACACCTGCGTCATAGCACCGACATGCTGGCCGACGCGACGGGCTGGACCGAGCTGGCGCCCTATCATCCCCGCTCCGGCATTGCGGTACCGGCCCCCAGTGTCATCGATGATTATGTCATCACCGGCAGTTGCGTGTATGAGCTCGAGGGACGGTTTAGCACGCCGTGGCAGGGAGAGCCGTGCTTATCCAGCATATTTCAGCCCGCATGGCGCGATCAGCCCCATCGCGGCTTTGCGCTGACGTTTGACCGCCAGGATCAGTACACGCCTGATACCCCGGCGCGCTCAGTGGCGGTGGATTACTGGATCACGTTCCGCGTGGCGGTGTTCCTGAAGGAGGATTGTAACTATGCACTACAGCTGCGACTGTCAGATGTAGATGTGGCCGGGAGCATGAGCCGGTACCGGTCGTTGGGGCGCTACCGCAACATCGTGATTCCCGATATCGCCGCGCTGGAGTTGTTCAAGACCCTGGAAACATTGCGCAAGTGGCTGGGATTGCCGGAACTGGACCTGCTTGAGCTCAAGTCGCAGGTTGCGCAGGAAGGGGGTTATATTCCGGGTGCCCGGGTGATCTGACGTTCGGGGGGCGCTGCCAGCGCCCCTACTTTCTGGCGGTCGCCCAAGGGTAATCAGCGATTTGGCTCAGCGGTGGCAGTGCGGCCTCGACTTCCTTCACCGACGGCAATTTAGCCATCAATCATCCACTGTCCCATCAAACTGCTGCAGCCATTTGTAGATCTCGGAGCATGACTGATCCACCTGCGCATCATGTTCTGCTCTAAGTCGATGAAAAGTCTTTCCGTGCATACCTTTGGGTTTCCAATCATTACCGTTCACGATGCCCGGTTCCCACCCCAATTTGCCCGGTAAACGATTGACTCGTCGTGTCGCCCGGTCATGTGCAGTTTCCCGCTGGCTGGGATAGGCCAGTTGGTAGCAGTGGTGGCAAGCAAAGATGTCGCTTAGGTAAAGGGTCGCCACGCGCTGCCCCCAGCCACCCATGTATGCCTCCAGAATTTTTTACCGAAATCATTTGGGAAATTCGCCCTGATGTTTCGGTCCTTGCGGGCCCTGTATGGTCGTTGTTGGTTTCCATTGGCTTTGGTAAGAAGAGCTCACGATATCGCCGGCTTGTGTCCCACAATCCGGCGATAGCCTCCAGCTCGCCTCTGGCGCAATGGCTGAGGTTGGGGTGGTTGATGCGCTCGAAATGGATACAGTTACTGCACTGAACG
Source organism: Oceanospirillaceae bacterium (assembly GCA_013373085.1). Lineage (GTDB taxonomy): Bacteria > Pseudomonadota > Gammaproteobacteria > Pseudomonadales > Balneatricaceae > Marinobacterium_A. The sequence continues at coordinate 189,799 of JABXIM010000044.1, read as the reverse complement.
GAAACGGGTCTTGGCAAAGGCTCCCAAGGTCTCGTTGCTGATGTTGCCTCAGCACCAATCTTCGATATCCTCAAAAGAGAGTGCTTCAAGGACTTGAAGAGCCGTAATCGACGAGCCGTGGCTCGCCTTTAGCAGAGCCTCCGGAAATCTGGAAACCCGCTACGCAGAATACGCAATATCCGCAGAATTGGCCGGCTTGCTGGCTTTCTGCATATTGTGCGGCTTCTGCGGACAGGGGGGGGCAGTATTGCCGCTCCCCCCAGCAGCTCCCGCCAGCTCATTGCCACCCCTCCCAGATCACCTGCCTGACCAGAACAGTTGGGGAGGGCCGTCGGCCGGGACCGTCCTTCGGTGTTTCGGTGATCTCTAGATAGCCGCGTTCTTCGAGCACATCCAACGCCTGACGGAGATGCTTAACATTAATGTACAGACCTTGAGAGATTGGGAGCAGGGGCGAATGCAACTCAGTGGTGCTGTTTTGACACCGCGAGTCTGGGTTGCTCGCTATCCCGGTCTGCTGCAGATAGCAGAAAGCCCGGTTGTCGATAAATTTTAAGTAATTGAATTGATATAATTTTTTCGTTTTTGGGGAAAAATAAAAATTTTTCCGCCACTCGCCTAGCCGATCAAATCCGCTCGAATCTCTATCGTGGGCTTCCCCACTACGGGGAAACCCAATCATCTAGGAGGTTCCTATGGCTAAGTCATCTTCTAACTCTACCGGTCAGCGCGGTCCGTCCAGCCATCCGGGTCAGGGTGGCAACTGGCCGAGTACCACGGGTCGTCCGTCTGGCGGTAACCGCGGAAACGCGCCCAGCAAGGGCAAGTGATGCCTGAAACAGTCTGAGCCCGGAACGGGTTCTACTTTGATGGGCAAGGTGGCCGTCCGCGGCCACTTTGCCTCCTTACGAGGATGACTCAAGTTATGAGAAGATTCAGTAGCGATAAGGATATCAATGGCAAGGTTCGGTCGCTTCTCAAATCCGGTTGGCGGTACAGGCCGGGCAAGCGACATCCATCACTGATTTCACCGCGTGGCGGTCGGCTGGTGATTCCCTCAACCCCCAGCGACCGACGCGCGTTCTATAACTTTTGCCGCGACGTGCGTCGTGTGCTCGACAAAGGATTGTCCCATGCAGAGTAACCGAGCGTTTCCCTACCCGACTTTCATCGAGTTGATCCGCGCTTTTGCCGGGGCGCTCGATATCAAATACTCGCGCAAAGAGCTGGACGACAAGGCCTATGACCGCCTGGTCGAACCGCGTAACGTTCGCGCCCTGGTTAAGGCAAGTATCGACGAGCCTTTGAATAAGTGTATTGGCCGGCCGGGTGCGGAACTGGTGTCTGGTGCGTTTGCTTCGATGCTGGATGACTATGCAACGCTGGTTGGGCAAGTCCCGGCCGATGGCTTGGAGCGGGGCGACATGTTGCCGCTTTTGCTGAATGGCTTCTTCAAGCCGCATCTGGTCAACTTGCTGAATTACGTTCAGGACCAGGTTGGGGGGCCAACGCTGGTCACTTTTTTGGTCGCCGACAGTAATGCGGTCGATACCGTCCTCGAGTGGGCGGGCAAGCAGGAGCCTGATTGGCAAAATTATTGGCAAGGGCTCGACAAGGAACAGCGTGACCGCCTATCGGCTTGGCGGCGCCTGGGTGGCGACATTCCCTCCAGTCAGTCGATTCAGCTTCTGCCCGAGGCTTGCAAAAATGGCGTCGACGCAAAGATCGACTGGGACCGGCTTCGGCTTCTGTTGTTGATCGCACGAGGCATCGAAGCGCTCAAGCGAAACCCGCTGCTCGACGATTTTTTGGACAACGTGCGTTTGTCCCTCTGGGGCGCGAATGCCCCGTTCGATCTACCAGCGAGCATCAAGGCATTACAGGAGCGGCAGCGGGAAAGGGTTTCATGCTGTATTGAGGATATAGCGAAGCTTCGCCATGAGCTGAACCCTACAGTATCAAAGCGAGATGGCTTGCAAGCGCAGCTGCGCCAATCGCTTGATCGATCCAGGCAGGCCTTGTCTGCGATCGAGTCAGGATACAGTAGGCAGTATTGGGTGGATTGGTACGAGGCGCGTTGGCAGTTGCTTTCAGGCGATCTGGAAGAAGCGAATCGGTTTTACAGGCAGGCATTTGAAGACTGTATGTTTCGCGCAGGTGACAACCAGAAATGGATTATCTATGAGGCGCTTGTGGTCGCAGCAGCGCAAGCCAACCCGGATAAAGTGTTTCTGAAACACCTGAAAAATGCCTGTACGGCGTTCGGTTACGACATTCCTTCGGTCTCGGACGAAACACCCTCGAACAAGTTCGCCGATACTGTTGAACCCTGGGAAATCGAACAGTGGAAAGCTCAGTTCTATCGGCTGTTTCCGCGGGAAGGCTTCTTCCCCGGGTGTGCAGTAAGCCTCTCGCCGCTTAGGTATGGACCTCTGGTGGTGCTTGAGCCGGAGGTTAGTGCGCCAAATCTCACAAGCCCAAATAAAAAAATATCTGTGGGAGAAACTTGGCAAAAAACGACTAGGCAGTTGATCCAGTCTATCGAGCAAGAGGATTTCGAGGCGGTGAAGGCCTTGCTTGAGGCAGGGGCAACGGTGAACTGCTTCTCTGATGCGGACGACACGCCAGTAATACTGGCCCTTCAGGCATTGAACGTTACCAATGCACCATTTGCGTCGCTGGATCAGCGTTTTTTTGACTTGATCAGTCAATATGATCATCGGCCGGAGACTATTAATAAGCGTACTCAGAAAAAACGGCTGTTACCCATCATCTTGGCCGTAGAGTCCGGTCGTCCCGATATCGTTGAAAGGGTCTTGAGTCTTGGCGCAGACCCTAATGTAAGGGGGGAGACCGATGAGCAAACCGCATTGAATGTTTGCCTCAAATATATTGGCTATGTAAAACAACCCGAAAAATACATCAGGGATCACCAAGAGATCGATTTGTCTGCAGAGGCACTGGATTCGGTACGGCGTCACACTGGGGGAGCCTATGGGCATACTTTGGAGGACCAGCGGCGTGCAATCGAGCGCTTAAACTCGGATCCAAGATTTACAAAAATTAGAACCAAGGGGCTTGAGCTGTTACGTGACCGACTTGTTAAGTACATGCCACTGGAGAGCATGAGACAGATCGCTCAGATGCTCATTGACGCCGGCGCGGATGTGAACGCTGAGCACCGCAGTCCCCTTCCGGGCTACACGCCGCTGATGCTGGCAGCCGAGTTGGATGAACGAAAGCTGTTCGAGCACATGCTGGTGAAAGGCGGTGATCCGGGCAAGTCCTATGCAGAACCCCGCACCGGTCGGCCAATCGACTGCTGGGAGATCGCACGCTATTTCAATGCCCGTGGAGTGAGCGCGGTATTGGTCGATATTGCGCCGAATTATACGCCGAAGCGCGGCTAGGCGAGGTCTGCTGTCGAGCCACCGTCCAGATTCCGGACGGTGGCCTCGATGCCACCTTCGGCCGTGGATCGTCCTTTCATCTCTCGAGGCTGAGTGGCGCTATAGCTTTCTGAATTATCCGAATAATCTGAATTATCCGAATTTATTCAATCCCTTAACCACGGTCAGTACCCCTACAGAACAGATGTAATTTCGCCCGGTTTCTGGTTTCATTAGCCGTCTGCAATTGGATACGCCGCTGCTGCAGGTGCAGACTCGCGCGACGTTAAGGATGATAGTGAAATGACCGCTGTTTTTGCTCCCGGTGCCCGTGTAGTGATTCGTGACTGCGAATGGATCGTTCGCAGGGCGGACCCTTGTGACGACGGTGGTTTTGTCCTCACCGTGGATGGCCTCTCCGAGCTCGTCAACGGCAAAAGCGCCCGTTTCCTGACACGCCTGGAAGAAGCCGCCGATGCCATCCGCGTACTGGACCCGGCCGATACCCGCTTCGAGCAGGATTTGACGCCCGGCTTCGAGAAAAGCAGGCTGTTCATCGAAACCCAGCTGCGCCAGATCACCCCCGCGGACGATCGTATCCATCTGGGGCACCGGGCGGCGATGGATCCCGTTCCCTACCAGCTCGACCCGGCGCTGCAGGCGCTGAAGCAGAACCGCCAGCGTATCCTGATCGCCGATGCCGTGGGTCTGGGCAAGACGCTGGAAGCCGGTATTCTGATGACCGAACTCATGCGGCGCGGCAGGGGCAAGCGCATCCTGGTGCTCACCCTCAAGAGCATGATGACCCAGTTCCAGAAGGAGATGTGGAACCGTTTCACCATCCCGTTGACGCGGCTCGATTCTTCCGGCTTGCAGCGGGTGCGCAATAACATACCGGGCAACCACAACCCGTTCTATTACTACGACAAGTCGATCATCTCCATCGACACCCTCAAGCAGGACAACGAATACCGCCGTCATCTCGAGCAAGCTTACTGGGACATCATCGTCATCGACGAGGCCCACAACGTGGCCGAACGCGGCACCAGCTCCCAGCGCGCCAAGCTGGCGCAGCTGCTGGCCGGGCGCTCGGATACGCTGATCATGCTTTCCGCCACGCCGCACGACGGCAAGGCGCGCTCCTTTGCCAGCCTGATGAACATGCTGGACCCCACTGCGATCTCCGATCCGGACGATTACGCCAAAGAGGATTTCCGCGACAAGGGGCTGGTGATCCGCCGCTTCAAGAAGGACATTCGCGATCAGGTGCAGCAGGAGTTCAAGGAGAGGGTGGTCAACGATCTCTACCTGAACGCCTCTCCGGAAGAGGAGGCTGCCTACAACGCCCTGCTGGCGGTGCCCTTTACCTATCGCGGCGAACACAATCACACCAAAAACGGGCAGCTGGTGCGTATTGGCCTGCAGAAGTCACTCTTCAGTTCGCCGGCAGCAGCACAAGTGTCGGTGGAACAGCGCATCAGTAAGCTGGACAATAAAGATGACACCAGCGAAGACGAACAGGAAGAGATTCAGGCCCTGCACTCCCTGTTGCTGGCCCTGCAGAACATCACGCCAGAGTACTTCAACAAATACCAGCAGCTGCTCAAGCTATTAAAAAGTGCAGACTTCGGCTGGAAGAAAGCCGATACAGAAGACCGCCTGGTGATCTTCAGTGAGCGCATCGAGACCCTCAAGTGGCTACACGGCCAGATGCAGGGCGATCTCAAGCTTAAAGAAGACGCTATCCGCATCCTGCATGGCGGAATGAGCGATGTTGAGCAGCAGGATATCGTCGAGGCCTTTGGCAAACCAGAATCCAGGCTGCGCGTGCTGCTCTGTTCCGATGTGGCCTCCGAGGGTATCAACCTGCATTACCTCTCTCACCGCTTGGTGCATTTCGACCTGCCCTGGTCGCTGATGGTGTTCCAGCAGCGTAATGGCCGTGTCGATCGTTACGGTCAGGAGCAGACACCGATCATCACCTACCTGATCAACCAGAGCGAAAACGCCGATATCCGGGGCGACCAGCGCATTCTGGAGATCCTCAAGGAGAAGGACGAACAGGCGTACAAGAACATCGGTGACCCGGCCACCTTCATGAAGGTACACGACAGCGAAAGAGAAGAGGAGCTGACGGCCGAAGCAATGGCGACAGGCACCAGTGCCGATGCCTTTGATGCGCAGTACCAGGCAGACGACAGCAACGAGGGCGATGACCTGCTCGCGCTGTTTCTGAATCCTGAGCTGGCCCAGCCCCATCCGGAAGCGCAGGCCGAGCAACACACCGTCGAGCGCTATAGCCTCTTCCCCAACGATTTCGAGTTTGCCCGTCAGGCGCTGGAAGCGATCAACCGCGAACGCAAGCAGGTCAATTTCACCGCCAACAAAGAGCGTGAAACCCTGACCCTGACACCGCCGGACGATCTGGAATACCGTTTTCGCTTTTTGCCACCGGAGATCAGCCCGGATAACGGCAGTCTGGTACTGACCGCCGACAAGGCCCGTTTCGAAGAGGAGATCCGCCGCAGCCGACAGGATGAACACGCCTGGCCCAAGCTGCATTACCTCTGGCCGCAGCATCCGGCTATCCAGTGGCTGCAGGACAAACTGCTGGCTCAGGTGGCGCGCCACAGCGCGCCGGTATTGGTGTTGCCCGATACCGACAACGTCAAGCAGCTGCTACAGCCCGGCGAAAGCGTCTTCCTCGTCAGCGGCCTTATCCCCAACCGCAAGGCTCACCCGGTGATTTGGGAGTGGTTCGCCATCAAGTGCCGCGCTTCACAAGGGCAGGGCCAGGTCGTCGATGTTCAGCCGGCAGAAGAGTGGCTGCAACAACTCCAGCTCGATAACCGCCTGCCCAACCGTGCCCAGCCGGTGGACCTGAGTGAGTTGGAAGCCCTGCGCGGTCCCGTTATCGGGGCTGCCAGAGTGCACATGGAGCAGCGCCAGCAGGGTTACACCCACGCCAAGTCACCTGAGCTGGACGTGCAGCTGGCACAACTCCAGGCGTTGAAACAGCGCCAGGTCCGGCAGCTGGATCTGCAGTTATCAGGCTCCGGCCAGGCGGAACACTTCAAGGCTGCGCGCCGGGAAGAACGGATGAACCGCATCGACCGCGTGTTTGATGACTACCAGAGCTGGGTCCGCGACACGCTCACTATCGAGCCGGTGCCCTATATCCAGATCATCGCGGCATTCACCGCCGAGACCGCCCAGAGCAACGGGTAAACAGGACAGAGAACATGGCCGTACAAGACACCGTTGCCACCTTTATCGGGCTGAGCAACGAGAACGAATTTTTCAGCGCCCACTACCTGGCCGAAGTGTTTCAGGGCGATTTCGCCGACACCGTTAAAGAGTGGGACGCCCGCGAAGACGCGGCAAAGGAAGAGGGCGGGGAATACACCACGCCGTTCCGGGCGCTGCGCAACCTTAACCAGAGCTACTTCGCCCTGCGCCACAAGCTCAAGACCGAGCGCAACACCGCAGAGCGTATCCGCCTGCAGCGCGAATTCTACACCAGCCTGATGGCCGCGCTTGGCATACCCAGCCAGCCGGAAAATCGTGAACTGGCGGCCAATACCGAGCTTCCCGTGCTCTCGGCCCTGGGCGATCAGCTCTGGGTACTGGGCGCACTGGATAGCGACAATGAGGGGGAAGACCCGCTCTCGCTGAAGCTGAACGCCGGTCAGTATTTCGGCCCCGGCCCGCACCACGACAGCCTGAAAAACAAGGACTGGTACAGCATTCTGGATCAGGTGGTATTCCACCAGTCGAGCCCCCACAACGAACAGCCACCACGCTGGGTACTGCTGCTCTCGGACTGCCAGGGCATCCTGATCGACCGCTACAAGTGGTCGCAGAACCGTATGCTGCGCTTCGACTGGGAGGAGATCCTGGGCCGGCGTGACGACAAAACGCTCAAGGCCACCGCCGTGCTGCTGCACCGCGAGAGCCTGGCGCCGGATGAGGGGCAGTGCCGCCTCGACAGTCTGGACGAGAACAGCCACAAGCACGCCTTCGCCGTTTCGGATGATCTCAAATACGCCCTGCGTCAGGCGATCGAACTGCTCGGTAACGAGGCTGCACAGCAACTGATTGAACAGGCCCGCGAGCGCAAGGAGGGGATCTACAGCGGCAGCAACGCACTGGACCCGGACCAGCTCTCCCGCGAGTGCCTGCGCTACATGTACCGCATGCTGTTCCTGTTCTATATCGAGGCGCGCCCGGAACTGGGGTACCTGCCGACCGGCGACGAAACCTGGCGCCTAGGCTACAGTCTAGACAGTCTGCGCGATCTGGAGATGGTACGCCTGACCACGGAAGAGAGCCGCCAAGGCCGCTACTTCCACGACAGCCTACAGCGCATGTTTGGTCTCGTTTACAACGGTAACGAGAAAGCGCGCCAGCAGGATCACACGCACCAGAGCACCACCAACGCCTTTACCCTGCAGGGCCTCGACAGCCACCTGTTCGACCCGGCCAAAACCCCCCTGCTCAACCGTGTGGTGTTCAGCAACGACGTGCTGCAACAGGTGGTGCAGAGCATGTCCCTTACTCGGCCGGGTTCTTCCCGCGGCGGCAAAAAGCGCCGCGGCCGCGTCAGCTACACCCAGCTCGGCATCAACCAGCTCGGTGCCGTGTATGAGGCACTGCTGAGCTACCGTGGCTTCTTCGCCACCGAGGATCTGTACGAAGTCGCCCCCAAGGGGCAGAACGTTAACCCGGACGAGCTGGAAACCGGTTACTTCGTCACCCGCGCCCAGCTTGACGAGTTCGACGACAAGGAGCGCGTCTACGACAGGGTCGACGGCAAGCTCAGCTTGCGGGTGCACCCCAGGGACAAGTTCATCTACCGCATGGCGGGGCGCGACCGGGAAAAGTCCGCCAGTTACTACACCCCGGAAGTGCTCACCAAGAGTCTGGTGAAATACACCCTGAAGGAGCGCCTGACCGACGATCTGAAAGCGGACGATATCCTCGGTCTGACCGTCTGCGAACCGGCCATGGGCAGCGCGGCATTCTTGAACGAAGCCGTCAACCAGCTCGCCGAAGCCTACCTGACCCGCAAGCAGCAGGAGCTGGGCCAGCGCATTCCGCATGAGGATTACCAGCGCGAACTGCAGCGGGTGAAGATGCATATCGCCGATCACAATGTCTTCGGTGTCGACCTCAACCCCATCGCCGTGGAGCTGGCCGAAGTCTCGCTCTGGCTCAACGCCCTCAGCGGGGGCCACAACGTGCCCTGGTTCGGCTACCAGCTGTTCACCGGCAACAGCCTGATCGGCGCCCGCCGCGAGGTGTACCCGAAGGTCGCACTGAAAAAGCAGGCCAAGGATGGGCTCTGGTACAACAACGCCCCGCGTCGCCTGCCCCCGGAAACCCTGCTCGATCCTGTCGGACCTGTAGGAGCGACGCCCCCGTCGCGAAACGACGATGCGAACCCTGGCACTCGCAAGCCCGGCGAAATCTACCACTTCCTGCTCCCGGACCCCGGCATGGTCGGCTACAACGACAAGGTCGCCAAGCAGCTGCGGCCCGATGCCTTCAAGCAGATCAAGGAGTGGAAAAAGGACTTCTGCGCCCCGCTGGATGACAGCGAAATCAAGATCCTCGAAAGCCTGAGTCAGGCGGTCGATCGCCTCTGGCGCGAACATACCCAGATGCTGGCGCACGACCGCGGTCGCACCGAAGACAACTACCCGCTCTGGGGCCAGCAGGGCGTGGAGGAACACCATTCCAGCACCCGCGAAAAGGACGCTATCCGCACCCGCGGTATCTTCAACACCAACGCCCGCATGGCGTCTCCCTACCGCCGCCTGAAGCTGGCGATGGACTACTGGTGCACCCTCTGGTTCTGGCCGCTGGATCAGGTGGATCAGCTGCCGGACCGCCAGAAATGGCTGTTCGACCTGAATACGATTCTCAACAGCGCCGGCACCTTCGAGTTCGCACCGGAGCAGGAGGGTTTGTTCGAAAGTGCGCCGCTGGAGGAAGTTGCAGGCCAGGGCTCGGATCTTTTCGCCAAACCCCAGAACGATCTGTTTGCGGACGTCGAAGAGCAGCTCAACCTGCGCGAGGAGGACCTAGCCGTCCGCGAGGTCAGCAACCAGCGCGGCGAACTCAACCTGGAGAAACTGTTCCGCAACCCCTTCTTTGCCACGCTGAAGCTGGCCAACGACCTGGGTGAGCACTACCGCTTCTTCCACTGGGAACTGGCCTTTGCCGATATCTTCGCCCGGCGCGGCGGCTTCGATATCACCCTGGGAAACCCGCCCTGGCGCAAGGTGGAGTGGCAGGAGGGCGGCGTGCTGGGCGACTACAACCCGGCCTTTGTACTGAAAAAGCTCAGCGCCAAGCAGCTCACCGACGAGCGGGAAGAGGCCTTCGAGCGCAGTCCGGCGCTGCAGCAAGCCTGGTTCGATGAACTGGCCGAAGCGGAGGGTTCGCAGTCGTTTTTGAACGCCACCCAGAACTACCCGCAACTCAGGGGAGTGCAAACCAATTTGTATAAATGCTTCCTGCCGCGTGCCTGGGCGAATGTGAATGGGCGGGGTGTCAGTGGTTTCCTGCACCCTGAAGGGATTTACGATGATCCCAAGGGGGGAGCGTTCCGTCGGGAGGTGTATCGGCGGTTACGTGAGCACTTTCAATACATCAACGAAGTGAACCTTTTTTCGGAAGTCGATCATCACGCGAAGTTCAGTGCAAACGTGTATGGCCCTTACGATGAGCAGATACAATTTAACCACGTGGCGAACCTGTTTATCCCGCAAACAGTAGATGTCTGCTTTGCTCACGAAGGAAAAGGACAGGTACCGGGTATCAAGGATGAAGTGGAAACACCAAGCGGCGCCGTGAAAACTGTATGGAACACCAACGGCCACCGAGATCGTATTATCGAAATCGGTCAGCACGAACTGGCCCTGTTCGCCCAGCTCTACGACGAAGCCGGCACCGATGCGTTGGAAGCCCGCCTGCCGGCACTACACGCTAGGCAGCTGACCAATGTGCTGGAAAAATTCGCCGCCCAGCCCCGGCGATTGGGGGATTTGAAGGGCCAGTATTTCTCCACGGTGATGTTCGATGAAACCTACGCCCAGAGGGACGGGACCATCAAACGATACACCCAGTTCCCGGAGACCCCGGAACAATGGGTACTCTCCGGCCCCCATTTCTTCGTCGGCAGCCCGTTCTACAAAACCCCTCGGGCGGAATGCACCCAAAACAGCCACTACGACATCGTCGACCTGCAAACCCTGCCGGATGACTACCTGCCGCGCACCAACTACGTTCCCTCCTGCGCCCACGCCACTTACCGCGATCGAACGCCGCGCGTGCCCTGGGTGGAAGAAGGCGAGCACCGGGCGCGGTTGGTGACGGAGTATTATCGTGTAAATGTAAGCCGAGGCCTCAGTCAATCTGGTGAGAGGACCTTGCAAGGTTCGATTATGCCAAAGGAAGCAGCGCACATTGATGGGGTGTTCAGCATAGCTCCGAAGACTCCTGACTTGATTCCTGCTCTTGCTGCGATGTGGGCTTCTGTCCCGTTTGATTTCTTTGTTAAGTCGACGGGTAAGAGTGATTTCCGATTGGATACTGCAAAGCGTATGGCGATTCCGAGCTCTGCAGTAGGTAATAGCAGCATTAACAGCCGAATTTTAGCGCTATGCTGCCTAACCAACCATTATGCCGAGCTCTGGCACTCCAGCTGGCAAGACAGCTTCTGCCAACAATGCTGGGCCACCCGTGAACCCATTACCGCGCTGCCGCAGGACTTCTTCGCCAACCTCACCCCCGAATGGCAGAGAAACAACGCCCTGCGCAGCGACTACACCCGCCGCCAGGCGCTGGTGGAGATCGACGTGCTGGTCGCCCAGGCCCTCGGCCTCACGCTGGAAGAACTGCTCACCATCTACCGCGTCCAGTTCCCGGTGATGCGCCAGTACGAAGCCGACACCTGGTACGACCAGACCGGCCGCATCGTCTTCACCCCCAGCAAGGGCCTGGTCGGCGTTGGCCTGCCCCGCAAGGCAAACAAAAAAGAACTGGGCGAAGGCACCCACTACCGCATCGATTCCCCGGATCGGAACGAAAGCGGCATCGCCCTCGGCTGGGAAGATATCCAGCACCTGCAGCAAGGCCGCGTCTACAAAACCTATATGGATGACACCCTGCCGGGCGGGCCCGTTGAGCGCACCGTGGAATACCAGGCCCCGTTCTTCAAACCGGACCGAGAAGAGGATTATCGCGTGGCGTGGGAGATTTTCAGCTCAGATAGCAGGGAAGGATAAATAATGGCGTCTACAACACCCGACAGTCAGGTGATCCAGTCACTTACGCCGCTGGCGACACTGATTCCGGGCCGGTATTTCCGGGTGCCGGATTATCAGCGTGGCTATGCCTGGGAAGAAATCCAGGTCAAGGCGTTGCTGCAAGACCTTCAGGTGCTCGCCGAGTCGCAGCACAGCGGCCTGCATTACACGGGCACCCTGGTATTGGTACCCGGGCCCGGTCATACGCCGGAACGCCCGGTGTATGACATTGTGGATGGGCAACAGCGGCTTACCACCCTCAACATGTTGCTGAATATCCTGATCGGGCTTGTTGAAAAGGCTGAGGGAGTCAAGCCAGGAGAATCTGATCTCTATCAGTCCTTTATTGGCCGAGGCTCAACCCTTCGGGGGTACCGTTATGTCTTGCAGCTGAATAGTGATAACGAGGGCTTCTTTCGTGCGTTGATGAAAGGGGAAGCGGATAAAAGAGTGGTGGAGTACCTCTCTCAAAAGCATTTGCGAACTGCATACCAGCAGATGTCTGATTGGGCGGATAAACATGCCGATTCGTCGGGCAAGGCCTTAGCTTGGATAGAGTTGATAACTACTCGTCTTGGCTTGATTGCTTACCAGCCGCAGGATGCCAATGAAGCCGGCATGATGTTCGAGGTGATCAATAATCGCGGCAAGCCGTTGACTGAGCTGGAGAAGGTCAAGAATTATCTGATCTACTACGCGATCAAAAAGCAGTTTGCCGGCTTGCAAGAGACGATCAACGAAAAGTGGGGAGATATTCTGCGTAATCTGGCGCAGGCGCATCACATGGCCGATATCGACCGGCAGCAGCTTTTGCGTTCGGCTGTTGTTGTGTACTTCGGTTTCCGCAAGCAGGAGAGTAACGCCGCTTACAACAAGCTCAAGGCGGTGTTTTCCCTGCGCAGCGGAGGGGAGAGCGAAGCGAATAAACTAAAAGAATTTGTTGAGTTCCTGTCTGACTGCTCGCTCTACTACGAGACGTTGTTTAACCGCAAGTCAACCTACCGCCACGATAATAAAACTAATCGGAATGCAGTGACCGAGATCATTGCGATGATCCGCTCACAAACTGCACACTCCGGTATTTTGCCGTTGTATCTATGTGTTATGTGGCTGTACGGCAAGAAGCATATTAGCTCTGATCAACTGCTCCGGCTGCTGCATAGAATTGAGCGGGCAAACTTCCGTGTCTATATGCTGCCGGTGGGTGGTGCACGTGCTGATAGCGGTCACGGCATGATATTCAACATCGCCCATAACCTCTACGCCAAGGTAGTAAAAGCGACGGGGGATAGCGCTCAGGATGATATCAATGCCGCCGTGAATAGTTGCCAGGCAGCCCTGGTTGATTTTACTAAGCACCATGGCCACAAAACCCTGGATGCGTTCAAAGCCAGCTTCAGGTTGAACCCTCTGGATCAGAATATGGATTTCTACCATTGGCGTGGGCTGCGTTATTTTCTGGCGAACTACGAACAAGCGCTTGACCCGACCCGCACCAGTATCATCGATCTGCAGTTGAAGGCAAATAAGGCCAACCGTCACAACGACTATTTCCAGATCGAACATATCTACGCCCGCGGGTGCCCTTTGCAGGGACCAGACCCCCAGCAAACCAGCCACCAGAAACGACGTTTGGGCAATCTGATGCTCCTGGAGTGGGGTGTTAATGGGAGTGTCAGTAACAAGCCAATCGAGGAAAAGTTACAAGATCTGCAGCAAAACGGCAGTTCAACCAAGCGCGCGACACTGGCTCAGGTCAACGAGGTGATCAAGGACTGCAGACAGGTCTTTGGTCAGTCTGGCCTGGAGACTACCGGCGCTGTATCGCCTGAAGCGCGCTTTGAAAAATATATTGACCTGCTGGATCGCATCGAAAATCGAATGATCAGGTTTGCGGGAGAACGCTGGGCTTTCGAGTCAGAGCCAGGTGATAGCGGGAAGGCTCAGCATGTTTGACATCTGTCTTTGTTCTCTCTTGCGTAAGGATCTCAGATGATTCACGGCTTGCTAGCTAACGCAGTGTCAGTTGCACTGTGAGAATTGATCGATACGTCTTCACACGCGCCAGGCTCCCCTCTTCAAACCGGATCGGGAAGAAGACTACCGAGTAGCGGGGGACTTTTTCGCACGCTGAACGCGCGTATAAAGGAATCTTTTCGGTATTTCCGAAGTTGTTTAAGGAATGGGTATGTTTGAGTTATTGAGTCATTTGTTACCGCAGTTTAGCTCGGTCTCTGAGCCGGGCTTCCAAACCATGGAACTGGGGGTTTGGTTCTGGATACTGATGGTTTCGATAATGGTACTGTCAGTCTGCTCCGTTATCTATCACCGCGGTCGTTTTTCACGTCGGCTGTCGCGCGTATTACAGCTTATCGAGGGGCAGGATCGAGCTACCCTTGCCCAGAACAGAAAAGCAACCCTGGACAAGGCTTTGGAACAGGATCCCAAAGTTACAGGTGCTCTGTGGCGTGAGTTCGATGAAAGTCTGGTGTATTCCGCTGATAAAACCCGTCTTTCAAATACCCTTGATGCAGAACATTTTTTTAACAGTAATACCCTGGCGAATGGCCTTACCTCAAGTCGGTTGCTTGCAGCAGCCCCCAGCTTTCTTACCGCTATTGGTGTTTTAGGTACATTCATCGGGCTGACCCTCGGTCTGAAAGGACTTCAGATTGATGCCGAACAGATCGACACGTTGAAATCCGGCGTGTCGGCCATGATCAATGGTGCTGCAGTTGCCTTCATGACCTCTGTCTGGGGGGTAGGCCTCAGCTTACTGCTGAACATGTTCGAGAAACTGGTCGAGCGTGGAGCACTGTCCAAAATTCGCGACCTGCAGCAAAAAATAGATTTTCTCTATCCCCGTCTTCCCGCTGAACACTCACTGGTTCAGATAGCGGCAGCAACAGAGGAGAGCAAAGAGTCCCTGCAGGAACTGCATGAGCGCATTGGCAATAGCCTCCAAAAGGCGGTTTCAGGGATGAGCGACTCCATGCAACAGGCATTTACCGATGCACTCAACAATGTCATGGCCCCCGCGATAAAGACACTTGTTGATAATACCAGCCAGCAATCGACGGATGCGCTGGAAAAGCTAGTAACAAAATTCATGAGTGGAATGGAGTCGGTCGGCCGGGATCAGGGTTCCTTGATGCAGGGTGCGGCAAATGATGTGCGATCGTCTCTGACGGAGATGGGCGGGCAGATGGAAGCGTTGTTCAAGCGTCTGGAAGAGCAGCAGAACCGGTCGCGTGAGTCCACCGAGGATACGGCTCAGGCATATGCACGCATGCTCGAACAACAACGCATGGATGCAACCCAACGGCAGGAGCAGATGGAGCAGAAGTTCAACCAATTGATGGAGCAGTTCAGCAGTAAGGTGTCTGCACAGTTTGATAACGCTGAGGCTATTGATGAAAAGCGTACTCAGGCCCATGAGAAGCTCTTCGAACTATTTGAAGAGCAGCAAGCAGCCAGCCGTGAGCAGACAAACAAGACATCCCAGGAGTTTGCTCGTCAGATCGAGCAACAGGGGTTGAGTGCGAGCAAGCATCAGCAGGCGATGGAGCAGCGCTTCAATCAGTTAATGGAACAGATGAGCATTAAGGCGACTTCGCAGTTTGATAAGGCGGCGGAGCTAGAGCAACAACGTGCTCTTGCGCAGAAGGAGTCGCATCAACAGATGTTGTCGGGCTTCAATCATCAGTTAGAACAGTTTGGTTCCACTACGGCTGATCAAATAAAGGTGATGCGAGAGGCGGGGATCGAGCAGCAGTCTCAGCTAAGTAAGACCTTCGAGTCCGCGTTGGGCGATATAAATAATTTGTTATCTAGGCAAACGGAAGCAGCCGCTGAACGCGATAACCAAATCGAAAGCCGTTTCCGCAGTCAGGTGGATCAACTTGCTTCTGAACAGCAAAAGTTGCTGGCAGCCGTAACGGAAGGTACACAACAGGCTCAGAAGCAGATGCTTCAAATGGCTGAGCAACATCGTCAACTGATGGCTGAGCTGGGTGTGGTCTCACGCTCGGTCGAAAGCAGTAGCCAGAATATGAATCGCAGCTCGACGCAGCTTGGGCTGCTCTCAACCAATCTCAAGCAGGTTACAGACGTGCTGGATACGCGCCTTCAGGCGGTTACGTCCAGCATTGAGGGAGTAAGCGATCAAACTAAAGCCTTGGCTGAGCAGGTGACGGAGCAGGCAAATACGCTTCAGCAGCTACAGTACGCGCTGAGTCAGGCGACCGAGCACTTTGAAAGGGCGGCGCAATCGGCTGATCAAGGGTTCCAGGCCTTTGGCAAACACCAGCAGGGCTTCCTTGAAGGTATTAAACACGAATTCCAGACGCTGGGTGGTGCTCTCAAACATCAGGTGGAGGAGATTGAGCAGCAGGCTGACCAGTGGCTCAGAAGCTATTCCAACGAGGTACGTACGCAAGTGTCTGAACGCATGGAGCAGTGGAACGAGACCACTCTACAGTTTGCCGATCAGATGAGGAGCACTGTCAATGTGATCAGCGGAATAGTGGATGATCTGGAGCAGAAACAATAATGCGCTTGTACAAAAAATCATCCACAAGCGTTGATGAGGAGAATCCCTATTGGATGTCCTTCTCCGATGTGATGTCAGCGTTGTTGATCATTTTTATCTTGGCCTCTGTCGTGTTGATCATTCAGCTGATGGAGATCCAGAAGGAACTCGAGAAACAGAAGGAAGAATTCAACCAGGACATTGTCGAGTTACAGCAGGCCGAACAGGTTCGACGCACCATTTTGCATGAGGCTGCTGACTTATTAAAGCAGCGGGGCATCAGAGTAACGGTGAGCGAAAACGATACCGTACTCAGTATACCCAATGAAATCCTGGGCTTTGGCACCGCGGAGTACGAGATAGGACCTAACTATCAAAACACTGCTCTTGAGATTGGTGAGGTACTCAGCCAAGTCATCAGTCGGGACAACCGGGTAGAATATCTGGATACGATATTTGTTGAAGGCCACACCGATAACCGCCCTCTCAAGGGGTTTCTGGGCAAAGGCAACTGGGGTCTGTCGGCCTTCAGGGCTATTTCGCTTTGGCAGTTATGGAATAAAATGTTGCCGGCGCAATATCAACTGAATGATCTTCAGAACAAGGAAGCGCAACCTCTGTTTTCTGTCAGTGGATACGGACCTACACGGCCAGTAACCGAGTTGCAGGAAACAGAAGAGCATTATCGTGCTAACCGCCGTATTGATATCCGCTTTACCATTCGTAGGCCCAGTAGCGCTGAATACAAACGGGTAAGTGGTAGGTTGGAAGGAGCCACTCTGTGAAACTGCCAGCTCCTGAGTCATTCAGTCTGGTATGGAACTCCGCTGCCTTGGAAGGTTGGCGCAGCCTTGCTAATGAGGTGCGTCAGCTAGGCGATAGCGCAGGTAAGGGAGACCGCTTCCAGCAGATTGCAATGCACTTGTTACAGATCTCCCGCACGATGGACTTCCGTCAATTGCCCGAGCTGCTGCGGAGCCGAGTCACAGCGAGGGCGTTAACGCAGCTTTGGTTGGAAAATAACGACTTTCTTTCTCGGATGCTGAATGCAACGATTCTGCGCTCGCTCGTTACCCTGCAGCAACCCATGTTGGGAATCATGCCCCTGCATAACCTGATAACCCTCTATTTCAGGGAGTTTGATCGGCTAGACCAACATGAAGCAGGTGTAAGAGAAGCGTTGGAGCTAGTTATCAAGGATCAGATCGCGTTGCGCCTGGAACAGGTCGATCTAAAATCCGAAAGGAACCTGCTGACGATCCTATACGGTGAAGCTTACTGGTTACTGGCTGACGATGGGCCCAAGCAACTGGTGGATTACGTACGTAGCGAGAGGAGAGAGCTTTCAGAAGCCTTTAGTTATTTTGAGCTACGTGGCCTTGATAACGGTAGATACGCTGATATTTGCAGAGCACACTATTACCTTGAAACACTTAGGGAGATCCCGCTTGGATCATACGATGAGGTATTTTCTGAACTGCTGAAACCCTCAGTCAGTAAGGCACCTTATGAGGGGGAAAAGCGTATAGGGCATGCGGCACTAGAGATTCTGATAGATCGTGCCGATGGCGACCCTGGCGAAAGCTGGCAGAGCTTTATCATGGATATGGCGGGTGATCCTCGTATTTCGAGTAGTGCATCGAACTATCGACAATGGTGGAAACCACTAGGCGAGAGTCGGGTTGAAAAAGTAAGGGGCTGGTTAGCCAAAGAGGATTTACGGCTATTTCTTAGAGCACTGGAGCAGTATGGCAAGGAAAGCCGGAATAGTGACCTCCAACGCATGTTCCCCGCACGGAAGCATTTCCTTGAAGGTCTAGACCGGCTGAAGCTTGTCCGTCGTACAAGATTGATGCTGGGCAGTAAGACAGAGTACTCTGTTAAAAAAATTCTCGGGAATGAGCTGAAGACAAGTTATATCAAGTTAACTAATGATAATGCGATGAGTGATAAAGCAGTTATCTATATTGACTGTGGTGACTTTTGTCTTGTTGAAGGCTCTCATAATTTCAAACTTTGGGTTTATTTGGCTCCGCCTTCCGAAAATTTGTATAGTTACGATGTAAATAAGATTTCTCACTATGAACTAACCAGCTTAGCCTCAGCTTCCTATAAAAAGAATTATGGTTCTAATGCTCCGTATAGTGCCGTTACGCATAACCCTAAGTCTTGGCAAAAGACGGTCTTTGAATTTCTTGCTGATCATGGTATCGAGTTGGAAATTGAGCAGCTTATGAGCTCTCATGAATATGACTATTATCTGAGTCGATTTGGCATGCCTGTCGTGAAAGGAAGTAAAACTGTACTGAGAAAGAATAAAAAGCTGGGCAGCCAAGGTGAAAGGGAATTCGCTAAGCCTGTGGTTAAGCCGAAATTGGGGCTTTCAGATTTGGCGGTTAATATAGTTAACTACTTCTATTATAATCCAGGTGGAAGTGATAAAACTGCGGCGTATTTTTTAATGCTTCCCGAAGCGGACGTTGCGAACGTGATTGATAAAGAGCTGAAAAATTTTGTCATCAGGAATCGCGACTTTAGTTGTGAAGTAAAAAAACAGTATGTTGATCAACTAATAGACTTTGGGGTGATTAAAAATGACTAATCGACTCAAGAGTCTTTTGGGAATGTTGATTTTCGGAAAAGATAAGCAGGACCATGAAGGTTCTACGCTAGAGTCTAAAGTCGACTCTAACGGGCTTATATTTTTCACGACTCCGGTCGAATTCGTTGAACTAAAAGCAGGAAAGGGTTCACCTGCTGCTCTAATGCAGACGATTGTCCTTCAGATGCTCTGTGAGCAGGGCGATGCAGAGGAGCTGCCAAACGGGTACCGAATAGGTTCCCAGGCTGTTGCTGCACTGGACGAGGAACAAGCCGAGCTGCTGAGCTTGCCCCCCAGATTCGAGGGCCGGTTTACAGCAAAAATTAGCGGCCACACCAGAAAGTCGAGCTACAAAGTTCAAGTGTTTGTAGAGATTGGGGGAGATGAGTATCCCTTTCAACGGAAAGGGCCTTATCTCACGCTGGGGAGCAACCAGTTTTATCGTCTGAGGCCATCTGAGCTGTTGGCTTTGTCTGCTTTGGAACAACATCAGGGCTTAAATCCTGAACAGCATGATGAATCCGAGAATCTTCGCTTGATGGCACTACTTCAGACCGCGCAACGAAGTGGCATGAAGCTGGACTTGAGCAACTTCAACACATTGGATGTAGTTGTACCGGATGATATCGGTGTTATCGCCACACAGTTACCGGACGGTAGTCTGGAGCTGTGCCCATCGCTTGGCGATGGCTCTACTCCTGATCAACTTGGTGCACGTTGGAGTCAACTGGATCTCAACAGAGAAGGCGGTGTACTTAGGGTAGAAAATCGCCTAGTACTCTTGGAACCGGAGAAAATGTCCGCTATTCGGGAAGTGCTGGGTAGCAAAAGAATTCCCGCCGATAAGGTTGAGGAGTTCTTTAAGACGCCAAGTGCGTTCCTCGATGCTTCATTGGTGAACCTGGACCTTGGATTTTCATTGCGTGTAATGGGCGTGGGAAAGCTCCAGCATATGGACTTCGGCCCACTGGATGATAAGAAGCGAGACTGGTTTTCTACGGACAATCGGCCACAGCCTCCGGAAGCGCTGCATAAAAGTATCCTGTGCGAAGAGGAGCTGGACAGCTTTAAGCAGAAGCTAAGTGCTGCCAAACAACAGGGCGCCGATAGCGTTGAGTTTAATGGTGAAGCTTTCGATATCAGCGACACGGTCAAGGTTGAACGGATACTAGCGAGCATTGAGCATGAAATACTTCATCATGACAATGCCGCTGCTGCGGAAACTCCGATAGCGCCTCAGAAAAAGGAGCAGGTCACCGTTCTTCTGCGCGATGCAGATCAGATCAATCATTGCCTGCGCTCCAAGGCGAAGACTAGCGAAAATGGTTTCGACCCTGATTGGGGAAGTTTGCTCCGTACACCCTATCCACATCAGAAAGAGGGTGTGGAGTGGATGCTTGGTCTACTGACGAAAGCGATTCAGGATGACCACGACGATATGTATCGTGTTCAGGGCGCGCTGTTGGCTGATGACATGGGCCTGGGTAAAACTTTTATGACGCTGGTTATGCTTGGTGAGTATCTGCGCTTGCAAAAGGTCGCAGGGAAAACACAAAAGCCGATGCTAGTCGTTGCTCCTCTAAGCCTGCTGGAGAATTGGGAGCAGGAAATCGCCAGCACTTTCAAAAAGAGCCCATTCCGGGATGTAAAGGTTTTACAGTCGGGGCGGGATCTGAAAGAGTTCCGAGTTAAAGGTGCGGATCGGGAGTCGGCGCAGTTGGCGGCAGCCCTAGATGATGACGATACTATGAGCGAGAGCGATATCCGTTACGCGCTTCAAATAGGAGCAGACGCTGGTGTGCATCGATTGGATATGGACCGGCGTTTGGTGCTGACGACATATCAGACGTTGCGTGATTACCAGTTCTCCATGTGTGTGATTGATTGGGGGGTTGTTGTCTTCGACGAAGCTCAAAACGTCAAGAATCCCAACACACTTCAGACCCGTGCAGCAAAAGGGCTGAAAGCTGATTTTAAACTGCTTGCAACCGGAACCCCTGTTGAGAACAGCCTCGGAGATTTCTGGTGCCTTCTGGATACCGCACAACCTGGCTTGCTTGGTACTTGGCAACACTTCCGTGATCAGTGGATTACCCCCATCAACAAGGCCTCTGACGAGGAGCGTGATGACGTTCGGCGTGAGATGGGCGCCCGGTTGAGAGATGCCGTCGAGGGGTTCATGCTGCGACGGATCAAGGAGGATCAGTTAGAGGGGCTCCCTGCAAAATATATCAGGACTGCTTTCCCTCAGAACAGTTTGCAGAATGTTGAGGTCGTCAAAGAGATGGCGACTGTAATGCGGGGGGGGCAGTTAGCCGCTTATGATGCGGTACTGGATGGGTATCGTGAACGGGCCGCTACAGAGGATATGCGAGGACAGGCGCTAACCGCATTGCATCAGCTCAGGACGGTTTCCTTGCATCCTCGACTTCATGAAGCAACTTCATTGATTGTGCCGGGGGCAAATCAAGCCCGCGCTGTAATGTCTGAATCGGCCAAGCTCAAGGTGTTACTCGAACAGCTGGATGCAATACGCGCTCGGGGCGAAAAGGTCATTCTTTTTCTCGTCACTAAACAGATGCAGCGACTGCTAAAACTTTGGCTGGATCAGATATACGGATTAAATACCCATATCATAAATGGCGATACGGCCGCCGTGCAGAGCAAAAAGGATGTGCTGACGCGTAAGGGAATGATCGAATCTTTCGAAGCCGTTCATGGCTTTAATATCATTATTATGTCCCCAGTTGCCGCCGGCGTGGGCTTAACCGTTGTAGGAGCCAATCACGTGATTCACGTCGAACGACACTGGAACCCAGCCAAAGAGGCACAGGCTACAGATCGTGTATATCGAATAGGCCAAACCAAGGACGTATTTGTCCATTTGCCCGCGGCGTTGCACCCTGAATATGAGTCCTTTGATGTAAACCTGGACCGCCTTCTTAGTAGCAAGTTGATGCTTAAAGATGCAGTGGTAACACCTGATGTGGTGGGTGAATCAGAAATGGTTAAGTCTATGGGGTTGTAAAATAAATAGATTTAGTAATATCCCGTATCTTGAAAGCTTTTAGGGGATCAGAAAGATATTAATCCGATAGTTAATGCTCGAGCTATCGACTTTACTGGTTGTACAAGGAGGTTTGAGTGTCCTTTTTTGGTGATCTGAAAACGATAACGACATCATCGGTTAAAGCTGTTGGCGGGGTTGCGGAGGTATTAGCTGAAGGCGCTGATATCTTTGAAAAATCCGCCACTTGGGCAGCTCTCACGATGAAGGCGGGACGGCTGGAGCGGGCGATTGAACGGCAATGCCAAAACGGGGCCAGCTCCGGCGAGCTGGAAACACTCTGGCGCGAGTTGTCGGAGCATCATAAAGCGCTCTGGGAAGGTGCTTCGTCGGAGGAGCGTGGAGAGATCGACAGCAAACGGAAGAAACTGCGTGCGCTGATCTCCGACGCCTCGATCGCTGAACTGGAGCATGAAGTCGAGCAGCAAAAACATCGCATATCCAATACTGCTTACCGGCTCCCGTTACTGGAAATCGCTGCACTGATCAGTCTGCAGTCGACCCTGAACCGCTTGCTCTCGCAGATCGACAAAAGGGGAAAGACCGAGAGGGCAGCAGAACTGCGCCTTGAGTCAAAAAGCCTCGATTCCAGAATTGCCGAGCTCGAGCTGAAACGGGATGAGCTCGAAACCGAGCTCTACGCTGACGGCTCGGTTAAAAGGTACCTGGAGAAGCGTGACGGCCGATTGCATGGCCAGGTTCAGGCGTGGTATCCGAGTGGAAAGCCTGAGTATCGCATCGCTTTTATTGAAGGCGATTTTGTCGGGCGGGCCGAATATTGGCGAGAAGATGGCAGTCTGCTATGTGAAATCGAGCGAGACGCCGCGGGTCTCTCTCAACACTGCGTTTGGCTGCCTGATGGGCAAAAAGCAGCCGCAGGTGAAATTGAGAACGACTGTGGCTATCTCTCGATGTGGCTATACGATGGCTATTGCCTGGGGCGCTTGAGGCTTCAAGAGGGGCGTGCGCAACGGTATCGCTTTATGGCCAAGCTGTTCTTCAAGCCGGGTTTCTGGCTACGACTGTTCCGGGCGAGCCGAAGTGAAGATGGCGTAAACAATATGCGGCAGCTGGAGAGTGCTGCTACCGCTTGGTCTGACTTTGGCGAAACGCTGGAACAGATTCGCACTGGCTCATCGCGTTGACTGAATTTTTATTAATTTTTAACTCTTGGATAGGTGTAAATTTTATGTTCTCAGCTCCTTTGGAGAACGCCGTAGCCTCGGTTGAGGTTGGCCTGGTCACCGATGGTTTTATCGGCTTGTTGTTGCTGGTGTTCCTGCTGGCATGTGTCTGGAAAGTGCTGAACAAGCACCATGCCTTTACGCAGTATGCACCGACTCTGCTTACCACCCTGGGTATTCTGGGGACCTTCTTCGGGATTGTTGCGGGGCTGCTTGCTTTCGACGTGAAGGACATCGATGGCAGTATCGAGGGCCTGCTCAGCGGGATGAAAACGGCCTTTATCACCAGTCTGGCCGGTATGTTCCTATCGATCGTTTACAAGGTGCTGGTATCGGTGGGCATCCTGTCGGTCGCCGAGAATGACACGATCGACGAAGACCAGATCGGCGCGGCCGAACTGTATAGCGTCATGCAGGAGCAGCGCGACGGCATCAACGCGCTCAATCAGGCTATCGGCGGTGGCGATGAATCCAGCCTCACCGGCCAGATCAAACTGCTGCGCTCCGATGTGAACGATGCGGAAAAACAGTCTCGCCGGGAGTTTGTCGAGTTTCAGGATAAGCTCTGGATCAAGCTGCAGGACTTTGCCGACATGCTGTCCAAATCGGCCACCGAGGCGGTGATCGATGCGCTACGCCAGGTAATCGCGGACTTCAACAACAACCTAACGGAGCAGTTCGGCGACAACTTCAAGGAGCTCAACAAGGCTGTCGAAAAGCTGGTGGAGTGGCAGGAAAATTACAAAGGCCAGGTCGATGAGATGACCCAACAGTATGCCCAGGGCGTGACCGCCATTACCGAAACCCAGGCGGCGATCGCCAGTATCCAGGAACATACAACCCAGATTCCGGAGTCGATGAGCAGGCTCGGCGACGTCATGTCGGTCAATCAGCACCAGATCGATGAACTTGGCCGTCACCTCGACGCCTTCAAGGATATTCGGGACAAGGCGGTGGAGGCCGTGCCGCAGCTCAGGGAACAGATCGGGCTGACGGTCGAGAGCGTGGATGGCGCCTCGAAGCTGTTGGTCGAAGGGATCGCCAAGGCCAGTGAAACATTGCAGACATCGATATCTCAGAGTGCGATCGAGTTCCAGGAGAGCGCTTTCAGCGTCAACCAGTCGCTGATCGGCGCCTCCGATACGATTCAAAAGAATGCGGAAGAGACCAGCGTGTCGCTCAAGGATCTGAGTGAGGATTTGAACAACAGCTTCCGCAACCTGGTCGCCGATATGAACGAACAGAACAAGTCCATCAGCGATGCCCTGCGCGAGTCGGGTAAGGCGGTCGTTGATGAGGCGTCCCGCAGCCGCGAGTCGTTCGAGGCCGGTCTGGAAAGCATGCGTAACCAGCTTGCCAATAGCCTCCAGCAGATGGCCGAGCAGCAGGCCAGCCAGGTTCAGGGGTTGATCGCGGGCCTGAAAGAGTCAATGGAGCAGGCCTTGCGCAAAAGCACCGAGTCGGTCGAAGGCAGTGTCGAGATTCTGGATGAGGCGATGCAAATTGAAATCAACCGTGCCATGGAGCAGATGGGCAAGGCATTGACCTCCATTA
This sequence comes from Oceanospirillaceae bacterium, assembly GCA_013373085.1. GTDB lineage: Bacteria > Pseudomonadota > Gammaproteobacteria > Pseudomonadales > Balneatricaceae > Marinobacterium_A. Next base: position 165,157 of record JABXIM010000044.1, on the reverse strand, counting down.
CCGGCAAGTTCACCGAAGACTATCAGAGTCTGGTAAACCAGATGGAACAGGTGCTCCGCACCCGGGTGGCATAAGGACGTGGCATGATGGAGTTTCTGAAACCCCGCGCATCCGAGCAGGAAGAGAGCCACTGGTTGTCGGTATCGGACCTGATGGCGGGTTTGATGGTGGTATTCCTTTTTATTGCGCTTGCCTTTATGCGCAATGCATGGAACGAGCAACGCAATGCATTGGAAGCGCAACGCAAGGCAGAGTATGAACTGGGTCGGATCAAAGAGGTTGCAGTCGCCTATCAGGAGACGCAGGTCGATATCTACAAGGCGCTGTTGGGGGAGTTCTTCAAGGACCTGTCGAGATGGGACGCCGAAATCGACCAGGACACCCTGACCTTTACGTTCAACTCCCCGGATGTACTCTTCGCCCAGGGCAAAATCGAGCTGAGCGAACAGTACCGGGCGCTGCTGGCGGATTTCTTTCCCCGCTATATGACGGTGCTAGACCAGTTCCGGAGCGGTATCAATGAAGTGCGCATAGAAGGGCACACCAGCAGCGTCTGGAATGATTACACCAGCCCCACCGACGCCTACTTTCTGAACATGGCCCTCTCCCAGGGGCGCACCAGAAGCGTGCTGGAGTACGTGTACAGCTTGGAGGCTGTCACGCCTTACCAGGACTGGATCAAGTCCCATATCGCAGCCGTGGGGTTTTCGTCCGCCAAGCTGGTGCTGGATGACAATGAAAACGAGAACCTCGAGAAAAGCCGACGTGTCACCTTTCGGGTCATTTCCAATGCGGATATTCGCATCAAGCAGATCCTGGAGATCGACGGATGAAGCTGCACTTTCCGGTTGAGGCGCTGTGGGGTGCGGTCCGGAAAATGGGCGCCTCAGAGCGCGACTTCTCTCTTGACTCAGTGATCCAGGCCCCTTTGCCCCCCATTTCGCAAAAAGAAGAAGGGATCGAAGTACCGCTTATTGAGGTTGATACTCCAGGTGGGCTACTCAGCTATCAAGGGGCTCAGGTTGTTCTGTATATACCCGATCATGGAAAAAACGTGGATGCCGTCCTTGGCGACCCGGGGAAAGGGCGAAGAGTGCATATTGCCGATTGCATCACGTTGGAAGAGATGCGGCAGAAAAACCGCTTCCAGCGCTACCGGGCCGTGGTGAACGTGACCGGCGACTTCGACGTTTTCGGCTTTTCCCGTATGCGGGGAGGTCACGTAGAGGGAACGGCCCGGCTCCAGGTATGCATCAACTGCATGAAACATCTCAACTACAAAGGCTACGTCACCGATGCCAGGCGCCAGAACGAGATTCGCCGGAATTTTAACCTGAAGGACTTCTTTGCCGAGCACAGCACGCTGTTCCGTTACCTGCCCACCTCGTTTATTGAAAAGAAGGGCGGCTACTCGGATGACTGGAAGCAAGTGTCGGATAAGTTCCGGGCCAGCAGGCATTTCACCTGCGACAGTTGCCGCCTGGACCTGAATGCGCACAAGCACCTGCTGCATGCCCATCATGTCGACGGCAACAAGCGGAACAATCAGGTAGCCAATCTGATGGCGCTTTGTGCAGACTGTCACCGCAAGCAGCCACTGCACGACTATATGTTCATCAAGGCCAGGGATATGACGCTGCTGCAAAAGTTGCGCAAGGAACAGGGTATTCTGGGCGCTGCTGCAGATTGGTCGGATCTCTTCGAGCTGGTGGATCCACCCTACAATGGGCTTTTGAGATTTTACCAGAAGGATGGGATGGCAAGGCCCGAGATTGGCTACGAGTTGGCCGGTAGCCGCGGAGATGTCGTGGCTGAAATCGAGATCGCCTGGCCCGATGCGAAATTTGCCGTGGTCGGAGATGAGGGTGCACAAAAAAACGTGGCTGCGCTGGGCTGGAAAGCGGTGACGCTGGAAGAGGCGCTGCGAGGGTACAGGGATAGGAAGTGAAGCGGCCGGTTAAATAATGAGAGCAAGGAGCTGAGATGAAAATTTCCACACTCTTGGATCAGATCGAGATCGGCCAGATAGCCCTGCCGGAATTCCAGCGCGGCTATGTCTGGAACCGCGATCAGGTGCGCGGTCTGGTACGTTCTCTTTACAAACGCTATCCGGTGGGCAGTTTGCTGGCCTGGAATACGGATTCATCCGAGGCCAAGGGACGCGGAGTGGATCAGGCGCAGTCCGGCAAGCAGGTCAAGATGCTGCTGGACGGTCAGCAGCGCATGACCTCGATGTACGGCATCGTCAAAGGCAGTCCACCGCCATTTTTCGATGGTAATGCCAATGCCTTCAAGGACATGTTCTTCAATGTCGAGTCGGAAGAGTTTTCTTTCTACATGCCGAGCAAGATGCAAGCAAACCCGCTGTGGGTCGATATCACTGGCCTGATGAAGGACGGCCCTGACCCTTTTCTGCAGAGTATCATCAAGAATGCTGACGACCTTTCTTCAATCACGTCGTTGATTACCCGCTATTCGACTCGCCTGAATCGCCTGCGGGATATCCGTGATATCGATGTTCATGTCGAAGACGTATCGGGTGAAGAAATGACGCTCGATGTGGTCGTGGATATCTTCAACAGGGTTAACAGCGGTGGACGTAAACTGTCCAAGGGCGATCTTGCGCTGGCCCGTATCTGCTCGGTGGAGCCGGATGCCCGTTCCCGCATGCGCAAGGCACTGGATGGCTGGAGCCAGGCAGGGTTTACCTTCACGCTGGACTGGCTGTTGCGCAGTGTCACCACTATCGCCACGGGCGATGCTCGGTTCTCCGCGCTCCATGATCTGGAAGCCGCTGCCTTTAACGCCGCTTTGCAGAGGGCGATCAATCACATCAATACGGTGCTGGATTTGATCGGTGCCCGCCTCGGTCTGGATCACGACCAGGTGTTGACGGGGCACTTTGCCTTTCCGGTGCTCGCCCGGTTTCTGGATGATGCGGGTGCCAGGGCTCAGGAGCCACAGATCCAGAACAAGATTTTGTTCTGGTATGTTCAGTCTGCTATCTGGGGCCGCTATTCCGGCTCTACCGAGAGTGTGCTGTCCCGTGATCTGAACATTCTGCTGGAGGCCAAGCCGGGTGAGGGAATCGATGCGTTGATTCGGGAGCTCGAACTCTGGCGCGGCAATCTTCGTATTCGGCCCGAGCATTTTACCGGCTGGAGCCGTGGCAACCGTTTCTACTTCATTCTGTACATGCTGACTCGGGTGGGCGAGGCTCAGGACTGGGGCTCCGGTCTGCCATTGAAGAAGGGCATGCTCGGCAAAAACACGTCGCTGGAAGTTCATCATATTTTTCCGCGGGATTTCCTTAAAAAGAGCGGGTTTGATGATCGCAAGGCCGTCAATGCGTTGGGCAACTTCTGCTTCCTGACCAAGAACAGTAACCTGCAGATCAGTAACCGCGCGCCTGTGGAGTATTTCGCCGACGTTCAGAAGCAGCATGCAGGTGCTCTGGAGAGTCAGTGGATTCCGCAGGATTCCGAGTTATGGAAACCCGAGAACTACCCCGAATTTTTGCGCCAGCGCCAACAGTTACTCGCTGATGCAGCCAATGCATTTTTGGATACCCTGTATGAGCTCCCATCGGGAGATGGCCAATACGCAGTGATCGCGGTAGGTGAAGCGGCCCCGGGGGGGATCGCCGATGAGGAAGAAGAGAAAGCGCTGGATGCGGTGAATGCCTGGGTCATCGAGAACGGCTTACCCGCAGGCGAGAAGGAGTACGAGTTGCGCGATACCGATACCGGCGAGCTTCGGGCCTATCTCGATCTGGCTTGGCCCGTCGGCCTGCAGGAAGGCCTTTCCGAACCCGTTACCCTGATACTGAATGAAGGCAAGGACGTATTGAAAGCGGCCATGAGTGCCGGTTTCAATGTGTTCGAAGATGCCGAGGAGTTCCGCACCTACACGGCCCGCAAGGTTCTCGGGGACGCGCACTATGGCCTGCCGGATTGGGCCCGGCAGGTGGAAGAAGATGCCATTCCGGTGGTCAACCACATTATCAAGAGCAACCTTGCGGTGCCGGAGTGCGGCGCCGAGGTTACGCTGCCATCCGGTGAGGTCGCAGGGGAGTTCGAGTTGGTCTGGTACGATCTGCGTGTCGCGGTGTGGATGTTTGCCGAGCGTGCGCCCCGAAGGGCTATGCTGGCTGCTCAAGGCTGGCGCCTGTTTTCGCTCGAGGAGGTGGTCGAGTTGCCTGAGTTGCTTGAAGTGGCTCTGGATCGGCGTGACTGATTTGCTTTCCGTTCCGGATAGCAGAATGATGGGCAAGTAATTTACAGATCCGGCCATTTCTGTCGCATGCGGGAAATGTTCGGAAATCGAAAGAAGGAGCTTTCATGATCCCCGGCCTGCTAGCCAGCGAAGTATCGGCGGCACTGCGTGAGTTCATCGTTACCGGTTACGAGACGGAAACCGAGCCGTTCAAGGGCGAGTTTCGCCGTCTTGTGGAGGAGCAACAGGACGGTGAGGCCTTTATCAAGGGGCCTTATGTATCGGTGGGGTTGCCCTTCCTGACCGGGTCGGCCGGTACCGATTTTTTCTCGGGCTTTCGTACCGAATACCCCCCTTACGCCCACCAGGAGCAGGCCTGGCAGCGGCTGACCTCGGACAAACAGGCCGCCAATACCCTGGTCGCAACCGGCACCGGCTCCGGCAAGACCGAGTGTTTTCTCTACCCTGTACTGGATCACTGCCGGCGAGCGGCAGGGCCGGGTATCAAGGCGATTGTTATTTATCCCATGAACGCGCTGGCGACTGACCAGGCCAAACGTTTCGCCGAGATCATTCAAGGCCAGGCAGCACTAAAGGGGCTGCGTGTCGGTTTGTTCGTGGGGGGCGATGGCCAGGGCAACAAGGTTATGGGGCCGGATCAGGTCATTACCGACAAGGAAACGCTGCGCCAGAACCCGCCGGATGTACTGCTCACCAACTACAAGATGCTCGATTACCTGCTGATGCGGCCGCAGGATCAAAAATTGTGGATAAATAACGGGCCGGATACCCTTCGCTACCTGGTTGTCGATGAGTTGCACACCTTTGACGGCGCCCAGGGTACGGACCTGTCGTTGCTGATTCGCCGCTTGCGGGCGCGTTTCGATATGACGCCGGAACAGCTGATCTGTGTCGGCACATCGGCTACCCTGGGCGGTGAAGAGAGCGTAAGCGGTCTGTTGAGTTACGCCTCGGATATTTTCTCCAGCCCCTTTCGACGCGAGTCGGTCATTGCCGAGCAGCGCAAAAGCGATTCCGAGTTTCTCGACAATATCGCCTTTTTGAGTCTGAACCCGGAAATCGGGCCACAAGCGCTGAATGAGGCGCTGAGTCTCGATCTGAACGGGTATCTGAAAAAGGCCTACGAGTTGTTTTTCAGCAAGAATCCCGATGAGGAGCTGGATAGCAGGGCCGGGCGCATTGCGCTTGGCCGCGAACTCAAGCAGCACGGCCAACTGGCCAACCTGCTTAGGCAACTGAAGCTGAACCGTGCTACTCCGACCTTCCGGGAGCTGGTGGAACGGCTGGCGGCACAGATTCCCAAACGCTTTGAACGCCAGCCGGAACAGGTGTTGATCGCTCTGCTGTCATTGATGGCCCATGCGCGAGACGACGTCGGGCGTCCCTTCGTGCAGCTGCGCCTTCAGCTCTGGTCCCGTGAGTTGCGCCGCATTGTCGGCACCCTGCGTGAGCCCGGGCCGATTGTCAGAGGCGAGGACTGGGCTGACGATGGGAATAGCGCTACCCGCTTTCCGCCGCTTCTTGCTTTCGGCGACGATCAGCCTCCGAAGGATCAAAAGCAGATACGTCTGCCGCTGGTGCAGTGTCGGGAGTGTCATGGCACGGCCTGGCTGACGCGGATGGAAGCAGTACAGACCAGCGATCAGGTGATCGAAACCGATCTTTCCAGAATCTATCCGGCGTTCTTCGGCAAGCATGAGGAGACTGCCCTGTTGCTACCCTGGCAGGCAGGAAAGAAGCAGTCATCCGCCGGCATGATGCTGGACAATTTCAAGGTCTGCCGGGAATGCGGCAAGACCGCTGCCGTTGATTATTCCGGTGAGTGCAGAAGTTGTCAGGCGGGTAACGCGTCACTGGTCAGGGTCTCCAAACCTCATCAGCTCAGGGAGGTGCGCCAGGACAATGTGAATCGCGTCATCCATGAGCACGATTGCCCCTACTGCGCCGAAAAATCCGCGCTGGTGGTGTTCGGTGCCAGGGCCGCGAGCCTGAGCGCCATCGCCATCCATCAGCTGTTCAGTAGCCGGGACAACGACGACCGCAAGTTGCTGACATTCAGTGACTCCGTCCAGGACGCGACCCACCGCGCCGGTTTCTTCGCGGCCCGGACCTGGCAGAACAACGTGCGCATGGCGCTCACGCAGCTGCTGGAGAACCAGTCGGCTCCCGTTCCGATACTGCAACTGCCGGAACTGTTCGAGGCCTACTGGCTCGCTCATGGCGAGCGGCAGGGGCGCTTGCCTCTGCCCGCTTATCTGCGCGAGTTTATGCCGCCGGATCAGCGTTTTGCTGCGGATTTTGAATACTTCGAACAGTCCGGTGAGGTTCGGCGGGCGGACAGCCACCTGAAACTGATTCGGCAGCGAATGCTGTGGCAGGCACTGGAAGATCTGGCCTGGCGCTCGCAGGTGGGACGTTCGCTGAATCGGCTGGGGCTCGCCGTGCTGAGCAGTCCCAGAGAGCCGATAGCCCAAGCTGCGGAGCGCTGGCGAGATGCCTCGGACAATACCCTGGGGTACCGGATCGACCGGGACGCGTCGATCGGCTTCATGACCGGCCTGGTGCAGCACCTGATCGGTCTTGGCGCGATCGGGTTGGATGATCTTCGTGGTTACCGGGAAAAGTTCGGGAAGGCTTATCTGCTCAAGTTCCTGATTTATACGCCGCCGCTTGGTCCCGGGTCCCCACGGCCGAAATACCCGGCACTGAGCGCGGGCGAAGGTTACGAAACGCTCGTCAGTGCCTCCGGTGCTCAATCCTGGTACGAACGCTGGCTGGCCTGCCTCAATCCCGGTGCACTGGTCGATAAAAAGCAGTTGGAGGCGGTGTTGGCTGGTGCTCTGGATGCACTGAGCGCGACGGGACTCGTCAGGGAGGAGTTGAATGAACGCGGTGCGAAGCTCTGGGTACTGAATCCGGAGTATCTGGTTGTTACAACAGAGGTGCAGGCCGTGGAGAGCCGCGGTTACCGCCCCCTGCACCTTCCGGAAGCTCATGCTGATGCCTGGTTGGGTTTACCGCTCATCAGTGCCGCGGACCCGCGGTTGGTATACGAAAACAGGGTGCCGGTGCGTGAGTCGCTGTATCGCAACCTGTTCCGCCATGGCGAAATCCACAGGGTGATCGCCCATGAGCATACGGGGTTGCTGTCCACCAGTGACCGGATCCGGGTCGAGAACAGCTTTATCAAGGGAGAGAAGCCCTGGGAATACAACCTGCTGTCGGCAACGCCCACGCTCGAGATGGGTATCGACATCGGTGACCTTTCCAGTGTCTTGCTCTGTTCGGTACCGCCGGCTCAGGCCAACTATCTGCAGCGTGTGGGCCGCGGTGGGCGCCGCGACGGCAACTCTTTCGTTCTGACCGTCGCCAACGGCCGGCCCCATGACCTTGTCTTTTATGCCGATCCGGGTCGCATGCTGGATTCCCCGGTGGAGCCGCCCGCTGTCTTTCTCAAGGCGCGTCATGTACTGCGCCGGCAATTGCTGGCGTTCGCAATGGATTGCTGGACCCGCCAGGCCCGGGGCGATAACCAGGTGCCGGCGACCATGCAGCCAGTGCTGGATGCGGTGGAAAAGGCCCAGGAGGAGCGCTTTCCCTACACGCTGCTTAATTTTCTCAAGCACAACATGCAGGAAATCTGGGACGGGTTTTCCGGTCATGTTGCCACCGAACTGAGCGGGGACGATCTGGAGCTTCTGCGTCAGTATCTGTTCGGCGGTTCGCAGCACCAGGATGATCACCTGCAGCTTTATGTGCTGGACAGGCTGAAACTGGTAACGGACGAGCGCAAGCAGATGGCGGCAACGATTAAGGATCTTGACCGCCAGTTGGACAAGCTGCGTAAGCTGCCTCAGGACGACCACACCAGCGGCCAGATACTCGAGCTTGAACGGGAGGTCGCGGGCTATCGCAGTATGCGTGTCAGGCTGAACAGGCGCGAAACGCTGAACTTTTTTACCGATGAGGGCCTGCTGCCCAACTATGCGTTCCCGGAAGAGGGTACGACACTCCATTCGGTGATTTTCCGCAGCGAAAAAGGTGGCGGCGATAGCGGCGCGGAGACCGAGTTCGTCAAGCGGGAGTACGAATACCAGCGCCCGGCTCAGGCCGCGCTAAGCGAATTGGCGCCCGAATCGGTGTTTTACGCCGGTAATCGCAAGGTGAAAGTTACTCGGGTGGAAACAGCGAAAGGGCGCAATATCCAGGATTGGCGTTTCTGTCCACGCTGCCATTACTCGGCTCCGGCAAACGATCCCACCGCGGGTTTTGGCGACAAGGCCTGTCCCCGCTGCCATACCCATCAGTGGGGTGATGAAAGCGCCCGCACCAAGATGCTGAAGATGACCCAGGTGTATGCCTTCACCAACGCGAAGGATGCCCAGCTGGATGATCGTTCCGACGATCGCGAGCCGGTATTCTTCAACAAGCAGATGCTCATCGACTTCAAGCCGTCTGATATCCACATTACCTGGGTGCTGGATGACAAGGACCGCCCATTCGGTTTCGAATTCATTCGCGCTGCCAACTTTCTCGAGGTCAATTTCGGGCGTCGGGACGGCGACGAAATGTACTTCGAGGTGGCCGGTGAGCCATTGCAGCGGGCTGGCTTTCCCATCTGTCGGGAGTGCGGCTCGGTGCAGTCCCGCAAGGCCGCATCCGGCAAAGCGGAAGCCGATCACCTCAAGAGCTGCAGCTTTTCCCGTGGGCCTAAAAAGCTCAAAGATGGCCGGGAAGACAACGGCCTCGAGAACTGCCTGTACCTGTATCGCCAGTTCTCGTCCGAGGCATTGCGAATTCTACTGCCTCGACTCTCCACCGGTGGTACGAACGAGCAGGTCAACTCTTTTGTCGCCGCCTTGCAACTGGGACTGAAGCGCCGTTTCGGTGGCAAGGTGGATCATCTTCGGGTCGCCCACCAGAGCGAGCCGGTGGGCGAAACCGACGAACGCCGACATTTTATCGTGCTCTATGATTCGGTACCCGGCGGCACCGGGTACCTGCATGAGCTGTTGAGCAAAGCCGAGAATATGCAGTCGGTATTTCGTCTGGCCTACGAGGTGATGGAAAACTGCGACTGCTATGGCAACACCATGGATGGCTGTTACCGCTGCCTTCTCGAATACCGCAACGCCTACGGTATGGAAAGCACCAGTAAAGCGCTGGCCCTGGAGATGTTGAAAGACATAGTCGAAGGAGAGCACGAGTGGGTCCGGAACGACGACTCCCTCAGCACCCTGGGGGGGAACCCCTGGGTGGATAGCGAATTGGAGGCTCGCTTCCCCGAGGCGCTCGCCAGATTTTCCGGCGATGATTGTGTGGGCGGGCACAAAGTCCGTGTGTCCCAGGACGTGATACGTGGCAAGCATGGCTATCGTCTGACCATTGGCGACCTGGCTTACGAGATGGAGCCGCAGGTGGACCTGGGATCCGCCGATGGTGTTCAGTTTTCCAGTCGTCCGGACTTCGTGCTGTGGCCGGTGCATGCGGGTCTGAAGCCGGTCGCGATTTTCCTTGACGGTTATCGCTTCCATGCAGACGAGTGTGACAAGGATCTGCTCAAGCGCCAGAGCCTCATGCATGCCGGTTTTTTGGTTTGGACCCTCAATTGGTACGACATCAACAAGGTGATCGGCGATAAGGCTATGGATGTTCCCCTGCCGGCGGGCATGACATCTCCAGAGCAGAATCACGGTGCCATTGCCGGCCTGGCCAGAATCGCGGGTGTTGGCAGCGGCGCGGAGCATCTGAACAAGACCACCTTTGAACTGTTGATGCATTTTCTAGCCGGGCAGGATGCTGAAGCATTGGCGAAGCAGGCCCTGTTGTTCCTGTTTCAATGTTTGCCGGGGAAAGCGTTGGGGGATCCGGCATTGAAACAACAGATACTGGACGACCTTGATGGCCTGCCGGCGTCTTTTACCGATCAGACTCCGCAACCACCGGTCCTGGCTGGACGCGTAGAGCTCAACGACGAACAGGGCGCCGCTGCGATTGTGCTGGAGCTGATTGCCGGACAGCCGCTGCTGAAAGAAGTCGATCTGACCCAGGCGATGGTGATGCTTTGCTACGATCGCCGCGAAGGCAGTGACGAGGCAGCCCGCTACCAGTGGCAGAGATTCTGGACATCGGTCAATTTTCTGCAGATGTTGCCGCTCATGTATGCCTGGACACCGCAATCGAAGCTGAGCGGCACCGCCGCCGGCCTGCTCTGGCCGGATATACAGCCAGTTAAAGGGCCGCAGCAGGATCAGAATACAGACCCGGACTGGTATGACCTGCTGGATAGCGATCTGGTCGAGGCATTCAGGGCGCTGGATGTGAATTGGCCAGCTACTCCGCTGGTGGGTGACGACGTTATGGATGCCAATGAGGAGTCTATCGGCGAGGCGGAGATTATTTTTGAAGAGCAGAAAATTGCCTTTCTTCGCGCAGATGTGGCCGAGCAGATGGCAATTAAACCCAGGCTGGAAGCCGAGGGTTGGCGGGTGTTTATCTCCGCGAGTGAACTGGTCGAAGCTGTAAACGAAATGGATTCAGGAGCTTGATATGGCAAGTGTTGCCTTCTCTGAGAAGTACTTTGAAAGTTTGCTCAAGCTCTCGCCGAAAGAGCAGAGTCAGGCCAACAAGGCTGTAATGCTGTTTCAGCAAGACCCGCAGCATGGAGGCCTGCATTATGAAAAGCTGACGGCATTCAGGGACAGCAAGCTGCGCTCGATTCGTGCCAACCAGGATGTGCGTATCATTCTCGCTGCAGCGGCAAAGGAAGACCTCTACCTGATGCTCTATGTGGATCATCATGAACCGGCTTACAACTGGGCAGCCAAACGCAAGGTCGAGATCAACCCCAATACCGGAAGCCTGCAGGTGTTTACGGTGGAAGAGGCACAACTGGAGGCACAGCCGGCACCGCAGAATTCAGGGCCCGCGTTGCCCGGTTTATTCGATGCCATCCGTGATCGCCAGTTGCTGCAATTGGGTGTGCCTGACGATGCACTGAGCCTGGTGCGCAGCATGAAGATCGAAGCCGATCTCGAAAATGCACGCGTAAACGAACAAATTCCTGCCGATGCCTACGAGGGTCTGTTCATGCTGATGGCGGGTGCAAGTTTCGAGGAAGCCTACGCCGAGGTGGTTCCCGTTGCCCCGGAAGTCGTGGATACCGAGGATTTCGGTTCAGCACTGGCCCGCCCCGAATCCCGTGCTCACTTCACTGTTGCCGAGAATGAAGAGGCGCTTCAGGAGGTGCTCAACCAGTCCATCGAGAAATGGCGAGTATTCCTGCACCCCGCTCAACGGCGCCTCGCGGAAGGAAAGAAGAACGGTCCGGTTCGGGTACTCGGAGGGGCCGGAACCGGTAAAACGGTAGTAGCTATGCACCGCGCCAAATGGCTGGCGGAGAATGTCGCCACCGAAGACGCCGGTATACTGTTTACAACCTTCACTCGCAATCTGGCGGCCGACATCAAGCAGAATCTGAACAAGATCTGCTCCCAGAAATCTTTGGCGTCTATCGAGATCATCAACCTGGATGCATGGGTGGTCAGCTTCTTGAAGAAGCAGGGGTACGACTACGGTCTGCTGATGGATGCTCAGGAGGAAAAGCGCCTTTGGGAACAGGCATACTCCGAGAAGCCCGCCAGTTCCGACCTGAGTCTGGCGTTTTTTCAGGAAGAGTGGGCAAGGGTCGTTCAACCGCAGTCGATTGAAAACGTGGATGGATACAAGAAGGCCTCCCGTATCGGTCGCGGGACTCGGCTTAACCGGCAACAGCGTGTCGATATCTGGCCGGTGTTCGAGCGTTACCGGCACTTGCTGGCCAGCAACTATCTGAAGGAGGCGGATGACGCCTATCGCGACGCCCGAGAACTGCTGGAAAACAAGCCGGAGCTACGGCCTGGAATCTGCTCTGTCGTCGTGGACGAGGCGCAGGATATGGGTACCCAGGCGTTCATGCTGATCCGGGCGCTGGTACAGCCGGGCCCTAATGACCTGTTTATCGTGGGCGACGGGCATCAGCGCATCTACGGAAAGAACAAGGTGGTGCTGGGGCAGTGTGGCATCGATATCCGCGGACGATCCGCCCGGCTGAAAGTGAACTACCGTACCACCGATGAAACCCGAAAGCTGGCCGTCAGCGTGCTGGAAGGCGTCGAGGTTGACGATCTGGATGGTGGAAATGACAGTCAGCAATTCTATCATTCCTTGATGCATGGGCCGGCCCCGGAAGTGCGTTGCTTTGACAATATAGAGGAGCAGGCCGACGCAATTCTGAGCGCTATTCGTGACAATGAACTTTCCCCTGAAGCTTGCTGTGTAATCGCCCGTACCCGTCGCGAAGTCAACGAGCTGAAAAGCGCTTTGGAATCCCGACAGCAGCTCTGTCATCAGCTCGATGGCCGCAGCGCGGCCACCCCTGAAGGAGCCTTGAACCTGGCCACCATGCATCGAGTAAAAGGCCTGGAATTCGACGCGGTATTTGTCGCTTCAGTCAATCGCGGGCTAGTACCGCTGGATTTCGTTATCAGTAGCGCCGCCGACGCAGTTACCCGACGTCAGCGGGAAAACGAGGAACGCGCGCTGGTGTACGTGAGCCTGACACGAGCACGGAAGTTGGCGTTTGTGTACGGCTACGGCCAGATGAGCGAGTGGTTTGCTGGCTGAACCTCGTTGGCGTATGGCAAGCTTCTTGACGAAGTAAAAAAATTTATCGCGCTTTACCGGGATATGCAGCTTCGAATTTCAGGAGGAAGTAGTTGCTATCCCGGTATTCATCTGCCATGCGCTTGATCACTTTGATTCGCTTATTCATCCCTTCTAGGACGCTCGTATTGAACCGGTATATCGCGCTTGCCAGTTGTGACCTTTCCCTTGATCGAATGAGGGTGGCTGTCACTATCAGGCAAGTTGTGAAGTACTTGCCACTGACATCGAGGCGGTTATACTGGACAGCTGCCCGTCTATTCCGGCAGCGTCGCCCATCCAGTGGGAGGCTAAACACAAGGAACGATGTTTATGCCGATAGATTACGCTGCGATATTGCGTGAAAATGGATTCGTCGCCGAATGCGATGATCTTTACGATTCCCTTACCGGTTTCGGTCACGAAATCAATGATGTACTGCATGACGATGGCTCTCCATTCGATGTGGAAAAGTCGGAAATTCGTCGGCAGCCTCAAGACCTGAATTGTCTGCTTTATTGCTCACTGGTGCTGAAAACCGGTATACAGCCGGATCAAGGCGTCCGATATTTGATCGATAAGTGGCATTCGTGGCTACGTTATGCAAATCCCCTCTATGAGAATATAGAGCGAACCGCGAAAGCGGACGGAACTTCTCTTCGGATATTGACCATATCGCGTGGGAGGGAGACCGCATGTTCGATTGGCTTCGATATCACAAGCCCAGTGGAGGTGGCGCATGAACAGGTTTAAGAGAGAGGAAGCTCGAAAACACCGGAAAGTCCGTGAAGGTCTGACAGCGGATCAGGTGAAAGCACGTGACGAGAGAGAGACTGTAACTTCTAGGGTCGACGAGCGTGCCCGTTTAATCCATGCCTATTTATTTGGTGAAGAATATGCATTCATGCACGCAGATGCATTCGGTGAGCCGCGTCCATCTGCTGAAGAAATCGTAACCAAGAACGCTTATCGGAAAGAGTACGGACTGCCTTTGCTGGATGAAGAGGGGAAAGCTCCCGATTTTCAGGAGGCAACTATGAAACATTGTGTGGCGATTGCCCACAAGGAAATTGTGGATCAGGGATTTGAAAATCGAAGTCCGATGCTTGAAAAACTAACAGCGGAGCTGCATGAGCTTGTTGAAAGCCAGCGATCAGAACGCAAGCCATTCGAATACAGACCTGATAAGCCATATATGCCGGGGCAGTTCGATGCCATATATCTCGAAAAAGAATTGGCATCAGGTTGTCGTTTGATTGCATTCGATGATGATCCATATCGGGCTGTGACGGTGCTGAAAGGAGATGAGCCAATGTTTACGCTTCTATGCGCTAATTTGAACGAAACAGTGACATACATCGAAAGTAATCTCGAAGCCCTTGTCAGGGGGGAGGGTTGAGTTCAAGCAGTTGATGTTGTCGGTAGATAAGGAAATTAAGGAGGTTGATATGGATGCACAAGGTTACGACATTATCGGGGATATCCACGGACATGCGGATGAATTGGTGAAGTTGTTGCGCCATCTCGGTTATCGAGAAACCGAAAGGGGCTTTTACCATGATAGTCGCAAGGTTGTATTTCTCGGTGACTTTATCGATCGGGGCGAGCATCTTCGTCAACATCAGAAGTTGCTGGATATCGTGATGACCATGGTAAAAAACGGAAATGCCCATTCGGTGATGGGAAACCATGAGTTCAACGCGTTGGCGTTCCATACGGAGCATCAAGGGGAGTACCTACGTCCGCGCACCGAAAAGAACGTCCAGCAGCATCAAGCGTTTCTGAACGAGTTCGATGATGAGTCCGAACTTAAGGGCGAAGTGCTCGATTTTTTCTACAGTTTGCCACTTTGGCTAGAGCTTGACGGTATTCGGGTTGTGCATGCCTGCTGGGATGATGAGTTCATCGACGTCATGCGCGAACGAATCCCGAACGGGCGTCTTGATCGGACACTGTTGATCGAGGCATCCACGAAAGGAACGTCCGCCTATTACGCCGTAGAAACGCTTCTAAAGGGCGTTGAAGTGGAGTTACCCGAAGGTATCACTTTCAAGGACAAAGACGGTCACGTGCGTGATGCGGTCCGCGTGAAGTGGTGGAAGGCAAATGCCGAACGATTGGGGGATATCGCATTGCCTGACGGGATCGATATTGGTCACGCAGCGGCGGAGCAAGTGCCCGATTATATTTCCAAGTACCATACTGACCAGTTGCCTTGCTTTATCGGACACTACTGGCTGGATGGCGAACCAGAGCCGCTGGCACCCAATGTGGCTTGTCTGGATTATTCGGTCGCAAAAAAGGGAAAGTTAGTCGCATACCGCTGGAGTGGTGAAAGTACCTTGCGAAAAGAAAAATTCACCCATATCTGATGAGGACGGGAACAGTATGACGATCTTATTCGGAATTCTGATTTTTGTGATCTGGTTAAATGTTGGTATTATCGCGGAAAGGTCAATGAGCGACCTGACTGGTGGTAGTGAATTGCCATATATTAATTTGCCATTGAGAATTGCTGTAATACTCTTGTCGCCTATACTGTTTTTGGTTTTTGAACGTCATCTTTTCTATAGTTCGAGCGATGGGCTCTCGGAAATTGAAGATGATATTAAGCATATGGATTGATTATCTTCGTGAAGCCGACCACGGAGTCCTGAACGCAGTTAGATCGTTGATGGGGCCACTCTTGCCACCTTTTTGTGGTGGCAAGAGTGATGGGCTGATCGATCCAAGGTGAATGATCAAGCAGACGCTTCCCTTTCTCTGTTGCCTCAATAGCAATCGGCGGCTTGCCCAGTTCCCGGTTATCCTCGGAATAAGGCAACTAGTGTTTCCAAATCAGGCCGGGCGTTGAATCGCCATCTCTCGAGTCTCCTTCTGCCTGAGCAGGTCATGGGCCGCAAACCACATGGCCGGCGCCAGGGGGGGCCGCCGCGGGGACGTTGGGCAAAGCAGGCCGCTTGGTGGCGGACCGATTGCTGAGGGCGCAGGGCTATGGCCACATCCTCGTTGATGCCCGGAAAGAAACTCAACGCCGTCGAGACGTCGGGAATGCCTTCCAGTGCCAGTGCCAAGGCAAGGGCCGCCTCGTTGGCGATACGAAGAAATCAGAGCGCAGCTACACCACAAGGGTTTGCGTACGTTTGAAGACGCCACTCTGGATGCGGTCGACCTGCTACAGCAGCAGGATATCCGTTTGCCGTATCGCAGTGTCATTGTCGATGAGGCCCAGGATATGGGACCTCAGGCGCTGACGCTAATCCGCCGCCTCGTACAACCCCAACAGGCAGATGACCTGTTTATTGTTGGGGACGGACACCAACGCATCTACCGTCGTAAAACAACCATGAGTCAATGCGGCATCCAGATCGTCGGTCGTAGTCGAAAGCTGCGTTTTAACTATCGAACGACTGAAGAAACTCGCCGCTTTGCCAGCGCCATTCTTGAGGGCGTCAGCGTCGATGACCTGGATGGAGGCGAGGATCGTGGCGACGATTATCGCTCGCTTTTGCATGGTAGCGAACCACAGGTGGCGGGTTTCCCCACTCAAGCGGCAGAATGCCTGGGTATCGCTGAGCAGATCCAGGCATTGCTCGAAGAGGGTATTGTATCTCAGGATATCTGCGTCGCGACACGAACTCGGAAATATCGCGACAAAATCAACGACCACCTGGTGTCCGCCGGGTTACCCACGCTGGTGCTGAGCCAGCAGATCGATAACCGTAATGTAGCGGGTGTCCGGCTGGCGACGATGCATCGCGTCAAGGGGCTGGAGTTCCGCTACATGATCCTGGCTGTCATCAGTGAAGGCACTGTGCCTCTGCCGCTGGCGCTCGGTAGTACCGATGACCCGGTCGAGCGACGACAGAACGAGCTAAACGAAAGAGCACTGCTGCATGTAGCGGCGACTCGGGCCTTAGCGTCACCTATGCCGGTGAGCCTAGCCCGTATTTGCAGGTGGCAACCAAATAGTTTGTGGAAATCTGTCGATGCTGGACCAAACTGAAAACTCGTTCGGTTAGAGATGGCAACGTCTAACGTGACGGCGCTAGAGGTAGCAGTGTGGCTGCGCTGCTGGCGTCGATCACCAGAAGGGATAGAAGAGTATGGCTAGCACCCGGCGCATTGGTATCTAGCTCCCCTCTATCGCAGTAGTTGTCTCTGGCCGCAGAGTATGAAGCGGTTGCTTTTTTGTTGAGTGTGCACTTGATAAAGGGGACGCTGGCAATGAAAGTTGAAGGTGTAGATCCTGTTTCAGGGAAAAAGATCACCGAAGAGGCGTCGCGGCTGACGGCTGATGATGTAGCTGAAATAAACAGGTCAGGAATTTCAGAAGAAAATTTGAAATCCACTATTGATGGATTGAATATCTCGGCGGATGCTAAATCTGTTTTGTACGAAATCTCAAAATCAACGGTGAAGGCCGGGAAATTTATATTAAAGATAGGTCGAAAGATTTTAGATATTGTTGTATCTCTTTTTAGGTCATACCCAGAAGCTGGATTCGGATTAATTCTTGGTTCGATTTTGGGATTTCTAATAGGTGCTATACCTATAGTTGGCTTTATTCTGGGGCCTGTTGTTGGACCTTTGTTCGCAGCATTTGGGCTGATTCTCGGTTTTCAGCAGGATATCAGTAACAAAGCGCTCGCTCGGGAAATTGCGAAAGCAAATCGTTCCTTTGGTAATCTGGCTGGTTAAGACTATGACTGAACAAGCTGAAAAAGAATGGATGAAAGGTGTCGAGCGTGTAATAGAAAATCCGCTTAAGTTCAAGATAAAGCTCGATATAGGGGAAGATGCATACTCGTCCTTAAAGATAAAAAAGTATCTTCTCGATGCGCTTGATGCTGGGAATGGGGCAATGACAGGAGTAGGAATTGCAAAGTCATCGTTTATTGCATCCAGTTTTTTTACTCCTGCGGGTTTTTGGGGGGCTTTAGGTATTGGATCCGCTGTTACTCCTGTTGGCTGGGCTGTTGCTGCAGGAGTAATTGGTGCAGGTTTAAGTTTGGTAATTGGAAAAAAAATTGTACGGGGCTCATCAGATAGGGTCAAAGTTATTCCTGAATTTATTAATACGCCACTTGATGTTTTAGCTACCGGTTTGTTCGATATGATGTGCATTCTCGGTATAAAAGTTGCTGCTGTTGATGGAAAGATCACAAACGATGAGTATCTGTTCATACAGTCATACTTCATCAATGAGTGGGGGTATGATAGGCGTTTTGTTGAACTCGGAATAAGAGAGATAGAAAAGGGGGCTGCTGATCATACAATCAAAGAAATAACAGAAAAATTAGCTCTTTTCAAAAAAGAAAATCCAGATTGTAATCACGAGTCTATGGCAAAGGAGTTACTCATATTTATTAACGGTATAGTTGAAGCTGATGGTGTTATCGATGAGCGAGAGGAGATGGCGCTTGAACGTATCAAGAAGATATTTGAAGATGTGAACTCGTTATCGTACTCGTTTTCTGAGGCGGCTAAGAATACAGCAAATTTTGTATCTGAAAGTGGGAAAAAGAGTTTCGACGCGGCATCGGCAGGTGCCAAGACAGCTGCCGATACGTTCACGTCTATAGGGGCAGATGCCAAGAGGCACCTAGATAAATTTTTCACTAAAAAAACCGAATGAATGCATCCAAAGGTTGTAGTCAATTATTAAGTCTAAAACAGTCCTCTCTCAGCGAGCGACACGTTTCCTTCAGCGCTGACGACAACATGGTCGAGCGTTCTAACGTTGACCATGTTCAATGCGTCTCGCAGCTTTAGCGTGATGCGCTTGTCGGCCACGCTGGGCCCCGGGGGGGCATTTTTGCTAGTACACAGCCTGCCAGCCTTTGGCATTCATGCACACATCGTGGCCAAGCATCGGATTAGCTTGGATCTCGCTCAAGCACACAGCATGAGCCTGATCAACAGACATCTGCGCCCAGTTCTGCTGGAGGTAATGTGAAGGCGTGCAGCCTGATACCAAGACAGTGAATGCCATTATCAACAGGTACTTCATGTAGTGGGTCTCTCCTCAGGGCGGTCGAGTATATATGTGAAGAAAAAAACAAACCACTGAGAGATGACTCAAGGGTGAAGAAAGACCAGCTCATTCGTTTTCGTCGTTGGTATCGAGGGTATGTACGGCCAAGTTCGGCGCCTTAGTCAGGATTTTCAGTATTTGTCAGCCCGTTAGATTTCAGGGGCAAATATCGCCAACGGGCCCTTGGCCCAATATCATAGAGTCATTCGGCTGAAAGCCGAGTATCGTCATTGCAGGAAAGGAGTCCGGGTTGACCAACAAGACGATCGATACCTACCACCGGCAGGCACAGGGGTTCGCCGAACAGTACGATTCAGTACCGGCCGAGCAGGTGCATGCCGAGTGGCTAGCAGCGCTTCAGGGTATGCCGGTTGGCCGTGCTCTTGATGTGGGCGCCGGTAGCGGCCGGGATGCCCGCTGGCTTGCTTGCCTTGGCTGGCAAGTGTCAGCGGTCGAGCCCGCCGAGGCGCTGCGCGAGATTGCACGAAGCAGTACGCCGGCTTCCGTTGATTGGATTGACGATACCTTGCCTGAGCTGGCGCGGATTACGGCATCGGGCCATAGCTATGAGCTGATATTGCTGTCCGCCGTCTGGATGCACCTGCTACCGGAGCAGCGTAGGCAGGCATTCAAGGTGCTGGCGGGCTGTCTCGCACCCGATGGCCTGATGGTGATTACGCTGCGTTTCGGGCCCTCCGATCCGGCGCGCCCGATGTACGAGGTTAGCGTTGGCGAGTTGGCGGAAATGGCGGCTCCATTGGGGCTTGTGGTGAGTGTTTCGGCCGACGCATCCGGCTCTCAGGATAGGCTGGGCCGAGCGGATGTTCGCTGGCAGACGGTACTGATCCGCCATCGTGATGGGGAGGCGAGCGCATGAGCAACGCTCGGTTGCTGACCGGCGGCGCCGATCGTCCCTTGCTGGCGGCGCTGCGCCATGCGATCAGTCATGCGACCGAGATCGAGATCGCGGTGTCCTTTATCAAATTCAGCGGCCTGGATCTGATCTTCGAGGATCTGGAGGTTGCGCTGCTGTCCGAGCGCGAAGTTCGTCTGACCATTCTTACCAGCGACTACCTGGACGTGACCGATCCGCGGGCACTACGTCGGCTGATGTTGCTGGCGGAGCGGGGGGCGGATATCCGCGTTTTCGAGGCGGGCAAGGACGAGAGCTTTCACCTCAAGGCCTATATCTTCGTGCGCTCGGAGCAGGGGGGGCTGGTCAGCGCTGATGCCTTTATCGGCTCGAGCAATATCAGCCGGATCGCGCTGACCGATGGTCTGGAGTGGAATTACCATATCGACTTTCCCAACGATGCCGACCGCCATGCAGCCATGCGCATCGACGAGATCCGCGATCGGTTTCGTCAGTTGCTGCAGCTGCCTAAGGTGATACCGCTAAGCTACGACTGGATCGAAAAGTACGAAGTTCGGTATCAGGCGACCCGCAAGGTGACGCCAATCGTCAGGGTCGCGCCGGGTTCGGATGAACCCGAGCCGCCGATTCCGGAGCCGCGCCTGCACCAGCAGGATGCGCTCGAGGCGCTGCAGCAACTGCGCCAACGCGGCGGCCAGCGTGGACTGGTGGTATTGGCCACCGGCATGGGTAAAACCTACCTGGCCGCATTCGACTTCAAGGCCTTCGGCGCCCGCCGCGGTCTGTTCGTCGCCCACCGAGAAGAGATTCTGCTGCAGGCCGAAGAGAGTTTCCTGGCGGTGTTGCCGACGCTTCGGATTGGCCGTTACACCGGCAAGCAGAAGGACACCGAGTTCGATGTGCTGTTCGCGTCGGTGCAGACGCTGGGGCGCGACCGGCATTTGAATCGGTTTAGCCCGGACTTCTTCGATTACATCGTGATCGACGAATTTCATCACGCCGCGGCGACCGGCTATCAGCGCTTGCTCGAGTATTTCCAGCCGGCGTTTCTGCTGGGATTGACGGCGACGCCCGAACGCAGCGACCGTTCCGATATCGTCACGCTGTGCGATCGCAACCTGGTGTACCGGCTCGACCTGTTCGACGGCATACTGTCTGGCCAACTGTGCCCATTCCGCTACTACGGCATCTTCGATGCAGAAGTCGACTACGAGCATATTCCCTGGCGCAATGGCCGCTTCGACCCGGAGAAGCTGTCGAACAAGCTTGCGACGCTCGGCCGCGCACGGCATGCGCAACAGCAGTGGCGCGAGCGTGCCGGAACCCGAACGCTGGCGTTTTGCGCCTCCCGCCGACACGCCGACTTTATGGCGGAGCAGTTTCGCAAGGCGGGAATCACTGCGTTGAGCGTGCATGCCGAGTCCGAAGCCACGCGAAACGAGGCGCTCGAGCAACTGGCGAGTGGCGCCATCGAGGTGCTGTTTTCGGTCGATCTGTTCAACGAGGGTGTGGACCTTCCCAGCATCGATACGGTGATGATGCTGCGCCCGACCGAGTCCAAAATCCTGTTCCTGCAGCAGTTGGGGCGGGGGCTTCGCACCGCTGCCGGCAAAGAGCACCTGGTGGTGCTGGATTTCGTCGGCAACCATCACAGCTTCCTCAACCGCCCCGAGCTGTTGCTGGGGCCGCTGCTGGGCCGCGCCCCCAATAGGCGAGAGTTGCTCAAAGCGCTGGACGAGCGCGAGTCGCTGCTGCCGGATGGCTGCTTCATTCACTACGATCTGGAATTTATCGACTTTCTCAAGTCGATGGCGGCGAATAGCCTGACCGAGGATTACTTCAAGTTGCGGGACAGCCTCCAACGCCGGCCGACACTCACTGAAATGTGGCGCAGCGGCAGCAGTTTGCTCAAGCTGCGGCAGCAATACGGCAGCTGGTGGGAATTCCTCGACGAGCTTGGCGAAACGACAGCCGACGAGGCGGGCGCTATCGAGGCGTACGGCCAGTGGCTTCGGGACCTGACGACTACCAAGGTGTCGAAAAGCTACAAGCTGGTACTGCTGCAGACCCTGCTCGAACACCATGCCATCCAGAGTCAGGTAACGGTGCAGCAGTTGGCGCAGTGGTCGCACGACTGGTTCGCCGAGTACCCAGACTGGCAGTCCGATTTGCCGGACAGTTTGCGGCCAATAACCGAGGTGCCGGCGGGTAAATGGCTTTCGCACTGGCGTAGCATGCCGATCAAGTTCTGGTGTACGCCCGAGTCGTCCGGGGATAGCTGGTTCCGGCTCGACGGCATGCATTTCGCGTTCCAGCAGTCCATTGCCGTCGACTCGCTGGATACCTTTGCTGGGATGACGCAGGAAATCCTCGACTGGCGTTTCGCTCAATACCGGGATCGCTTGCCGCAATCGTCTCTGGCCGATGTCACTGTTGCGCCGGGTGACAACGAGACTTCGACGACAGCGGATCAGTTGCCGTTCTTTCCCGATATCCGCATCGCCTGTGGACACTTCAAAACCGGCAGCGCCGATGCCGTCGAAATGGTGCCGATGCCCGAGGGCTTCGGCGCACTGAGCCCGGCGCGGCACTTTATCGCCCGCGCCTCCGGCAACTCGATGAACGGCGGTCGCAATCCCATTCAGGACGGTGATTATCTGCTGCTGGAGCAGATAACCTCGGCCAGCGCCGGCAGCATTACCGGCGATATCGTCGCGATCGAGCGCCAGGATGTAGACGGCGACAACCAGTACCTGCTGCGCAAGGTGCTCAAGGACGATAACGGTCAGTATCTCCTGCGCGCCAACAATCCCGATTACGCGGATATGCCGGCGACCGAAGAGATGGCCACCTTCGCACGCTTCAAGGGCATCGTGGATCCGTTGCATTTGTTCGTTGGCCGATCCTTCATGCGCGAAGCGATACCGCCGCTGTTCGGCGTCGAGTTCAATCCGGGCAACTGGAATTCCGGCCATGTGGTACTGGCGGAGCAGGGTGTGCATGTGCTGCTGGTAACGCTGAACAAGCAGGGCAAGAGCCAGGATCATCGCTACCATGACTACTTTATCGATCCGCAGCATTTCCACTGGCAGTCGCAGAACGCGACCACGCCGGAAAGCAAGAAAGGGCAGGCACTGGTCAACCACGAAGCGCAGGGCATTCAGGTCCATCTATTCGTGCGGGATCACAAGCTGCTCAACGGCAAGGGGGCGCCGTTTCGCTATTACGGCCCGGTCCGCTATGTCCGTCATAGCGGCAGCGCGCCGATGAGTATCGAGTGGGAAATTGGGACCTGACGTTTGAGGATATCCCACCGTTGGACTACCAGCTCCGGGAAGACAACCGGGAATTCTATTTCAGGTCGATTCAGGCATGGGTGGCCGCAGATGTCATAGCTGCACGGCGCGGGGATGAAGGTGAAGTCAGCGCAGGCTTTCTATCTCGATGAACTCCTGTTCAGGAGAGACGATGCGCAAGGGGCGGCGCAGTCCATGACGACGACTGCCCGACCTGCCCCGAGACGGCCGGCGTCCCCATGTCTCCGCGAACCCCCTTTTACGCCGCTTGCGCTGTCGGCAGCTCGGCTGCCTTGTGGCGCGCAAGATCTCTATTCGTCATAGGCATCGGGTACAGCCTGCCGTCTATCCCGTCGTCCCCGAATCGCTACCGGTAAGATCTGAGCATTGCCTCTAGCAGGTCCCACGGAAGCCGACTGCCGGACTGCTTCATAAGCGCTACCGCGACATCTACCTGAGCAATCGTCAAGATCTCGTTGATCAACATCTGCTCCAGCAACCATATCGTCCCGAGCTTTTCGACATCTTCCAGATCCGCTGCAGTTCGCAGACGCTTGTCGCCGGTTATCAGCGGACATCCTTCCTGTTTGGCCAAAGCCAGCGCCAAGCAGTCGTTCGTGCTTGGCCCCCTGTACTGATCGACAAGCTTCAGGGCGTACCCCATGCTCTGCTCGCTCAGCTCTTTGAGTATCAGCCCCATATCCAGCAAGTGGCAGTGCTGCTCATCCAGCTCTTCGTAGAACAGGATGTCCGGCACCGCGAACGTGTAGGGTAGCGCGAACAGCTCGGCAATCAGGCCGCCTTCTTCGAGGTCGATGATGACGTTCGTATCACTGATGAGCAGTTGCTGCATCCATGCCCCCCAGTTTCCGTTCCGCCCGCAGCGAAGAGGTCGACATGCTCATCAACTCGGCTGCTTTTGACTCACCAATGTAGTCCTCCGCCAGCGCCCGGTAGACCAACTGGCGGTAGAGGTAGGTAGTCTCTGAAGGGTACGGATCACCCGGCTCTTTGGTACGCCAACCGTTGCTGGAGAAGTAGCGGAACAGGGCCTGTTTCACGGCTTCAGTGATGATGCCGCACTGGCTCGCTCTCATCAGGGCGCCCATCATACTTATCCCGAACTCGTGCTTGAGCATGAATAGTTCACGCGGTTCCAGTCGGGTTCGATGTTGGCCCAGATGCTGGATCGCCGATTTACGCGGCAGCAGAAAGGCACCTGCAAAACGATCACAGGCCTTTTCCTCGTCTACCAGCTCATGCAATCGGTCGTGCAACAGTAGATGCCCAAGTTCGTGCGCCAGAGTGAAGCGCTGCCGATCTCCGGGCCAGTGCTCAGAAACCACAATGACGGGAATGCCGTTCACTGAAGCAGCCAACCCATCCAACTTGCCGGCCACATCAACGGCGGTCACGATCACCAGCACCCCCATGGACTCCAGCACATCAATCATGTCGGGAATCGGGTTCAGGCCAAGCTCCCAAGCATCGCGGACAGCATCGGCGAACTCTTCTACTTGGTCCAGATCAGTAAGCTGCTCCGGCAGTCCGGCTGGCGGGGCGAACTTCTCCACTGGCTTCTGAGGGTAAAGCGACAAGAGAGTGGTCCAGCGCTCCGCCTGATCGAGCACGTCAGCCTCGATGCGAACGAGTGCCTTCTTTGGGGTCGAAGAGCGTTTCCGGTACTCGACACCTTGAAGCTGCACCTCTACCGGCCGCAGGAAGTATTCAGACCGTACGCCCAATGCCTTGGACAGCTTGATCAACTGGCCGGAAGACGGAACTGAGTCGCCCTTCTCGTACTTGTTGATGGTGGTCTGGGACACACCAACCCTGTCCCCCAAGGCCCGCAGCGATAAGCCCGCAGCTTTTCTCGCCCGTTGTATTCGCTGACCAATCATCTTCGACCCCAAAGGTTTACAAAACTAAAATAATTGTAGTAATTGTAAACATGGAGCACGCATCTGTCACGAACGCACCTACTACCGGATTGCCTGAATTTCGTCGATGCAGGCCGTTTCCACTGGCAGTCGCAGAACTCGACCACGCCGGAAAGTAAGAAGGGTCGTGAGCTGATCAACCATGAACAGCTCGGGCTTCAGGTGCATTTGTTCGTGGGGGATCACAAGTTGCTTAACAACAAGGCGGCGCCGTTTCGCTATTACGGCCCGGTCCGCTATGTCCGCCACAGCGGCAGCGCGCCAATGAATATCGAGTGGGAATTACAGTAACTCGATCTTAAGGTACGCAGCTTGCTCCTGCACAGGTCCGGTTCCTAGGGCGCGACCGGATCATAGAGCAGTGCATTCTGCCATTCGCTGATGAAGCGGCGTCGCTTCGACTGGTCCAGGTAGACCATCAACGCAGGGCCCAGCACGATCGGGTGAAAGTTGGGGAGCTGTTCGCGGGTCAGCGCGGTGATCGAATAGGGGCCGGTGGCGCGGGGGTGCAGTGCGATCAGCTCGCCATTGTCGGCGATGACCTGCTGTCCCTGGTACGACAGCAGATAGCGCAGAAAGCGTTCGGCGCCCCTTGGGTTCGGGGCCTTTTTGGTGATGAAGGCGACCCGGCTGACGACCAGTGCATAGTCCTCTGGCACGATCACGCCGAGGCGCGGATCGCGTTGGGCGCGGGCCAGGGCGTAGGAGCCGAGCAGGTTGTAGCCGAGCACCAGGTCTCCGTCGGCAATGGCGTCGAGCAATTGCGAGGTGCAGCAATAGACCCGGGTGAAGGCCCGGCCCAGGCTTTCCTTCAGGCGGCCGCTGAGGCTTGAGGTGACCTCGTCCTGGGTCGCCACGAGGTAGCCGACGCCGGACGAGCGGACATCGTAGGAGCCGACCCGGTGCTGGAAGAAGTCGCCGTCACTGCGCAGTGCTGTGGCCAGGTCTTCGTGGGTGGTCGGCAGCGGGCGGCCGGCGAACGCGGCTTTGTTATAGACGAAGACGACCGGTTCGTAGGTAAAACCGAAGGCCTCGTTGCGCCAGTTCGCCCAGGCCGGCAGTTCATCGAGTACCGGATCGTCGAACGGGCGGGCGAAGCCATCGTTCACCAGCCGGACCTGAAGATCCATTGCCGAGCTGATCACCAGGTCGGGATAGCCTTCGTCGTCGAGCGACTCGATCCGTTCATGCAGCTCCATGGTGTTGAACTCGCGATACTCCAGCGCCAGGTCGGGGTTGGCGGTCCGAAAGGCCTCGAGCACCGGCCGTATCGCCGGGAGATCGGTGGCACTGTAAATCAGTACCGGTTTACCCTTGTCGGTATCCGCCATTGCCGGGGCCACCAGGGTTATCAGGACGAGCAGCAGGCTGTGCAGGCGCTTTCTCATGTTGACCCTCCCGGCAGCGCAATCCGGGCCCGCAGGCCGCCCAGCGGACTGGTCTCGAGGAACAGATCACCGCCATGGGCTTCGGCGACGCTTTGCACGATGGTCAGTCCCAGGCCCGAACCCGCCCCGTCTGTCGCCAGGCGCGAGAAGCGCTGCAGCGCCTGTCGGCGCAGATGGGCCGGAATGCCGGGGCCGCGGTCGTCGACGATGATATCGACCCCGCCGTTTGCGGCGGCGACCAGTTGCAGATCTATCTGGTTGTCGTCCGGGCCATAGCGCACGGCATTGTCGAGCAGGTTGCGTACGGCTTCGCGCAGACTCACGCGGTCGGCGGGAAGCCTGCAGTTCGGCAGATCGCAGTGGTAGGCGAAGTCGATATCCCGGTGTGCGTGGTCCAGCACGCACTCGGTCAGCAATTGTTTCAACAGGGCGTCGATATCGATCAATTCCAATGGTTGGGTGTCGCTGCGATGGACGACCATGGCATGGGCCAGCAACTGGTTGGTCAGCCGTGTCAGTTGCAGGTGTTGCTGGCGGATGTTGTCGAGGCGCTGGGGCAGGGTAGCCGGGTCATTGGTCTGGCTGGCGATATCCAGCTGCGCCTGGGTTGCGCTCTGGGCCGTGCGGATCTGGTGACTGGCATCGGCGATGAACGTCTTCATGGCCTCGAGGTTGTCGAGCAGCCTGCGGTGATAGCTGTTGATGGCGTCCACCAGGGGCGACACTTCCTGAATAGGCGTTTTGGCCAGTGGCTCGGTATCGCCGGCTGAACGCTGCTTCAGGGTGCGCGATATCAGGCTGAGCGGGTCCAGCGCCCGGTTGATGCCGAACCAGAGCGCCGCCAGCGCGAGTAGCATCAGGCCCAGCAGCGCCAGCAGCGCCTTATAGAGAATATCGACCATCAGCTCGCGACGGGCGTTGAGCGTCTGCCCGAGGGTGACCTGGACCCAGCCGGAGACCGCGGGTTCTGTCAGGCGCTTGCTCTGGATGACGAAGCGCAGCGGCTCGCCGCGGTAACGGGCATCGTAGAAAAAGGGCTGTTCCGACGGTTCGAAGGTCTCCGGCTGTGGCAGGTCGTCGTAACCCGTGATCCATTCCCCCTGCGGATTCCGCACCTGGTAGAAAACCTTGTCATCCGGCGCCAGCTGCATCATTTCGAGCGCCGCATAGGGCAGGTCGAGATCGACGCGGCCGTTCCGGACCAGCAGCCCCTCCATAATCGACAGGCTGGCGCTGTTCAGCAGCCGGTCGTACGAGTAATCCGCCGCCTGGCGGGCATAGCGCCAGGCGCCGATGCTCAGCAACAGCAGCACGGCCACGAGCAGCAGGGCCGTGCGGAACAGCAGCCGTCGCCGCAGCGAGTAGCCGGCCTCAGTCGTCGACATGGGCCAGATAGCCGAGACCACGGATGGTCTTGATGATCAGCGACGAGTCCGCCAGTTGCCGGCGCAGGCGCGTCAGCGCCTGTTCGATCGCATTGGGCGTATAGGCCTCGTCGAAGGTATAGAGGCGATTGGCGATATCGTCCTTGGTCAGGACGCGATCGAGATTCTTCAGGAACAGTTCCAGCAGTTGCACCTCCCGCGGCCGCAGTTCGATCGGCCGGCCGTCGACGCTCGCACTCTGGGTCGCCAGATTGAAGCACAGGTTACCGAACTGCAGCTCGTTGCTGGCATCGCCGCGCTCGCGCCGTATCAGCGCGCGGCAGCGGGCCGCCAGCTCACGAAAATCGAACGGCTTGACCAGGTAGTCGTCGGCGCCCAGGTCCAGCGCACTGACGCGATCATCGATTTCGGCCCGGGCCGTCAGCACCAGCACCGGAATCCGCTTGCCGGCGGCTCTGAGGCTTTGCAGCAGTTGATAGCCGCTGCGGCCCGGCAGGTTGATATCGAGAATGAGCAGATCGAAGTCGTCGAACGAGAGACTGCGCTCGGCCTGCTCGACCGATCCTGCCCAGTCCAGGGGGTGGCCGAGGTTGAGAAAGTACTCGCGGGTGGCGTCGGCGAGCGCCTGGTTGTCTTCTATCAGTAGCATGCGCATAAGGGCGGCAATTGTCTCGCTGTTGTCGCCAACCGGCAACGTTGTTTTTGTTTCGCGCTGTCAGGCTGGTGTCAGTTTGAATGCTTAGAGTTGGTCTCGCAGAGCTGCCAAGACGCAGCCACGTATAAAAAGTATAAGCGGAGACAAACGATGAAATTCAAATTCGGTGCCCTGTTGCTGACTGGCGGTCTGACCCTGGCGGCAAACGCCCTGGCGTTCGAACCCTCCAAGCCCGAATGTATCGCCCCGGCCAAGCCCGGTGGCGGTTTCGATCTCACCTGCCGCGTCGTGTCGAACGGCTTTGCCGATGCCGGCCTGCTCAAGACGCCGATGGCCGTCACTTTCATGCCGGGCGGCGTTGGCGCCGTGGCTTACAACCATATAAACGCCAGCCGTCCGGACGATGGCGATGCGTTGATTGCCTTCAGTTCCGGATCGCTGCTGAACATCGCCCAGGGCAAGTTCGGCAAGGATCTCGACGAGTCGGATGCCCGTTGGGTCGGTGCGGCCGGCGTCGACTACGGCGCCGTGATCGTCAAGGCCGATGCCCCCTGGAACACCCTGGCCGAGCTGGTGGCCGATATTCAGAAGGAGCCGACCAAGTATGTACTGGGCGCCGGCGGCGGTGTTGGCAGCCAGGACTGGATGAAGGCCGCGATCCTGATGAAGTCGTCGTCGGTCGATCCCAAGTCGATGCGCTACGTCGCCTACGAAGGGGGCGGTGAAGCCCTGGCCGCGCTGATGGGCGGTCATATCCAGGTGTATCCGGGCGATGTCGGCGAAATGAAGGGCCAGCTCGAAGCCGGCAAGGTGAAGATGCTGGCGGTGATGTCGCCGGAGCGCCTCGACGGCGAGTTCGCCGGGATTCCGACGGCGAAGGAACAGGGTTTCGATGCTGAATGGACCATTCTGCGCGGCTACTACCTGGGGCCGAAGGTGTCCGACGACGCCTACGATTACTGGTCCGCTCAGTTCAGCAAGGCCTACGACAGCCCGGCCTTCATGCAGACCGTGGCCGACAAGGGACTGATGCCGTTCAAGATGCAGGGCCAGGAGTTCGACCAGTACGTCAAGCAGCGCGTCAGCTACATGCGCGACCTGGCACGCGAAGCCGGCCTGATCGACTGAGGCCCCGGCATGTATGACCGCATCTTCGCGGGTACCCTGCTGCTGTTGTCCGGGCTGATCGCCTGGACAGCAGTCGGCTTCGACGTACCCTTTCAATACGAGCCGCTTGGGCCCAAGGCCTTCCCGGTCATTCTCTCAATACTGATGGCACTGACAGCGGGCTGGCTGCTGGTCAAACCCAGCCGTAACGACTGGCACCCGGATCGATCGGTCCTGATGAAGCTGCTTGCAGGACTCGCGACGATGACGCTGTACGCCGTTTTGTTCGAGTCCGCAGGCTTTATCGTGGCGACCTTCCTGGTTGGCACCGTTTTCAGCTGGCTGTTCGGTGAAAAGCCCTGGCGCGCCGCGGCCTATTCGCTGGCGCTGAGCCTTTGCGGGTACTTCCTGCTGAAGGACCTGCTGCAACTTAACGTGCCGGCCGGCGCGTTACTGGGAGGCTGATCGATGGAGATCTTCAATCATCTGGCGACCGGCTTTTCGGTCGCCCTGGCCCCCATGAACCTGATACTGGTTCTGGTGGGCTGTTTCGTTGGCACGCTGATCGGATCGTTGCCGGGTATCGGCCCGATCAACGGGGTGGCGATTCTGCTGCCGCTGGCGTACGCCATGGGCTTTCCGCCGGAATCGGCGCTGATCCTGCTGGCCGGGGTCTACTACGGCGCTGAATACGGCGGCCGTATTTCCAGCATTCTGCTCAATGTGCCCGGCGATGCCGGGGCCATCATGACCACGCTCGACGGCTTCCCGATGTCCAAGCGCGGTGAAGGCGGGCGGGCACTGGCGCTTTCGGCAGTCTCGTCTTTCGCCGGCAGCATCGGGGCGCTGCTGCTGATGGTGATATCGGCGCCGCTGCTCAGCCAGCTGGCGATCCAGTTCGGGCCGTCCGAGTACGTGCTGCTGATGATCTTTGCCTTCACCTGCCTGGCGACCATGGTCGGCAGCCGGCCGGTGAAAACCCTGGTGGGGGTGCTGATCGGCCTGCTGCTGGCGACTGTCGGGGTCGATTCCGGCACCGGTGTGCTGCGCTTTACCATGGGCATTCCCAACTTCTTCGACGGCGTCGACTTTCTGGTCGTGGTGATCGGCATGTTCGCCATCAGCGAAGTGCTGGCGTTGCTGGAACAGTGGGCCCGTAATGACCTGTCGATCACGCCGGTGGGACGCAGCTTCGTCAGTTTCGCCGATTTGATGAAGGTGAAATGGGTCGTGCTGCGCTCGACGATCATCGGGTTTCTGATCGGCGTGCTGCCGGGTACCGGCGCATCGATTGCCAGCGCGGTTGCCTACGGCACCGAAAAGCGTTTTGCCGAGGGCGACAACAGCCAGTTTGGCAACGGCGATATCCGTGGCCTGGCGGCACCGGAAGCGGCCAACAATGCTTCGGCCGCCGGCTCCATGGTGCCGATGCTGACCTTAGGCATTCCCGGTAGCGGTACCACCGCGATCCTGCTGGGAGCGCTGATGATGTTCAACATCACGCCGGGCCCGTTGCTGTTCGAGCAGCAGCCGCAGATCGCCTGGGGTCTGATTGCCTCGATGTTCGTCGGCAACCTGGCGCTGCTGGTGATGAACCTGCCGATGATCGGGATTTTCGTCAGGCTGCTGTCGATTCGCCAGGCGTATCTGGTGCCGGTGATCGTAATGCTGACCTTCGTCGGAATCTACTCGATCCACGGCGACAGCTTCGACCTCTACTTCATGGTACTGCTGGGCCTCTTCGGCTTCCTGCTGCGCAAGCTCCACTTCTCGCTGGCGCCGGTCATACTGGGCCTGGTGCTGGGTGAGGTGCTGGAGGAAAACCTGCGTCGGGCGCTGTCGATCAGCGGCGGCGACTGGTCGATCCTGCTGAACGGTCCCATGACCTATACCCTGGCCACGGCAACCTTGGTCGCCTTGCTGGCGCCGGGTCTCTGGCGTCTTTGGAAAAAGAGCCGTCGGGCAGATGGCGCCGTTGACCGGAAACTGGTTGAAGAGGAGTAAGCAGGCACCATGATGCTGACGGGACGGACACTGCTGGTCGGCATCCTCGGGGCACTCGCCGCGCAATGGCTGAGTGTCCCGTCCGCCTGGCTGCTGGGACCTGTCATCTGCGTGACCCTGGCGGCCCTGCTCGGACTGCCGGTGGGCATGCCCAAGGCCACCACCTCGGCGGTCAGTCTCTTCCTGGGCATCTCCGTCGCGTTGAATCTCGATGCCGGTCTGTTGCAGCAGCTCGGCCACTGGAAGCTCAGTGTGCTGCTGCTGTGCCTGATGCTGGCCCTGCTGCTAACCCTGTTGTTCCGCTACTATTCCCGCCAGCCGGGCTGGCAGCGCATCGAGGCGCTGTTCTGCTCGGTGCCCGGCAATCTGGCGATCATGCTCAGCCTCGCGGCCGACACCACGGCCGACCTTCGCCGGGTGGCGCTGGTGCACAGCATCAGGGTCTGCTTCCTGGTGACCCTGCTGCCGCTTTTCTTTCCCATCGCCGAGCGGCGACTGAGTATCGCCGCCGTTCAGATCGCCCATCCCGAACGCTTGCTGCTGGTGCTGTTGCTGGGCCTTGCGATCGGCACGTTGCTGTCTCGTTTACGGTTGCCGGCCGCGATGCTGTTCGGCGGTTTCGCCGCGGCGCTCACCGTCAAGCAGGTGCTGGGCTGGGAACATGGTCTGCCCGACGGCCTGATGATCGGCCTGCTCATCGTGCTGGGCAGTGCGATCGGCGCCCGCTTCAATGCGGTGCGGCTTTCGCAGGTGCTGCCGGAATTGTGGGCGGCGCTGGGGGGACTGATGATCACGCTGCTGATATGCGGCGTCTTTGCCGGGGGACTGTGGTATTTCCTCGGTGTTTCCTGGATCCAGGCGATGCTGGCCTATGCCCCCGGCGGCATCGAGGTGATGATCGCCATCGCCATGAACCAGCAGGTCGATGCGGTTTTCGTCGCATCGCACCAGATCTTGCGGATGATCGCGATGAGCCTGCTGATTCCGCTTTTGCTGCGTCGCCTGCAGAAAGCGGCGGTATGATCGAGAGCAGGGAGAGCTGGCATTCGCCCGACGTATGCCCGCGCTTATGATGCCTCCGGGCAGATACTAACGTTTCAGGAAGTAATGTCGCACTCAGCCGCCCTGTCCAGGTTCACGGCAAGGCGTGAGTCACGCCGTGTAGTTGCTCTACATAAGTGGCGAACAACGCAGTCGTGGGCCTGGACTGGGCGGCCCGGAGGGAACCCCACAAAGCGCCTCCCGCAGCGTTGCGTCGCCTCGACAGGAGAACAACCCTGCCTTCGCCGGCGCGCCTTGCTGGAGGCGACCGGAATCGATACCCGTGGGCTGTACGCGAAATCGGTCGATCTGTTTGCAGACCAGTCGTTTGATTTCGTCATCACGCTGTGCAGCAAGGCCCATCAGGAATGCAGTAGTTGGCCGGGAGGCAGCGCGGTGCAGGCGCTGGCGCCGCGCCTGCATCAGTCAGAATTCCCCGGATGCACCAGGGCTTCGAGGCCGGCGTCGACGAGGGCGCGGGTCAGCAGGGTGCGTATGGCGCTGGCCTGCTCGAGTTTCAGCGACTGCCGCAGCAGGTCTTTGGCCCGTTGCCGGCTGAAGGAATGAATCGTCCACTTGATTCGCGGCAGGTCTCCGGCGCTCAGGCTGAGACTGTCGACACCCATGCCGATGAGCAGTATCGCCACGGCAGGGTCGCCAGCCGCCTCGCCGCAGACACTGACCGGTGTGCCGCTTCGCTTGCCTGCCCGGATGATGCGAAGTAGCGCCTGAATCACGGCGGGGTGGAGGGCATCGAACCAGCGGGCGACGCGCTCGTTGTTGCGGTCGACCGCGAGCAGGTACTGAATCAGATCATTGGTGCCGACCGACAGGAAGTCCACCCGCCTGGCCAGTGCCTCGACCATGTAGACGGCGGATGGCACCTCGATCATCGCCCCCAGCAGCGGCCGCGTAATCGTCAATCCCTCCTGCTCCAGCTGCTGATAAGCCCTTCGGATCAGCATCAGGGCCTCGTCCAGGTCTTCGACCCGGCTGATCATGGGCAAAAGCAGGTTCAGGTTGTCCAACCCGCTGCTGGCCCTGAGCATGGCTCGGATCTGTGTCAGAAACATCTCGGGATGGTCGAGCGAAATGCGGATGCCGCGCCAGCCGAGGAACGGATTCGTTTCCTGTACCGGGAAGTAGGTCAGCGGCTTGTCGCCGCCAATATCCAGCGTGCGCAGTGTCACGGGGCGGGGATGAAAAGTCTCGAGCACCTGTCGGTAAAGGCTGTACTGTTCTTCTTCCGTCGGAAAGCTGTCGCGTACCATGAAGGGAAATTCGGTACGGTACAGGCCGATGCCTTCGGAGCCGGCTGCGAGCGATGGGTTGAGATCAGACAGCAGGCCGGCGTTGGTATAGAGCGGGATTCTGAAGCCATCGGCGGTTTGTGCGGTCTGGTCGCTGAGGAGACGGAGCTTTTTCGACAGCCTGCGTTCGCGCGCGGCAAGCTTCCGGAATTCCCGCTTCGCGCTGGCGTCGGGTTCGACGTAGAGCCGGCCCTGGTAACCGTCGACGATCAGCGACTTGCCGTCGAGGTTGGCAATGGGCAGGGTGTCGGCAAGTCCCATGACCGCCGGGATTCCCATGGAACGCGCCAGAATCGCCAGATGGGAAAGCCTTGAACCGTGCCCCGAGATCACTGCCAACAGGCGCGCGTCCTTGACGGCGGCCAGGTCCAGGGGGCTGAGGTCCTCGCCGGCGAGTATGGTACGTGCGGGATACCGCTCCTCGACCTGCTCCCGCGCCTGCAGCTCGTTGAGCAGGGCCCGGCCGATAGCGCGAATGTCATCGGCCCTTTCCCTCAGATAGGGGTCGTCCATGGCTTCGAAATAGCGGGCGTGTTCCCGAATGCTGTCACGCAGGGCACCGGCAGCCCAGTTGCCATTTTTGATGCCGGCCAGTGTGCTCGTCATCAGTTCGTCGCTGCGGGCAATCATGGCGTAGGCCCGGAACAGCGTCCGGTCCTCCGGCGTCAGTCCCGCTCCCTGTTCCTCGGCTATCCGGTCGAGTTCGCGAGCCACCTGTTCGACGGCTGCCTGAAAGTCTGCGATTTCGGCCTCGATATCGGTGATGCTGCGATCCGGAATCTGTTCGAGCTTCGCCCTGGCGTAGACGACGTGTCCGGTACCGGTGGCAATACCCGGTGCACCGATGACGCCCTCGAAAAAGGGGGCTGCCGGCTTGTCTCCGGAGAGGCTGGCGCTGATGCTACTGCGAGATTCGGCCAGCCGGATGCCGCCCGCGATCTGCGCGGCCAGGGTTGCCAGCGATGCCAGCTCGGATTCGCTGAAACGGTATCTCGCCTTTTGTTGCACGATCAGTACGCCCAGCAGGGCTCCCTGATGCATGATGGGGACGCCGAGATAGCCCTGACAACTGACATCCGGGTGAGTGGGCGATGCCTGGCTATCGCAAAGGTTAACCGGTTCCGAACGCTCAGCCACGAGGTTGGCCAGCGTGTCGGCGAACGCGTGCGGCAGCGGGGGGCCTGCATCGGCGCCGAGGCCATCGCTGGCCATCAGCTGTTGCAGGTCCTGCTGTGCGGGATCAGAGAGATAGAGCAGGCAAATGTCGACCTGGAAGACCTTGCGCACGTCCTTGACGATACCTAACAGGGCGCTGTCGAGGTTCGGAGCTGTCCCGAGGCTCTGGACGATGGCATCAAAACGGGTCGTCAGAAGCACTGACGAACGCGATGCCGATTTTCGAATCATGATCCCCTCCGGGGGGCGGCGTGTTCGAAACCTGCTCGAACCGCTTTGGGCAAGTCAAAGGCGCGGTCGACGCGGCATCGGTACAACGGTTCTCGTCGACGAGCGGGATGAGTGGAAAGGCCGTTAAGTCAGGATATAAAGGTTCTGTCGCGGTTGCATTCAGTCTATACCCCCGCGTTGGGACTGTCATCCGGTGGCGGTGACCCGGATCGGCGCCCGTATCGCGGCCGGGTGCCGGGCAATACCGATGATCTCCTCATTGCCGACCAGGGCGACTATTGCCGAAGCGCCATCAAGCATGACATAGAACAGAGAAACGATGGGGTCGGTCTTTCAGACCTTTGATTCGGGTTCCGAAATGCCGGAACCCTTTTGGTGCGGTACGGCGCGCCGGTGTCGGCGCGTCGCGCGGGTTTGGAGTCATCTGCGGTGTTTCAGTCCCTTGATCAGCGAGACGAAAAACAGGATGACAAAGACTACAAAGAGGATCCTGATGATCTCGACGGCGCCCGCCGCGACGCCGGTAAAGCCCAGAAGTCCTGCGACCACGGCGACGATAAAAAATACAACAGCGAAATACAGCATCTGCTTTTCTCTCCCGTTGTGCGACTGGTGAGGCAGCACTTGGACCAATAATCTTGTGTGGTTGTTGTTTGATCCGCGTGTCATAGCAGACCGCTTTCACGCTTTTGACACTTCAAGCCACCGCCAGTGCCCTGTTGATATCGACCCGGAGACAGATTCAGGCCGCGATCAGGCGATTGACGGCAGGGGGCAGTTTTCGTAATCGTCACAAAGAGGTGTCCGGTAGCGAACCTGTGGGTGGCCCGGGCGTGCTATATTGAGATAAGCATTGGAGCGTTTCGCTTGGAGCGCCCCAGGCAGCACACCAAGGTCGGCGGACCCAAGCCGGAGCACAATCACCTGCTGGGCGCCTTGCCAACTGATACATGGGCGTGGCTGTTCGCGGGTCCGGATTTGATCTCCCTGGCGCTGGGATAGAGCCTGTACGAATCCGGAGAAACCCTGCGCCCTGTATATTTCCTCATCGGCTCGATCATCTCTTTGCTGTATGTGATGGCATCAGCTGCATCCTGCTGCATTTCGGGCCACGCATCGCAGAGCATCAGCGAGCCGCTGTTCGCGTCCTTCGCCGACCATGACAGCGGATGCCGGTGCTCGATGGAAGGATGATATGTGGTTACGTGCCAGTTGTGACTTGACATTCGATATCACGGAAGCGACCCCGTTTATTCTCATGTTGCGGCCGCGCAGCGGCGCGAACCAATGGGTTTCGCGCGAAGAGTACAAGATCGAACCCGTCGTGCCGGTTTTCGAATTCACCGACGTCTACGGTAATCTGTGCCAGCGGCTGGTCGCTCCGCCGGGACGTTTTTCGGTCCACACAGTGGCTGACATGATGGTTGCGGATGATGTCGACAGGGCGCCCGGCGCCCCCTTCGTTCATGTGCAGCACCTGCCGGATGGAGTGCTCTGTTACCTGCTGCCGAGTCGCTACTGCGAGTCCGACCACTTCAACGAGATGGCTACCGAAATCACCTCGGGGCAGCTGTTGGGATACGATCAGGTTGCAGCGATCGAGGCCTGGCTGCGCAGCACATTCAGTTATGTACCGGGCAGCACCAGCGCTACCTTGTCCGCCGTGGAGGTGAACGCCAGGCAAGTTGGTATTTGTCGTGATCTGGCGCATCTGGGCATCGCCTTGTGCCGCAGTCTCAGCATTCCGGCGCGTATGGTGGTGGGTTATCTGCATCAGTTGGAGCCCATGGATCTGCACGCCTGGTTCGAGGCCTACGTTGGCGGCCGCTGGTATACCTTCGATGCCACGCAGTCAGTGTTAAGGGGCGGGTATGTGGCACTTGGCTACGGGCGGGATGCCGCCGATGTCGCGGTCTTCAATCAATTCGGCCCCGCCTGTTTCGCCACGGCGCAGGCGGTGCGGGTCGAATGGCTCCACGACTGACCCTGCAGGAAACCTTCAATAAGATGCCAGCGAGGATCGCCAGCTTGCTTTTCAACATCCAACATCGTACCCGCTATGACTATTCGCATCCCGTGCGTCTGAGCCCGCAACAGCTCCGCTTTTACCCGCGCAGCGACGGCTCGCAACGCGTCGTCGCTCATCAACTCAACATCAGTCCCGCACCGAACGGACAGAATGAACATCTCGACCTGGAAGGTAATCGCGTCACTCAAGTCTGGTTTGAGGGCGAAACCCAACATTTCGAGATCAGGGTCGACATGCAGGTCGAAACACTGCGGAAAAACGCGTTCGATTTCCTGTTGGCGCCGGAAGCAATGCGGTTGCCGATCGGCCACGAGCAAGATGCAATCTGCGCCAAGGCCTATCTGGAACGAAGCCGGGCGGACGACGCGGTGACCGCCTTTGCGGCGGAACTCAGCCTCGGCGTCAATCGTGACACCTTGCATTTTCTCGATCGCCTCAATCGGCAGCTGTACGACGAATTTACCCAGATCCATCGTCACTCAGGCGCGCCGCAGTCGCCGGCGTTTACCTTGCAGAGTCGGCGCGGTGCCTGTCGCGATCTGGCTGTCCTGTTTGTCGACTGCTGTCGGGCCGAGGGGATACCGGCGCGTTTTGCCAGTGGCTATCAGAAAGGCAACCTGCAGAGCGATCGCCGGGATTTGCATGCCTGGCCGGAGGTGTATCTCCCCGGTGCCGGTTGGCGCGGATTCGACCCGACCCAGGGGCATCCGGTCGTCGATACGCATGTGACCATCGCGGCGGCGGCGCACGCACGCGATACCCTGCCTGTCAGCGGTGTTTTCATCGGCGGTGGCGCGAGCAGCGCGCTCGACTTCATGGTGCAGATCCAGGTCTCGGACCCATAAGCGGTGATTCAGCTCGGTGGGCGGCGCAGTGGAGTCAGTGCGTTCAATATACCCGGGTAGGCCTTCGACTATCCGTTCCCGCTCCTGTCTCTGTCCGGCACTACTGTCCTTGTAGCTTGTGGCCGGCAGTCCATCAGGACGATCGAATCCATTCGGCGACACGAGCGGCGAACCCGGTTTTTTGGGATCGCCCGGCTCGGCGGTAAGCAGTCGCAGCCGGCCGTATTCCAGCACGCACTTCGCCAGCCCAACCTTTCTCGGATCGGTCGCGCAGTCGACGCCGATGAGGATTGTCATATCAATAGTCCTCCGCGCATATCTGAAATATTGGATATCTGGTTTTTCGCATGTATTATCGCCTGCATATCCTTCGAGGAAGCCCTATGAAAAGAGTCCTGTTCCTCTGTACGGCAAACTCGGCGCGCTCGCAGATGGCGGAGGCGTTGCTGCGCCACTACGCCGGTGACCGCTTCGAGGTCTTCAGTGCGGGCACCGCACCGGCTTCGCCGGATCCCCGGGCGCTGGCCGTGCTGGAGGCGATCGGCGTCGATACCCGTGGTTTGTATTCGAAATCGGTCGATGTGTTTGCGGATCAGGCCTTTGATTTCGTTATCACGCTGTGCAGCAAGGCGCACCAGGAATGCAGAAGCTGGCCGGGGGGCGGTGTGGTCCTGGCCTGGGATTTCGACGACCCGGTGAGCAGCAGTGACGGGGACGCCTTCGGCAAAACCCTGCAGGCCATCGGTCGGCGCATTCAGCTGTTTATCGAGGTGAACAGCAAAACCACGGATTCCCTTTACACCCGCCTGTCGCCGGTCGAGTTTTACAAGGCGCTGGCGGATGACATCCGGCTGAAGAGCCTGTTGCTGCTGCTGGACCGGGAGCTGTGCGTCTGTGAGCTGGTCGAGGCGCTGCAGCAGCCGCAGCCCAAGATCTCCCGCCACCTTGCGCAGCTGCGCAAGTCGGGGCTGCTGCTGGACCGGCGTCAGGGTCAGTGGGTCTACTACCGCCTGCATCCGTTGATGAGCGACTGGATGCGGGACGTGATTGCCACGACGCGGGATCACAACCGGGATTTTCTCAGCGACGCCTGCACGCGCCTGGATGCCGATGGCCTCAGCTGTGCAATGGGCCAATAACAAGGAAAGGCACATGGGTATATTCGAACGTTACCTGACCCTCTGGGTCGCGCTCTGCATACTGGCCGGGGTGACGCTGGGCAATCTGGCGCCGGGCCTGTTCGGCGCGGTGGCCGAGGTGGAGTTCGCCCACGTCAATCTGGTGGTGGCGCTGTTCATCTGGGTGATGATCTACCCGATGATGGTGCAGATCGACTTCAGTGCGGTCCGGGATGTGGGCAAGAAGCCGAAAGGGCTGATGCTGACGCTGGTGATCAACTGGCTGATCAAGCCCTTTACCATGGCGGCGCTGGGCTGGCTGTTCTTCCGCGTGCTCTTTGCCGACTGGGTCGACCCGCAAGCGGCAAGCGAATACATCGCCGGCATGATCCTGCTCGGTGTGGCGCCCTGCACGGCGATGGTGTTTGTCTGGAGTCAGCTGACCAAGGGGGATCCCAACTACACCCTGGTGCAGGTGTCGGTCAACGACATCATCATGATCTTCGCCTTTGCGCCGATCGCGGCCTTTTTGCTGGGCGTGAGCGATATCCACGTGCCCTGGGAGACCCTGCTGCTGTCGGTGGTGCTCTACGTGGTGCTGCCGCTGGGCGCCGGTGTCTGGACCCGTCACCGGCTGGAGCACAACGGCGGCGGTCAGCGGCTGGACGATTTTCTGCATGTACTGAAGCCCTGGTCGATCCTGGGACTGCTGGCGACGGTGGTGCTGCTGTTCGGATTCCAGGCCCAAACCATTCTCGACCAGCCGCAGACCATCGGTCTGATCGCCATCCCGCTGCTGATCCAGACCTACGGCATCTTCATGCTGGCCTATGCCCTGGCTTACCGGCTGCGTCTGCCGCACCGGGTGGCGGCGCCAGCCTGCATGATCGGCACCTCGAACTTCTTCGAGCTGGCGGTGGCGGTGGCCATTTCGCTGTTCGGCCTGCATTCGGGCGCGGCGCTGGCCACAGTGGTGGGCGTGCTGGTGGAAGTGCCGGTCATGCTGTCGCTGGTGGCGGTCGCCAACCGTACCCGGCACTGGTTCCGCGAGGCGTAACCGGGATTCAAAGCTGTTTTCTTCATCGTTCAGGAGGCGCACTACCATGTCTATCAAGCTGGGAATCAACGGATTTGGCCGCATGGGGCGGCTGACGATGCGCGCGCTCTTCGACCGGGCGGACGTCGAGATCGTCCGGATCAACGACCCGGCCGGCGACGCGGCGACACTGGCGCACCTGATCAATTTCGACTCGGTGCACGGACGCTGGCAGCACGAGGCGAGCGCCGAGGGCGGGCTGATGGTGATAGGCGAGCAGCGCATCGCGGTCAGCGGTAACAAGACGATCGGCGAGACCGACTGGTCCGGCTGCGATCTGGTGATCGAGGCCTCCGGCAAGATGAAGAGCAAGGCGCTGCTGCAGGCGTACCTGGACCAGGGCGTCAAGCGGGTGGTGGTGACGGCGCCGGTGAAGGAAGAGGGCGTGCTCGATGTCGTCATGGGGGTGAACGATCATCTCTATGATCCGGCGCTGCACCGTATCGTCACGGCGGCGTCCTGCACCACCAACTGTCTGGCGCCGGTGGTGAAGGTGCTGCACGAGCAGCTGGGTATCCGGCACGGCTCCATGACCACCATCCACGACATCACCAACACCCAGACCATCCTCGATGCGCCGCACAAGGACCTGCGCCGCGCCCGCGCCTGCGGCATGAGCCTGATTCCGACCACCACCGGTTCCGCCACCGCGATCACCCATATCTTCCCGGAGCTGAAGGGCAAACTGAACGGTCACGCCATCCGCGTGCCGCTGGCCAACGCCTCGATCACCGACTGCGTGTTCGAAGTGGCGCGCGAAACCACCGCGGAGGAGGTGAATGCGATGCTGAAGGCGGCGGCTGAGGGCGAGCTGAAGGGCATTCTCGGTTACGAGGAGCGGCCGCTGGTGTCCATCGACTACAAGACCGACCCGCGCTCCAGCATCATCGATGCGCTCTCGACCCTGGTGGTCAACGGCACCCAGGTCAAGATCTACGCCTGGTACGACAACGAGTGGGGCTACGCCAACCGCACCGCCGAGCTGGCGCTCAAGGTGGGTCGCTCGTAACCACTGTCATTCCCGCGAAGGCGGGAATGACGGACAAAAAAGGCACCCCCCGCCTGTTGAGGATGAAACATACGCTATGTTGAGCCAGCTCTCGCCCGCCATCCGCCAGTATCTGGTGGTCACCGGCAACTACTGGGCCTTTACGCTGACCGACGGCGCCCTGCGCATGCTGGTGGTGCTGCACTTTCACGGCCTGGGCTTTTCGCCGCTGGAAATCGCGTTGCTGTTCCTGTTCTACGAGATCTTCGGCGTGATCACCAATCTGGTGGGCGGCTGGCTCGGCGCGCACCTGGGGCTGAACCGCACCATGCATATCGGGCTGCTGCTGCAGGTCATCGCGTTGTCGATGCTGCTGGTCCCGGCGGCCTGGCTCACCGTGCCCTGGGTGATGGCGGCCCAGGCGCTGTCGGGCATCGCCAAGGACCTCAACAAGATGAGCGCCAAAAGCTCGATCAAGTTGCTGGTGCCGGCCGATGCCGAGGGGACGCTGTACAAGTGGGTGGCGATCCTCACCGGCTCCAAGAACGCGCTGAAGGGGGCCGGGTTCTTCCTCGGCGGGGCGCTGCTGATGTGGCTCGGCTTTGCCGGTTCCGTCGCGGCCATGGCCGGCGCGCTGACGCTGGTGTGGCTGCTGAGCCTGGTGCTGCTGAAACAGGATCTCGGCAAGGCGAAAAACAAGCCGAAGTTTCGCGATATCTTCTCCAAGAGCCGGGCGATCAACATACTGTCGGCGGCGCGGCTGTTCCTGTTCGGTGCCCGTGATGTCTGGTTCGTGGTGGCGCTGCCGGTGTTCCTGTCGCAGACACTGGGCTGGAACCACAGCCAGACCGGTGGGTTTCTCGCACTGTGGATCATCGGCTACGGCGTGGTACAGGCGCTGGCGCCGCGTATCACCAGGGCGTCCGGCAGGGTGCCGGATGGTCGCGCCGCCACCGGCTGGGCCGCGCTGCTGGCGCTGATGCCGGGGCTGATTGCGCTGGGATTGATGGCCGGCGCGGAGCCGGCGACGGTACTGGTGACCGGCCTGCTGCTGTTCGGCGCTGTTTTCGCGGTCAACTCCTCGCTGCACAGTTACCTGATCGTCAGCTATGCCGGCCGTGACGGCGTGTCGCTGGATGTCGGTTTCTACTACATGGCCAACGCGATGGGGCGCCTGGCCGGCACCCTGCTGTCCGGTTGGGTGTTCCAGCTGGCGGGCATGGGCAGTGCAGGGCTTCAGGCCTGCCTCTGGATCTCCACGGCGATGCTGGTGCTGACGGTATTGATCTCCCTCGGGCTGCCCCGTATGCCCGGTCGATGGGTATCGGCTGGTACCCCGCGGTGATGGGTGTTGGGTTCACTGGCATTTGCTCCTGCAATGCCAGTATTTCCGCGGGGCGGCCTACCGCCGTCCATGGCGGTTTCGATTCTTCGGATCTTCACCCAACCGACGAAACAGCGTACCCGTAGGATGCGGTGGAGCGAAGCGCAACCCATCAACCGGGCACAGCCCATCACCAACAATCGCGCTGGCGCGCTCCCGGGTGCCGGGCGTCGTCGCCACCGAAAGTGGTGCTGGAGCCGGCAAAGTAATGAGCGGGGCAATAGATCATGTGGGTCTTGAGGTCGGCCATCAGCTTGATCGGCTGCTCGGTTCTCTCCGACGGGGTCCGGGGAAGCGAAAAACCGTACGGATGCCAGTCCAGGCCGAACAGAGCGTGCTTGCCGACGTGGATATCGCGAAGCAGGTAGGCGATCGAGACCTCAAGGTGCTCGCGGATACGGTGCAGCGCGACGTAAGTGGCGCAGGGACTGTCCAAGGCCTGGGCGTCCCGCAGTGTTCGGCCGTCCAGTACGCCAAGATGGCCGGTGGTCGAGAAACGCAGCTGTCCGGACGACGGGCGGATGACCTGGTCGACCAGTGCCTGCATCAACGCTTGAAACGGGGCCCTGGTCGAGAGTTCTGCAAGGGCCTGGTTGAGGCCGATTTTCATCCCGAGTCCGCGATTGAACTGCTGAATGAGCGGGTCCAGCGAGGCCTTCTCTGCCGCGTAGGCGCGGCGCAGCCATTCGTGCAAATCCGTCATCATCGTGCCTTGTTGTTGTCATGGTGCTATTTAGGGGGCACAGGCCGTACCAGATAACGTATCTGTTTGAATTGTTGTGCCTTACTGCGTAGGCAGCGGCGGCGGAGCAAAATGGTTGTCCGGTTATTACGACAAGTTCGTCAGGCAGTCCTTACACTTTTGTCTACAGCTTCGAGCAACGATTTGAAACTGCGCCAGCCGGCGCCGGGCGATGTTTGGCGTCGATGTGGTTGGGTGAAAGGGACTGGACTCAGCGCCTGCCTGCGCGGGCAGCAGATTGGCTCGGCGCCTTCGCGGGCCACTGTGATCGGTGGATTCGATCTACACTCAACTCCAGGGGGCGCGTTGAAGCCCTCGTGGGTTGTCGTCGTGACGGTGCTGCGGCTGCTGTCGCTGTGTCTATGCAGGGGACTGCAGGCGGCCGCAAAAGAATAACACGCGCAAGAGCGCGGCCCGGGAGGAAGCGCATGCCCCGTTTCAATACCGAAAACATTCGCAATGTCGCGCTGGTCGGCCATGCCGGCGCCGGCAAGACGACGCTGGCGGAATGCCTGATGCACCGGGCCGGCGCGATCAATACGCCGGGCAGTATCGAGCGCGGCGACACGGTCTGCGATTATCTGCCGCAGGAGAAGGCGATGCAGCATTCGCTGGAGGTGGCGCTGTGCAGCTTCGATCACGCCGGTAATCACGTGAACCTGCTCGAC
Source organism: Oceanospirillaceae bacterium (assembly GCA_013373085.1). GTDB lineage: Bacteria > Pseudomonadota > Gammaproteobacteria > Pseudomonadales > Balneatricaceae > Marinobacterium_A. The sequence continues at coordinate 120,925 of JABXIM010000044.1, read as the reverse complement.
ACCCCGGGGTATCCCGACTTCGCCGGCCGCGCGATCAGCATACTGCCGGCGGTGGATAGCCTGGCCGTGGTCGTCAACGCCCAGCTGGGTATCCAACCCGTCGCGCAGAGAATGCTGGAGATTGCCGCCAATCGCCAACTGTGCCGCATGATCGTCATCAACCGGATCGATACGGCGGAGTCTGACCTGTCGGTTTTGCTAGAGGAGATTCAGGCGCTGTTCGGCAGCGAATGCCTGCCGATCAACCTGCCGGCTGCCTCGGGTGACAGCGTCGTCGACTGCTTTTTTCAGCACGGCGATACTGCGACGGCATTTTCGTCCGTTGCCGACGCCCACGAGGCGATCGTCGACCAGGTGGTCGAGGTGGACGAAAACCTGATGGCACTTTATCTGGAGCAGGGCGAAGAACTGAGTCCCGAGCAGCTGCATGAACCCTTCGAACAGGCGTTGCGTGAGGGGCACCTGATTCCGGTCTGCTTCGTTTCCGCCAAAACGGGAGCGGGCGTTCCCGAGCTGCTGGAGATCCTCGCCCGGCTGATGCCGAATCCGCTCGAAGCCAATCCGCCGCAATTCCTCAGGGGGCGGGAAGTGGACGGTGAAATCGTGGATGCGCAGCCTGTCACGGTGGAGCCGGATCCGACGAAGCATGTCGTGGCCCATGTCTTCAAGGTCACGGTCGATCCCTACCTCGGGCGCCTTGGGCTGTTTCGCATCCACCAGGGAACGGTGACCGCCGCCAGCCAGCTGTTCGTCGGTGATGCCCGCAAGCCGTTCAAGGTCGCGCACCTGTTGAAACTGCACGGCAAGCAGCATACCGAGATCGCGTCGGCCGTGCCCGGCGACATCTGCGGTGTGGCCAAGGTCGACGAGTTGCGTTTCGACGCCGTGTTGCACGATTCCCACGATGAGGATCACTATCATCTGCGTCCGGCCGAGCTGCCGCAGCCGATGTGTGGCCTGGCCATCAGTCCGACCCGCCGCGGCGACGAGCAGAAACTGTCGGATGCACTGCAAAAGCTGAGCGCGGAGGATCCGAGCCTGCGGGTCGAGCACCGCGCGGCGCTTAACGAAACCGTTCTCTACGGCGCCGGAGACCTGCATCTGCGCGTTGTGCTCGAGCGCATGAGCGAACAGTTCAACATTGAGGTCGACACCCGCCCACCCAGCATCGCCTATCGCGAAACGATTACTGCTCAGGCCGAGGGCCACCACCGTCACAAGAAGCAGACCGGGGGCGCCGGTCAGTTCGGCGAAGTCTTTTTGCGGGTTGCGCCGCGGCCGCGTGGCGAGGGCTTCGCCTTCGTCAACAAGGTTGTCGGCGGCGCCATCCCGTCGACGTTCATTCCCGCGGTGGAGAAGGGCGTAAGACAGGTGCTGACATCCGGCGCCATCGCCGGCTACCCGCTACAGGACCTGGAAGTGACGGTTTACGACGGCAAGCACCATTCGGTGGACTCCAAGGAGGTGGCCTTTGTCGCCGCGGGCAGGAAGGCGTTTATCGATGCGATTCGCAAGGCCAGTCCCATCGTGCTGGAACCCATCGTCGAGGTGGCGATCACCACACCGGGTGACAGCGTCGGCGACATCACCGGCGATATTTCGGCCAAGCGCGGGATGATCGTCGGCACCGCGGCGCTGCCACAGAATCTCGTCCAGATTACCGCGCGGGTGCCGCTGGCGGAAATGGAGGGCTTCCAGTCAACGCTCAAGTCGATGACCGGAGGCGAGGGCAGCTACAGCCTCGAGTTCAGCCACTACGACCCCGTACCGCCGAAAGTACAGCAGGAATTGATGTCCCGTTTCGGGCCGGGCCCTGCCGACGACGACTGAACCTTTCCCGGCATCGGCGTGCGTCGCGGTATCTCGTCAAAGCAGGTACCGGTCCAGGCTCGGCGAGCGATTTGAGGATGAGCGCGCTCCTTACCGGCCTGGTTTTATCAAGCCTGACTCGAAATACCTCGTTACCGGTTGTGATACAAGCCCGTCGGACAGCAGGGACCGCCTCAGTCGAGACCGTCCAGAAGCCACTGCCGCGAGCGCACGGCGTGCTGCAGCGCCTCGGCGGGGGACAGCGCCAGATACTTGTCGTTATAGACATCGAAGACATAGTCGCCGGCGTAGCCGGTATCGCGGAAAAAGCGCACCAGGTCGCGGATTTCGCCGCCGTGGCTGCCTTCTCCGGGATAGAGGCGATAGTGACGGGCGATATCAATCTGGTCTTCCAGCGCCGGGAAGGCGCTCATCGCGACGTCCGACAGCTGAACCAGTCCGATACGCGAGACCGGTATGTCCATCAGGTCCTCGGGGCTCTCTGCCCGGGCGACAAGGTGGAAACTGTCGACCACGAGGTTGAGGTTGGGGTTGCCGGCCCGTTCGATGGCCTCCCAGGCCTGGCGGACGGTGTAAACCGACGGTGCCCAGGACAGCGGCTTGAAGCCGATGCGGATGCCGAGCGGCGTGGCGAGGGTGGCGAGAATGCGCAGGTCCTCCGCGGTGCGATCGAGATCCGGCGAAGCATGGGCCGAGGTGGCGGGCGTCACGATCAGCTGACGGCAGCCGAGTCGCTCCATCTGCCGCAGATAGGACTTGGCCAGCTCGAGCTTGTACGCGAGGATGCGGCCGGAATGACCGCCGAAATCCTTGATTTCCTGCAGCGCGCTGATGCGCAGGCCGCTGTTGCGGATGCATTCGATCGCGCCGCCGACCCCGCTCGAAGAGCCCGAAAGATCCAGCGCGCCCAGTTCGATGGCGTCGAATCCGGCGTCGGCGATGGCGGCGAGTTTCTGTTCCAGGGAGCCGGTCAGGCTCAGGCTGCTGATGGCAAAGTGGGGGACTGTCATCGTGTCGTGGGTCCTGCGATACGCTCGGTTAGTGGCCGATTATCAGGTCGAAAGCGGCGTTTGCCACCGGTAGCTTCAATTGAATGTCACCGTCGCCGGCCGGAATCGGGTCGATACCCGCTTGCTTCAGGCGATGGCACAGACGCGCCGGATCCGCGCTGGTCAGCCGTAACGCGCCGATGCCCTCGTCGGTAAGGTCGAGTCCCGCCGCGGTCCCTTCCCGGATTTCCAGCTGGAAACTGCCGTCCGGGCTTTTCAGATTGCAGGCGTCGATCGCCTCGAAACCGAACAGGCGGCAGAAGAAATCCCGCCACTCGTCACCGCGACCGGCACAGACCGACAGCACCAGGCTCGATAGCCGCTGCAGCTCCGGCTGCTCGGGGCGATCGCTTTGCAGCGGGTGGAAGTCGACATCGTAAATGCTGAGGTCCTCGCCAAAGCGGTCGACCAGGTAGACCTGGGTACCGCCGATACTTTCGATCGCGGGGATGTTCAGCTCCATCGCACCGGCGGAGGTCGTCGCTTCCCAGGCGCCCTGGTCGAGCAGCTGCTGGTAGGCCCGGGTGGCGTCCGGCACGCGCAGTGCCAGGGCGCAGATCGAGGGGCCGTGCTGGGCGGCGAAGCCCTGGGCAAAGCTGCCGGGCGTGGCGTTGATGATGAAGTTGATCTCGCCCTGCTGGTACAGGGTGACATCCTTGCTGCGGTGCCGGGCGGCGGCCCGGAAACCCAAGTGTTCAAACAGTGCCGCGAGGGGGGCCGGGTCGGGTGCGGCAAATTCGACGAATTCGATGCTGATGGCCCCGGGGCGGTTGTCGGTCGCTGACGGGCGGTTTGACATGAGTAAAACGCTCTCTGCTGATCGGTTGCAGTCCCTGCATGCCGGGACTGGCGTGCGGTGCAGTCTTGAGTATAGGCACTTCGCGGCCCGGGGCGGAGGACAGGGACGACGCCTGTGCCTGCCGCACCGCGGAAACGAAAAAGCCCGGCAACCCCGCTCGAAACAAAGAGGGTGCCGGGGTGAACGGTTACTTATTCGGTTCGGTGCTTTCGGAGAAAGCTTTATCCGAGCCGGTGCGCCAGGTAATCCAGTGCCGCCACGTATCCGCGGGTGCCGAGACCGGCAATGACCCCGTCGGCCCGCAGCGAAACGTAGGAGTGGTGGCGGAAGGATTCGCGCTTGTGCACGTTGGACAGATGCACTTCCACCACCGGTGCGTCGAAGGCATTGAGCGCATCGAGAATGGCGACCGAGGTGTGGGTGTAGGCGGCCGGGTTGATGATGATGCCGGCGGCCTTTTCGCGTGCTTCGTGGATCTTGTCGACGATGGCGCCTTCGTGGTTGCTCTGGAAAAACTCGATCGTCAGGCCCAGCTCCTGCGCCTTGTCCACCATCATGGATTCGACGTCGGCCAGGGTTTCGTAGCCGTATACCTCCGGCTGCCGGGTGCCCAGCAGGTTGAGGTTGGGGCCGTTCAGAACATAAATTACGTGCGACATCAGCTCGCTTCCCTGTTGTTATCGACCGGGCCCTGCAAACGCGACCGGTCTTGAACCTTGGATTACTTCCCAGATCAGGCAAGAGGCGCATGCGGATCCTGTCCGCATGCGCGCGTCCTGTCAGTAGCCGAACAGGCGTGGCAGGAAGGTTACTGTCTGCGGGATGAAGGTAATGATCGCCAGTACCACCAGCTCCACCAGAAACAGCGGCATGATACGCCGGGATATGGCGCCCATGCCAACATTGGCGATGGAGTTCGAAACGAACAGACAGATGCCCATCGGCGGCGTGACCAGACCGATCATCAGGTTGAAGATCACCACGATGCCGAAGTGGGTCGGATCGATACCCAGGCTCATGGCAATCGGATGCAGGATCGGCAGCAGGATCAGCATCGCCGCGATCCCCTCGAGGAACAGGCCGACGATGAGCAGGATGCCGTTGACCAGCAGCAGGAAGGCCCAGGGGCTCGAGATCTGGTCCAGCACCAGTGCGCTGATGTTCTGCGGTACGCGCGAGAAGGTCAGCAGCCAGTTGGCCGCGGCGACCACCGCAATAATGATCAGGATGATCGACGAGTCGCGCATGGCGCGCACGAAAATCTTCGGCAACTGGTGCAGCTTGAGGCTGCGCAGGATGAACATGCCGGCAACCAGGGCATAGCCGGCGGCCAGCGCTGCGGCTTCTGTCGGCGTGACGACACCGGTCAGGATGGAGCCGACGATGAACACCGGCATGAACAGCGGTATCCAGGCATCGACAAAGGCCTTGAAGCGTTCCCGGGCCGACAACTTGCGCTGCAGCGGGGCGTAGTGGCCGGCATAGTAGCGGACATAGACCGACAGGCCGATCGCCAGCAGGATGCCCGGCGCCACCCCGGCCAGGAACAGTGCCGGTACCGATACGCCGCTGGTGATCAGGGCGTAGATGATGACCGGGATGCTCGGCGGAATCATCGGGCCGATGACCGATGACGCGGCGGTCAGGGCGGCGGCGAAATCGCGCGGGTAGCCATCCTTTTCCATTTCCGGGATGAAGATGCGGCCGAGCGCCGAGGTGTCGGCGACGGCGGAACCCGACAGGCCGGCGAAAATCACCGATGCCCAGATATTCACCTGCGCCAGGCCGGCCTTCATATGGCCCACCAGGGCATTGGCGAACTTGATGATGCGGCCGGTGATGCCGCTCTCGTTCATCAGTTCTCCGGCGAGAACGAACAGCGGAATCGCCAGGATGGCGAACGAGTCCATGCCGGCAAAAATGCGCTGGCTGACCAGGCTCATGGAAAACGGCGTCTGGCCGAGGTAGCTGACGATCGCCAGCAGAATCGCGAATGCAATCGGGCTGCCGATCGCGAGCAGCACGAATAATGTCAGAAAACCAACCATGAGGTTACTCGCTCCGCTGGGGTTGTGTCTGCGGCTGACGGTTCAGCCGTTCCAGCAGCTTGATCACTGCGGCAAGCGCCAGGCCGACGCCGCCAACGACCATGGCGGCCTGGAAATAGGACATCGGCAGGCCGGTACCGGTGGCGACGATGCCGCCGCGCTTCATCACGAACAGGTAGCCGGACCAGACCAGCACCACGCCGCAACCGAGCGTGATGAAATCGATAAGCACCTCGAAGACACGCCGCACGGAGGCCGGAACCGCATCTTCGATAAAGCCGAATTTGATATGAAGTCCCTCGAGATAGCAGAGGATGGTGCCGAACATGGCGCCGTAAATCATCGCGTACTTGGCGATCTCCTCACTCCACTGAATCGGTGCGTTCAACGCATAGCGGCTGAGGCTGCTGACCAGCACCACCGCAAAGACAATGAACAGGGAGCCGCCTGTCAGCCAGGACAGGACTTTCTTGTAGAGAAGTTTCATGGGCGCAATCCAGGTGACAGGAGGGCGGGTAGCGCCGGGAGACCTGGCTTCCGGCGCTTGCGTCGATACCGTGCGGTCAGTTCGCCTGGGCGGCCTTGACGGCGTCCTGGGCTTTGCTGATCCAGGCCGGATCAAGCTGACCCTTCAGCCATTCGATAACCGCGGGCTGAGCGGTGGACTGGAACTTGGCCAGCTGTTCGGGCGACGGGGTGGTGACTTCCATGCCGGCCTCGGCAAGCTTGGACAGGCCCTCGGCCGAGTTGACCTGCTGAATGGCGCGGCCGACCAGTCCCGCGGTCTTGGCGGCATTGTCGATCAGGCGCTTGTCGTCGTCGCTAAGGCCCTGGTACAGGTCTTCGTTGATGACCAGGAAATCAGTACCGTAGACATGACCGTCGAGTGTCAGGTACTTCTGCATCTCGTAGAACTTGTTGCCGTAGATCACGCTGATCGGGTTCTCCTGGCCGTCGACGACGCCGGTGGCCAGTGCTGATGGCACTTCCGGCCAGGAAATCGGGGTCGGCTCGCCGCCCAGCGACTTGACCATCTCCACGTACAGCGGCGTGGTCATGACGCGGATTTTCAGGCCTTCCAGGTCCTTGGGCTCAGCGACAGCGCGCTTGGAGTTGGTGAAGTTGCGGAAACCGGTTTCACCGTAGGCGAGGGTACGCAGGCCGGTCTTTTCCAGGCAGTGCTGGCTCAGATCCTTGCCGAACTGGCCGTCGAGTACTTCCCAGGCGACCGGAGCAGACGGAAACAGGTAGGGAATATCGAGCACGGCCGCTTCCGGGCAAAGCTGGGAGAAGGGACCGGACACCATCGCCATGCTCAGGGTGCCGTCCTGGGCCGACTGCAGCAGGTCGGTTTCGCCGCCGAGCTGGCCCGCCGGGTAGACGTTCACGGCGATACGGCCACCACTCTGGCCTTCGACCAGATCCTTGAAGACCTTGGCCGCGGCGCCTTTCTTGGAGGTGGTCCATTCCTGGGGATCGACGTGGCCCAGTGTCAGCTCCAGGTCGGCTGCCTGGCTCTGCAGGCAGAACGCGGTGGCTACGGTGGCAAGGGCAAGGGCGATTTTTGTTGTCGGTCGCTTCATTTTTATATCTCCATCGGGCGACGGGGGGCCGCTCAGCTGGTCGGTTATTGTAAGTTCAGCCGCATCGACAGTATGCGATAGTCAGTCGATGCTTGGAGGCTAACAATACTATTGACTATGGTCAATAGTATTGGGTTAAAGCAAAAATATCCTATATTTTTTGAGTCATTCAGCCCAATGCCCCGGTCGTGTCGATGTACACACCGGTATAGCGGCTCGAGTCTGATGGGCTTACCGCAACCACCGGTCCTGACCCTGACTTGGGTATACACTTTGTATCAATGAAATCGGTATGAAAAGTGAGCTTTTGTTCTTTTTGTATATCGATTTGGGTATGTATGTTGATTTTATTGGTCATTTGTTGATCACGCCGGGGCGTATATCGACCTGGCGGCCCAGGTTACCGGGTATATCGTCAAGCATAGACACTGGGGCAAGGTATGGCTGCGCGCGCTCGTCAGGTATCCCGAAAGCTGTTCGATGCAAATGTCCTATATTTTTTAAAACACCATATATATTGACTAATTCGGGTTGATGTAATTAGTATCGGCCAAAATGACGCGACTGCGTTGGTCAGGCAGGATGCCGGTCGGCGGGCTTGAGCGTTACCAGTTTCAGGCGGCCGGGGATCAGGATGGGCCTACCGGCGGCGGCGAGTCTTGCGGAGAATAACAATGTTGAAGCTCGGGCTAATCGGCCAGTCAATCCAGCAATCGCGCGCACCTTCGTTACACCGGATGCTGGGCGAGATCTACGGTCTCCCGCTCAGTTACGAATTGCACGAGCCCAAAGACGCCAGTCCCAAGGCGTTCGCGGAAACCCTGGCGTTTTTGCGTGACCAGGGCTATCGCGGTACCAATGTGACCTTCCCCTACAAGCAGATTGCCGTCGCCAGCGCCGGCAGCGTCAATGGTGCGGTCGACCTGGTGGGCTCGACCAATACCCTGGCACTGGACGAGATGGTCCGCGCCTTCAATACCGATTACACCGGATTCATCCGCGGCTACCGCGGTCGGGTCGGCGAGCAGCCGGCCGGGCGTGTATTGCTGATCGGGGCGGGCGGTGTCGGCCGCGCCATTGCCTTTGCGCTGTTCGAGCTGGGGGCGAGCGAAGTGGCGATCTTCGACCTCAATGCCGACAGTGCCCGTTCGCTGGCAGACGCGATGAACACGGTGGGGTTCAACGCCACCGCCGTCGACCAGGCGAACCTGGCGGATGCGGTCCGTTCCGCGGATGGCCTGGTAAACTGTACGCCGGTGGGGCATTACAAGACGCCGGGCTGCCCGATACCGGCAATGCTGATCGGTGGTCAACGCTGGGCCTTCGACGCCGTCTATACCCCGCTCGATACCGAGTTCCTGGTCCAGGCGCACCGCCAGGGACTGAGCATCGTCTCCGGCTTCGACCTGTTCATCTACCAGGGGCTCGATGCGTTCGAGATCTTCACCGACGTCAAGGTCGAGGATCCGGCCCCGGTGGTGCAGCGTTTCAAGCAGCAGTTTGATATCAGCAGTACGCTTATCGACTGATCGTTTCGGCGCTGGCTGCGTGCATCCGGCCAGTCGGCTTTCGTGCCGGCTGCACCTGTCCCGCGTCCAGTGCCGTTACCGCGCCATCCCGGTATTGATGTAATATTGGGTCAAACGCCTATAAGCCTATACTTTCGAGTCCGCGCATGAGTATCGCCATAGACCGCAAGCTGGTCGGACAGACCGCCTACGAGAGCCTCCGCAACGATATCGTCTCCGGTATCCTGAAGCCGGGTCAGAAGCTCAAGCTCAACGAGCTGCGAGCCCGTTACGGGGTCAGCGTCAACACCCTGCGGGAGACGCTGATGCGGCTGGTTTCAGACGGTTTTGTCGCCTTCGAGGACCAGAAGGGATTCCGGGTCAACCCGGTTTCCAGGGACGATCTTGCCGAGTTGGTGGAGCTGCGGATGACGCTGGAAACCCTGGGGTTGCGCAAATCGATGGCCAACACCGCCAGCAGCATGGACTGGAAGTCCCGCCTGCTCAGCGCACACTATCGCCTGACCTGCGCGGAAAGGCAGATGCTGGAGGATGAAAACGCCCATGCGCAGGAGTGGGAGAAGGCCGACCGCGAGTTTCATATGGCAATCGTCTCGAACTGCGGCTCCAACCAGCTGATCCGTTATCACGCCTCGGTGATTGAGCTGTTCATGCGCTACCAGGTACTGGCGCTGCCCAAGCGCCCGTTCCGCGGCCGGGACAGCATCGCAGATCACCAGGCACTTCTCGACCTGATCATGCAGGACGATGAGCAGGGGGCAGAGGCGTTGCTGAGCAAGCATATTGACATGGGGCGGGAAGCGCCGCTCTGAACCTGCCGATACCGGGTGGCGCCTATGTCGCCCGGGCGTATCGCCTACTGCCTACCGCTCACTACTAAGGAACCTGCGAACAAGTCCCATTTGGTCCCTGCGGGGCTTGCAGCGCGAACCGGACTCTTTGTTGCCGCTTCTCGACAGGCCACCAGCATGCCATCGAAACGGCGCCTCGATTCCGGCCCGCGCTGAAAGCCAGAGCCTCATTGGGACTTATTCGCAGGTTCCCTGATTACAGCAGCAGCCTCAGCGTAATGCTGATGGTTGCAAACGACAGCACGGTAGTCGCCAGCAGCATCCCTGAACATTGATTGCGGTAGCCGTAATTGCCGCCGATGATCGGATAGATGCTCATCATCGGCATGGCTGCCATCAGCACCGCGGCGAGTTTTAGCTGCGGATCCAGTCCGGGTATCGCCAGCACCATCAGACCGACCAGCAACGGGTGCATCATCAGTTTGCCGGCGGCCACTGTGCCGATTTCGACGAGGTTGCCGCGCAGGCCGGTGCTGGCCAGTGAGCCGCCGACGACGAACAGCGCGACGCTGGCGGCGGTTCGCGCCAGCATGTCCAGGCTTTGGCTGAGCACTGTGGGCAGCTCCAGTTTCAGTGCGGATATCAGCACGCCGACTGCGATGGCAATGATCAGGGGGTTGCGTGCCACCCGTCCGATAACGGTTTTCCAGGCTTCCAGCAGGGTGGTACCGGTCTGTCGACCGATGCTGTATTCGATCGTCACCAGCGCCAGCGGCAGGATGAGAATGTTCTCGATTATCAGGCACATGGCGAAGGCATTGGTCGGCGGGTGATCGAACACCAGCAGCAATACCGGGTAGCCGAAGAAGGCGCTGTTGGAAATCGACATGCCGATCCCTTTTACGCCACTGCCGGTGAGGTTGTCGCGCAACAGGGTCTTGCTGACGGCGATGCCGAACAGCAGAGCGAGCACCGACCCTGAACCGTAGATCAGCAGGTACAGCGGATCGATGACTTCGCTGAACGCCATGTTGCCCAGGGTCGTGACAATGAGCGCGGGCATGGCGAAATAGAGCACGAAACGGCCCAGTCCCGGGATCGCCTCCGGGGGCATCAGCTGCGTTTTGACCGCGATCAAACCAAGCGCGATGAGCAGGAATATGGGCGCTGTCGTGGCCAGTACGTCTAGCATCTGATCTCTCCGTGAAGGCTATGGGAACTTGTGACTGCCACAGGCGGCGCAGGGAGCGGCGCGGGAGGGTGGATGGGGGCTCCGCAGTACGGTGGCTGCCCCGGGAGTTGCCAGTCTATCTATTCTGGAAGCTGGGGATCGAATGTAAATTGATTTTTCTCCTGCCTGTTATATCGCTTTCAGTATGAGCCCGAGTAATGGCCAGCGGCATCGCGAATGGCATTCATCAGCAGCTGCAGCGCCGGTGTCGGGGAAACGTCGGCCCGGGTCGTGAGCCCGACCGGCCCCTGGGTGTCGTCCGTGTCGAGCGGCAGTTCGGCGAATTCGCCGGTCGAGAGTTCACGGGCCACGACGCCGCGAGAAATGACCCAGATGGCGTCGGACTGGCGGATGTATTCCTTGCCGAAGGAGTCCGATATCGTCTCGATCGAGGCTTTGGGCGTAGCAATGCCCTGGGCCAGCAGGAGTCTCTCGATAGCCGGTGCAACGGCGGACTCCGGTGACGGCCGCAGCAGGGTATAGTCGCTAAAGGCGGCAGCGCTGAGCGCGCCTGTGCGGGCCAGGGGGTGCTGGCTGCGCACGACGAAGGCGACGCGCTCCGAGAACAGGGACTGGAACGACAGGCCCGACATCATGTCGACCGCGCCGAGACGCCCGACCACCAGGTCGAGGGCGCCGACCCTGAGCTGATTCAGCAACTGGCTGTTGGGCCCCGCGACCAGGTTCAACGTGACGCCAAGGTCATTGTCGTAAAGGGCCTTGACGGCCTGGGGCATGATACTGGTTGCGACCGTTGGCAGCACACCGACGCTGAGACGGGTTCTACCCTTCTGGCGCGCCTGGGCAATGCTGTCGGCGCCTTCGCGCAGCGCCGCGACACTGGCGCTGGCATATTTCAGGAACATTTCCCCGAACTGGGTAAGCTCGACGCCCTTCTTGCTGCGCTCCATCAGGCGCACGCCCAGCATCTCTTCGAGTTCCTTGAGCTTTTTCGATACCGCCGGCTGTGTCAGTGCGAGCATGTCGGCGGCGCGGCCGACACTGCGTTGGCGCGCGACCTCGAGAAAGCACTGCAGGTGACGGTACTTGATGCGATTTTCTAACATGGGGCGTTCCAGAAAATATAGTGTGAAGTTGTAAATATTGATCGCATATCGAATAAGTTCTTTATTGTCAGTATTTTAGTCCTATATATATCAGTAGTGATATATAGGTGCGATTAATATTCATTTTTCAGCCACTTTCTTTGTGTTTACTGTTTAAGCTGCATCCAGCCATCAATACCAGCCTCCCGGCCCCGGGAGCCGGCAGCCCGGTTCTCGCGACACGCGCGGCGGCAAACCACGGGACTACAGCATGAAAAGGGCATTGGCCACCGTCAGCATTTCCGGCACGCTTCAGGAGAAATTTCGCGCTGTTGCCAGAGCCGGGTTTGACGGCGTCGAAATCTTCGAAAACGATCTGACCCAGTTCGACGGTACGCCGTCCGACGTGCGCAAGATGGCGGAGGACCTGGGGCTGGAGATCATCGCCCTGCAGCCGTTCCGGGACTTCGAGGCGATGCCGGAGCCCTGGCGCAAACAGAACTTCTACCGGGCGCAGCGCAAGTTCGAGTTGATGCATGAACTGGGCACGCGGCGCATGCTGATCTGCAGCAATGTCTCGCCCCACGTTATCGACGACCGGGATCGCGCCGCGGCCGATCTGAACGAACTCGCGGAGCTGGCGCGTCAGGAGGGCTTTACGCTCGGTTACGAAGCGCTGGCCTGGGGGCGCTACGTCGCCGATTACGATGTCGCCTGGGATATCGTCAAGCGTGCCGACCACCCCAACCTCGGCATCATTCTCGACAGCTTCCACATGTTCGCCCGCGGCTGTACCCTGGACTGCCTGCGCGACGAGATTCCCGTCGACAAGATCGCCCTGGTGCAGGTCGCCGACGCGCCGCGTCTGCAGATGGAAGTATTGCACTACAGCCGCCACTTCCGCTGCTTCCCCGGGCAGGGCGACCTGCCGGTGGCCGAGTTCGTGCAGTGCCTCCGGGACAAGGGGTTCGACGACTACCTGTCGCACGAAATCTTCAACGACGAGTTCCGCGCTTCGTCACCGCTGGAAAAGGCGGTCGATGGCATGCGCTCGCTGATCTGGCTCGAGGAACAGACCTCGGCACAGCAGCAGGCGGAGCCGGAAATCACCGACGTCGAGTTCATCGAGTTTGCCGTCGAAGGCGAGAGCGGCGAGGAGCTGATCGGGTTGCTGCAGCGCCTGGGCTTTCGCGAGACGCACCGCCACCGCTCCAAGAATGTCAGCCTGATGCGCCAGGGCGATATCAATCTGGTGTTGAACCGCGAACCGCAAAGTCAGGCCCATGAACATTACCAGGCCCACGGTGTATCGGTCTGTGCGCTGGCGCTCGCCACCACGGACCTGGCCCAGACGCTGGCGCGTGCCGATCGTTATCGCTGCAACCGGTTTGCCAATCAGGCGGGGCCGGGTGAACTCAATATTCCGGCCATTCGCGGGATCGGCGACAGCCTGGTGTATTTTGTCGAGCGTCGCGGCAAGTTCCGTTTCTTCGATATCGATTTTGTGCCGGTCGAGCCGGACGCGTCGCCCGATGCCGGCCTGCAGCGCATCGACCACGTCGGTCAGACGGTCTCCAACACCGATTTCCTCTCGGCAGCCTTCTTCTACAAATCGCTGTTCGACTTCGAGATCGAAGCCAGTACCGACCTGCCCGATATCTACGGTCTGGTCGTCAGCCGGGTGGCGAGCAGCCGCAATGGCCGGGTGCGTATTCCGATCAACATGACCGCGGCACGCGAAGCCTCGGCGCAGCGCTTTATCAGCAAGTCCAAGGGCTCCGGGGTACAGCAGATCGCCTTCAGTTGCGAGGATATCTTTGCCGCCGCGGAAACGGTCGGTGCCGACAACCTGCTGCCGGTACCACAGAATTACTACCGTGACCTGGACGCGCGCTTCGCGCTTGAGCCTGAGCTGCTCGAGCGCCTGCAGAGTATGAACCTTCTGTACGATCGCAATGACGACGGTGAGTTCTTCCACTTCTACACCCGCGAGGTGCATGGCGTGTTCTTCGAAGTGGTGCAGCGTGTCGGGGGATATAACCGCTATGGCGAGGCCAATGCCCATATCCGTCTGGCGGCCCAGGCGCGTGAGTATTGCCGCGAGGGTGACCTTTAGCAACGGCGTACCCGAAGGGCACTTCCCGCAGCGAACAGATGGTTATGCGAGTCTGTTTCGCGACGGGGCGTCGCTCCCACGAAAGTGCCGACTTGTGGGGCCGGCGCCCCGCCGGGAAGAGAGCGGGCACGGATTTGGGAAGTCAATTCACAACGCTAGCTGAATCGTCGCGCCTGCGCGTTTGCGTCGATTTCCTGGTCCGCCTCCTGTCCGATGGTCTCTACACGCTCGATACCCGTTTCGCTTGACCGCGCTGGGGCGTTAATTATCCGGTCGTGACAGGCGGTGGGCGGCAATCCGCGCCCGACGCTCATTCTGGAAATGCCGGCGGCTCCAGTGGGTGGTTTTTCAAACTCTGGCAGACGGATTCCAGCTCTTGCTTAAAGTACCGATAGGCGTCGCTGTCGATCACCTTCTCATTCGACCAGAGGTAGATGTTGCGCTCGTTAGGGCTGGCAGATCCAAGGTCCAGCTCTGTGATCCTGTCGGGATCGATGAGCGCTCGTACCGGGAGCCGGGGCAATACCGCCAGATGGTGGCCTCGCGCCAGCAGGTCGATCAGCATGGCCGCATCATTCTTGAATACTGTCTGGGTTTTGATTTTTTTGATGCCCTCCGCCGTCAGCATCTTGATGAACTGCTCTTCGAAGGGACTGGCCAGTCCCACACTCAACCACTTCGCCGATTCGAAGTCTTCGACCGTAATGGTTTCCTGTTTCGCCAGCGGGTGGCTGGTGCCGCAAAATATGCCCAGTTCGTCTTCCAGCAGGAGTTCCCGGTGGATACCTGCCAGTGCCCGCTCATGCGGAGCCGGGGCTATGACCACGTCGTGCAGGTCATCCAGAAGATCATCGAGTGCCATGGACGGCGTGTCGGATGTGACGGTAATCGCCATTCGTGGATGCTTGCGGGTCAGCCGATCGATCAGCTCCGGAATGATCGCCATGCCGATCATCGGTCCGGTAGCGACCCGCAGCTGCAGGTTCAGACCGGTGCGGTAGCGGGAAACCTGCTCTTTCGCCATCTCCATGGTGCGCATGATGGCGCGTCCTTCCCGGGCCAGGGCATCTCCCATCGGCGTGCTTTTCACCCCGAACCGGCTGCGGGAAAAGAGCTGCGTGCCAGCCTGCATTTCGAGTGTGGCCATAACGCGCGTGAGCGTCGGCTGGGCGACGAGCAGGTGCTTGGAGGCGGAGGTTATCGACCCCTTGTCCAGTATCACTGCGAGGTAAACGAGATGTCGTGGATCCATACATTTTTGTAATATTGGGAAGCTGTTTTAGCATTTTACAACAGAAAAGGTACTCCGTACATTATAGGTCAGATATAAAAACAATAATCATCGGAGACCCAATGGATTTTCTCAAGGTACGTTGGCGGTGTGCAACTTTTTCGACTGCTCCGTCAAATGTCATCGCGTCTATAAATAAAGCTGAACCGATCCGTTTTGAATCGTTCCTGGGCAGGTTGAAGCGACGAATTATCCCGCGTTCAGTGAAAATTAAACGGCTCTGGAAGGAGCATCGCTCTCGACGGCAGTAGTACGCGAGAGCGTGCTCGTACCGGTCTGATTATGTCTGCAGGCCCCCAGACTCCCTGGGTTTCCGGCTTATGGGATTAGGATAGGTGAATCTTAGGATAGGTTGATCTCAGGATGGGTGAACCTTCTGAAGGCATCGTTAGCTGAAAGCCTGTAGTCAGCACAGAACTGATCGCAGTATTTATTCAATGAACTTTTTAAATAAAGTCGGTTGAATGGCTGGTCGGATTTTTAGCTGGAATGATGCTGAAAAAATTTTAAATTTGATTCGCGACACTGATAGAACAGTCCGTGCATATCCCTCTGTGCGGAGTTTCTTGAATTCAATAATAAACTCTAAATATAAGGAAACATAATGCGTAATCGTCTTGCTCGGGAAGGTCGTCGTTCCTCTGCTGTAAAGGCAGTGGGTTTTGGTCGAAAGAGGCTGGTGGTCGAGAAGTCCGCTCTTGCCGGCGCCGTGCTGCTGGCGCTGGCTTCCGGACAGGTCGCCGCGGCCGGATTTCAGAAAGCCCCCCAGGAAGAGGGCCTGGGTCTTGAACTCGGGCTGGGTGTGCATGCAGGCTTTTCATCGGTGGACTACTCGGCAGACGTCAAGTCGGACAAGGACAATATCAACAGTGGTCTGCCGTACTACTATACCGGGTCGACCACGATCGACCCGACCTACCTGTTCGACACTGTCAATCATGGCCGCTTTCAGTGGAAGCTGCACACGGCGATTCAGCTCGACGACGCCTGGCTCGACGATGACCAGATCGACGAACTCTCGATCGAGTTGAAGAGCGACCGTTACGGTAACTTCTACCTCGGTGAAGACGACGGCGCAGCGGATCGTCTTAAACCCAAGCAATCGGGCCGGGTCGGTATTGCCGTCGGGCACGGCGCTTTTACCGGTATTATTCCCTGGTGGGGCAACCTTCCGTTCGCGGGCGGCACCATTCGTGAGGGAGGAAATCCTTACAACTGGGACTGGCCCAACGGCATCGTCGGCGGCGACTGGCGTTCCATGTCCCGCGATACGGCCGACGCCATCAAGATCGGCTACGAGTCGCCGGTCTGGAACGGCTTTATGTTTGGCGCCTCGATCAACCTGCAGGACACCTACGCCGGATACGACGGGGTCCGCGGCAGTATTCCGGACAAACAGGACAGCTGGAACAATCTCGGACTCAAGGATGACGAGTACGAGCTGGCGCTGCAGTGGAACGGCAAGACAGCAGCGGGCTATGCGCTGAGCGCCGGTATTATCCACACCTCCGTGCACGTCATTAATAAAGACATGCTGCAGGAGAACACCGACGTCGGCTTCAAGGTCGGCAAGAAGCTTGAATCCGGCGCGACGGTGAGCGGCAGCGCCTACTACGCCTACGAGGATTACAACAACGACAAGGCGGATATCCATGTCGACGATGAGCAGGTCCATGTCGGTTTCGACTGGAGCAAAGGCAAGTGGAAAGTTGGCGTGAACTACACCCAGGCCTGGGATTCGTACAACCCGGCCGGGACGTTTCAGCTCGGCGGTGGCGGTAACGAAGGCTACAGCATCGGCGCCAACTACAATCTGACCAAGGGCCTGACCTTGGGTGGCGGTGTGCTGTATGCGGAGAACGACCGCGGTGAAGAGGCCACCGAAGTCGGTCTGAACATGACCTATCGCTTCAAGACTTTCGTTCACTGATGTGAAATTGGCGCCTGCGGGCGCGACATACCCTTCCTTCGGCCGGCCCCCTTGGGGCCGGCTTTTCTTCGTACACGAGACGCTTCAGTCTGCGCACTGTTGGGACAACCTGCCATCAGGGGCTGAACGACTTCCCCGACTTGATCTGCGCCATCCAGGCACTCAGACCCCGAGGCTCCGGTTGTAGCTTGCGCTGCGGGGTTGTTGCCCTGTACCCATCGTCCTGCCTCGGCTATGCCGGGAGCTCAATAAATATTTAATATGTTTAATTATTTTTTCCTATGCATGGCGTTCGGTGGCGTTGCCATCTGGTGATGGCCAATTTCGTACCGAAATACATCCTGATCTCTGCGATAAATAGTTAGTTTTCTGAGCTTTCTGATATTTCCGAAAATTTTATCGGTACGCGTGGCATAGGAGAGGTGTGTGGTTGCCGAATCCTTCTATACATTTTTGAACGATTGGCGACTGATTTCTTTATTTTACAGTGCCTAGCGGGGGACGGTAATTTAGTTAATACACATAACAAATAAAAGAAGTCGGAGATGATATGAACAACCCTGCAAAGTGGCTGCGGCGCAGTCTGTGTTTCATGGCGGTCAGCGTCGCCGCAACCGTCAATGCCCAGCAGATCAGTATGGAAACCGTTGCGTCCGGCGGTGACGCCGGGGTTGGGGTGCCGGAAGCACTGTCCGCCAACTAGGAAGCCGGGCTGATCCAGCTTCCATACCGGGTCAGCTACCCGGTTCCGATGGTATCTCTGCTTCCGCGGCGCCGAGCCGCCGCTCCCCTGGAGGTTGCAATGTCTTCCTGTACGTCTGTCGCCAGAAAACCGTTGTTCTGGCTTACCTCGGTGCTCAGCCTGCTCGTGAGCCTGTATGGGCTGGCGAACGTCATGCCGGCGATCGGTGATTTCCGGCTGGGACCGTTCCCGATGATATTCTTCCGGGCGAGCTTCTTCGCCCTCTGCGTGCTGGTGGTGTTCCTGGGACTGCTTCGTCCCGGAGATGAGCGCCAGCCCGGCTGGGTCACGCTGTGCGGCGCGGTTCTGACCGTCGGTCTGCTCTGGTCTTGCTGGTCCTTTTATGATGTCAGCATCATGCTGGAGCAGTCGATGTTCCTGTTCGGCTCTCGCGAGATGTGGATAGCCCTGCTTGCCTCGACGGGTGCGCTGTTCTTCTGCTGGCGGATCTGGGGTGCGCCGGTGGCGTTGCTGGGCATTTTCGGTATTGCCTATATGGCGACCGGCCACCTCTGGCCCGGCCCGCTGCGTACCGTGAGCGGCAGCGTCGAGGAGACGCTGGCGCAGAATCTGCTTTACAGTCTCGATGCCGGTCTTCTCGGCAGTACCTTTTCCGTCGTTGTCACCACCGTGTTCCCGTTCATTATTCTCGGCGCAGTGCTGGAGGGCGTCGGTGCCGGTGATTCGATGATCCGTATCGCGTTTTCGTGGATGCGACGTACCGCCGGCGGACCAGCGCATGCCGCGGTGCTGTCGTCGGCGCTGTTCGGTACGGTTTCGGGCAGTGCGGTGGGCAACGTGGTCGGTACCGGTGTCGTCACCATTCCGATGATCAAGCGCCGGGGCTTTACGCCCAACTTCGCCGGCGCCGTCGAAGCGGCGGCATCGACCGGCGGTCAGATCATGCCGCCGATCATGGGGGCCGCCGCGCTGGTGATGGCGGATTTCGTCGGTGTCAGTTATCTCACCGTGATAGTGGCGATACTGGTGCCGGCAATCGCCTACTACTGCAGCCTGTTCGCGATGATCGTCTTTGAAACCCGGCGCCTGGGCATCAAGGTAAAGTCCGATAGCGAGTCCGAACTCGACCGGCCGACCCGCCAGGACTACCTGAACCTTTTGCTGATCTTCCTGCCGCTGGCGGTCATCGTGATACTGCTGATTTCCGGCATGTCTCCGTCCGGGGCATCGATTTCGGCGCTGGCGCTGCTGTTTCCGCTGAGCCTGATCAACCCCGAGGTGCGCGCCAAGCCGGTGAAGCTGGTGAAGTGCCTCTGTGACGGTGGCAGCACCTTTGCGCAACTGCTGATGGCGATTGCCGCCGTCAGTCTCGTGATCTCCGCGCTCTCGGTAACCGGCGTGCCGGTGAAGTTCGGCATCCTGCTGAGCAGCATGGTGACGGATTCGCTGATGCTGTCGCTAATCACGGCGGCGGTGTGCTGCATCATCCTCGGGATGGGCATGCCGACGCTGCCGGCCTACGTCACGGTGGCGACCATCGCCATTCCGGCCATGCAGCAACTGGGGCTGGAGCCGCTGACCGCACACATGTTCGTGTTTCTGATTGCCGTTGCATCGGCGATCACTCCACCGGTAGCCATAGCGGCCTACGCGGCCGCCAGCATATCGGGAGGGCGCCCGATCGCGACCTCGGTACAGGCATCCAAGGTCGGGATCATGATTTTCGTCATTCCGTTCATCTTCGCCTACAACCCGCTGCTGCTGATCGTCGAGCAGGCTGGCGCCGCGTTCGAGCTGCTGCCCTGGCTCTGGCTGATCCTCAAGCTCGCGGTCGGGATCTACCTGCTTGCCACCGCGCTGACCGGCTTCGATCGTACCCGGCTGCGGTCGTATGAGATCGGACTGCGCCTCGGCGCGACGGTGCTGTTGTTTGTGCCCGATTCGGGCTGGGATCTGGCCGGTTTCGCGCTGGCGGCGGCGCTCTGTCTGGGTCACTACTGGGCGGGAAGCAAAACAGTGTATTCGAAGGTACTTCAGCAATGACAAACATTATCTATATCGTCGCCGACGATCTGGGCTATGCCGACCTGGGATGCTACGGCGGCCGCGAGGCCCAGTTCGGTCGGGTGTCGCCCAATATCGACCGTCTGGCGGAAGAGGGGATGCTGTTCCTTGATGGCTATTCGAACTCTCCTGTCTGTTCGCCGACACGGTTCGCGCTGATGACCATGGCCTACCAGTACCGTCTGCGCGGCGCGCTGGAGGAACCGATTCACAGTCGCAGCAAGGGAAGCAGCACGCTGGGCCTGCCGCCGCATATTCCGACACTGACTTCGCAATTGCAGAAGGCCGGCTATTACACAGGCCTGATCGGCAAATGGCACCTCGGCTATCCGCCGCATTTCGGCCCCCGTGCCTCGGGCTATGACGAGTTCTACGGCATCATGGCCGGTGGCGTCGACTACTTCACCCACCGGAGCGGGCGTGGTGATCATGATCTCTGGATAAACGAGGAGGAGCACCGGGAGGTCGGCTATATGACCGACCTGTTGTCAGAACGCGCGGTCGAGTTCGTCAATCGCCGGGCGGCTGCGGCCCGGGATGGCGCACCCTTCTTTCTCAGCCTGCATTACACCGCGCCGCACTGGCCCTGGGAAACCCGTGACGACGCCGAGGTGGCCGAAGAGATTTCCGAAAGCAACCTGTTCCATCTGGACGGAGGCAATATCCATACCTACCGACGCATGATTCATCACATGGACGAAGGCATCGGACAGCTGATGGCTGCGCTGGAGGCGCAGGGCTTGACCGAGGACACCCTGATCGTCTTCACCAGCGACAACGGTGGCGAACGCTTTTCCGACAACTGGCCGCTGGTGGGAGGAAAGATGGACCTCACCGAAGGCGGCATTCGGGTGCCCTGGATCGTGCGCTGGCCGAAGGTGGTGAAGCCCGGCACGGTCAGCATGCAGCACTGCATGACGATGGACTGGTCCCGTACCCTGCTGGAGGCCGGTAACGGCAAAGTTGACCCCGAGTATCCGGTGGACGGGGTGTCGCTGTTGCCTGTGCTGCGTGGCGAGGTCGAACAGTTCGAGCGCCCGATGTACTGGCGCATGAAGCACCGCAGCCAGCGGGCATTGCGGCTGGGGGACTACAAGTATCTGAAGGTCGACGAGCACGAGTACCTGTTCAACATATCCAGCGATGCGCGCGAGCGCGCCAACCTGGCCCGGCGGGAGCCGGAGCGGCTAAGTGCGATGCGCGATCAGTGGCTGGCCTGGAACGATACCATTCCGCAGATCCCGGACGACGCCACCGCCAGTCCCGGTTACTCGCTCAAGGACATGCCGCAGAGGTGACGCGAATGACGAATGCCTATCCATCCCTGAAGCGTTTTGCCCGCCTTGAGGCCCAGATCGACAACCCGCAGGAGGTCGGCATGACCCAGCATGGGCAACGGCGTCTAATCCCGATTCTCGGCGGTCATGTAGCAGGCGACGGCTGGGAAGGGCGAGTGCTGCCCGGAGGCGCCGACTACCAGCTGATCGTAACGCCGCGCATGGCCGAACTGGATGCCCGTTATACCATCGAGACCGACGCTGGCGACTACATCTTTGTCCAGAACCGTGCGATCCGCGTGGCCGATTCGGATACGACCGAGCGCCTGCTGAGAGGGGAGAGTGTCGATCCCTCGCAGGTTTATTTTCGCTGCAGCCCCTCGTTCGAGACAGCGTCGCCGAGTCTGAAATGGATCTGCGAACGCCTGTTTATCGGGACCGGTATCCGGCGCCCCGATACCGTCGAACTGGAGCTGTTCGAAGTGTGCTGATTTTCCCTTCAATCAAGCACAGAAGCAGAGTTGCCCCGCCCGGGCGGGGCCTTTTTTATCGTGTTTCGTAGCCAAGCCGGAGGCATACAGTGTCCAATTACAACCCACCATTGCGGGATATGCAGTTCATCATAGAGGAGTGGCTCGAGGCGCCGCTGGACTGGGCCGGATGGGAGCGGCATTCTGATCTGGATGCGGAGCTTGCGCGCCAGGTACTGGATGAAGCCGGCAAGTTCGCCCGGAACGAGCTGGCGCCGCTGAACGCCCGCGGCGATGCCGAGGGATGCCGCTTCGATAATGGTACCGTTACGACGCCGACCGGATTCGCGCAGAGCTACAGCCGCTATGTCGAGAGCGGCTGGCCGTCACTGTGCTGCGCCGAGGAGGATGGCGGCCAGGGCCTGCCACAGTTGCTGAATGTCGCCTTGCTGGAGATGCTCGCATCCGCCAACCATGCCTGGGCCATGTACCCGGGCATCGCCCAGGGGGCGTACGAATGCCTAAGTGAACTGGCGGAACCCTGGCTCAAGGAGCGTTATCTGCCGTTGATCGTCAGTGGCGAGGCGCTGGCGACGATGTGCATCACCGAGCCGCAGGCGGGCAGCGATATAGGCCTGATTCGCATGCGGGCGGAGCCGGAACCGGGTGGTTCCTATCGCCTCGATGGCAACAAGATATTCATCTCCGGCGGCGAGCAGGATATGACCGGGAATATCCTGCACCTGGTGCTGGCAAGGCTGCCGGACGCGCCTCCCGGTTCCCGCGGTCTGTCACTTTTCCTGGTGCCGAAGTGGCTGGAACAGGATGGAGAAAGGGAGCACAACGGCGTGCACTGCACTGGTATCGAGCACAAGATGGGCATTCGCGGCAGTGCAACCTGCAGCCTCTCGTTCGAAGGCGCTACCGGCTGGCTGGTGGGCGAACCGCACACTGGCCTCAAGGCGATGTTCGTGATGATGAACTCGGCGCGGCTGCACGTGGGGTTGCAGGGGCTCGGCCATGCTGAAAAGGCACTGCAGGCCGCCACCGGATATGCCGCCGAGCGCCGCCAGATGCGAGCGGTATCCAGACCGGCGGGCGTCGAACCCGCGACAGTGGATCCGATCGGTTATCACGCGCCGGTCCGTCACACGCTGCTGGAGTTGCGGGCCGTCACCGAGGGCATGCGGGCGCTGGGATACTGGACGGCCCACATGCTGGACGCGATGCACCAGGCGGGGGAGGGAATGGACGCCCCGTTGAAGCAGCGCGTGGCACTGCTGACACCGGTGATCAAGGCGTTCTTCAGTGAGCAGGGCTTCAGCCTGTCGAGTAAATCGCTGCAGATGTTCGGTGGCTACGGCTATATGAACGAATACGGCATCGAGCAGACGCTGCGTGACAGCCGCATCGTGATGATTTACGAGGGCACCAACGAAATTCAGGCGAATGATCTGTTGCGCAAGGTGCTGGCGGATGGAGGGCAAGGTCTGCGGGAACTCCTGGCCCTGGTTCGTGACGAGGGCCGATGCCTGGCGAGCAGCTTCCCGGCTTATGCCGATAGGCTGGACACGCTGTGCGATGCGCAGGATGAGGTCATGGGAATGCTGGTTGATCATCAGGATGCCGAGTATCCCTATCGCGCCGCAGGTAACTTCCTTCGCCTTACGGGATTGCTGCTGTTAGCCTATACATGGGCCCGAACGGTGCCCAAATGCGTGGATCGCAAGGATGCGTTCTATCGGGAAAAGCTGGACACGGCGGATTTCTTTTTCAACTACCTGCTCCCGGAATATCGGTATCGTGTCGACCTGATCAAGGCAGCAGCCTCTCCGATGCCTTTCGTTGGACCCGAAGAAAGGTAGAGGCGAAGGGAAGCTGCGAATTACTCCCGGGGTCTGTGCCCAGGTCCCGGGTGCTGCACGCCGAGAGGATGAACAGGATGAGGGTGTTGCCATCAGGCTAACTTGCGAGTTCTCCCTTATGGCCAAAATAGTTATACTTGGTAACATTATCAAGTTGCCGCGTGATGACAAACCATGTCCAAACTGGAACGCAACCTAGAGGCCGGCAATACTCATTCGGGCGCCCGGTCAGACAGTATTCTTGATGACCTGGTCGGATACGCCCTCAAGCGGGCTCATGTCCATCTGAACAAAAGCCTCGCCAGTAAACTCGCCGAGTACGACCTGCGACCGTCACAATTTACGGCCATGTTGATTATCGACGAAAACCCGGGCCTGATGCAGGCTGACATCGGTGTGCAGCTCCTTATAGAGCCGCCCCAGGTCGTAACCCTGGTCAATCGACTGGAAAAACTGGGGTTGGCGATGCGGGTACGCTGCAAGCCCGACAAGCGCTCCTATGGCATTTTCCTGAGCAAGCAGGGTGAGCAAACGCTCCGGCAGCTCAGGCTCGAAGTCAGGGCTCTCGATGCTGCGGGAACCGCCAGACTCAGTGAAAGCGAGCGCACCGAGCTGCTGCGGCTGCTGAAAAAAGTGTATCGGGACTAACCCCTCAACAGGCCTCCGGCTTGCCTTCGAAGCGGCGTCTTCTCGCCGTCCCGCGTAGCGGGTCAGAGCCGCATTGTTAGTGTGCTTCCACGGTTGGCATTCGCCGTTTTGGCGCCGGGCGCCCCTCCAGGCCCGGCTTTATCCGTGATGATGTCCTCCCCGGTACCCGCAGGTCGCCTTCCCATTCACGCTTTTTCGCTCCCCCCGGGCGGTGGTGACAAGCCCGCTGAGCGGTCCCTCTTTCACCCTTGGCGGGTGATTTCGACTGACCGGGACATATCGGCTCCCGGGTGCGGCGGCCGATTCGGATTATGTAATACCGGATGGCTGTTTTTGCATTTCCAAAAGATCGGAGCACTGCGTAAATTAGTTATCGTCCATAACAAATACAAAGAGGCGGAGATACTATGAAGAACAAAGCAGTGTGGTTTCGGCGTGGTCTTTGTGCGCTTGCGGTCAGCCTGGCTGCATCGGCCCATGCCCAGCAGGTCAGCATGGAAACCGGCACCCCGAGCAGTGTCTCGGGTCTCGTGCCCCAGACCATGGCCAGTTACTGGGCCAGGGACGGTGTCGAGGTTCAGCTGTCGATGAACCAGACCATGAGCAAGTCGGTACTGAAGCTGGGGCAGGGTGCGCTGGACGCGGCGATGGTTCCGCCCAATGGACTCAAAGCGCTGGCGAACGGCACCGAACCCTATGTCGGGTTGGGGGACAAGGGCGTGGCTATGGCCGACAACATTCGCGCTTTGTTCAGTGTTCCCACCAGTATCTACCACCCCATGGTCTGGGCGGATTCGGGTATCGAGAGCTGGGAGGATGCGGCCGGCAAACGCATTTTCATCGGCCCCCCGGGCGGTGCGGCAAACGCCCAGATCGTTGCCCTGGCGGAGTCGGGTGGTCTGTCTTCGGGTCAGTACGAAGCCGTGAAAGCGCCCTGGGGAGTGGCAGCGCAGGGCTTTCAGGACGGTCAGTTCGACGTGCTGGTCATGACCTATGCGCTCGGGTCTCAGGCATTGTCGGAATTGAGTCTGAGCCGAAACATACGCCTCCTCTCTCTGGCGTCCGACAAGGCCGAGCCTCCGGAAGGACTGGGGCTGACGCCGGCGGTCATTCCCGCGGACACCTATCCGGGACAGGAGAACGCCGATGATTCGGTCACCTGGCAGACCCTGATGATGATGGGTGTGCGCAAGGACCTGTCGGACGATGTCGCCTACCAGCTCACCAAATCATATTTCAGCCATGTCAACGAAATGGCCAAGTCCAACGCCTTGCTGGCCGATCTGCCCAAGGCCGACCCGCTGAAGGGCCTCAACGCCAAACTGCATCCCGGCGCCGTGCGCTATTACCGGGAAGCCGGCATTCAGGTCCCGGACGAGTTGCTGTCCAAATAACCCTGTCGCCGGAAAGGCGCCTGCGGTCCGCGTGCAGCCGGCTGCAGAGCGCTTTTCACCCATCACTGCGCATTCAGACATTCGTCGGACCGTCGTAGGGCAGCGCCTACGCGCGGACCGGCTTTGGCGGCGCGACGCCATCAATACTGGAGATAACAAAGATGAACACAGCGAATACCATTGATGCCCAAAACCTGGTGCTGCTCGAAATCGACGGGCCCATTGCCACCATCACGCTCAACCGTCCCAAAAAACGCAACGCCCTGAGCCTGGAAGTCATCCACAGGCTCGAGGAGTGCTTTGCATCACTGCCGGCGACGGTCAAGGTGGCGATCCTCACCGGCGCCGGCGAGCACTTCAGTGCCGGCCTTGATCTGACGTCGCTGACCGAGAGCACTTCGTTCGAGGGCATCCAGCAATCCAGGGCCTGGTACGACGCCTTCGCCAGGATTCAGTTCGGTCGTGTGCCGGTGATCGGGGTGCTGCATGGCGCTGTGGTTGGCGGCGGCCTCGAACTGGCGTCCTCGCTGCATATCCGCGTTGCCGAAGAGAGTACCTATTTCGGGCTGCCGGAAGGCCAGCGCGGCATCTTCCTCGGCGGCGGCGGTTCGGTACGGGTCTCCAAGCTGATCGGCTTTTCCCGTGTCACCGAGATGATGCTGACCGGCCATGTCGTCGGCGCGACCGAAGGTCACGCCATCGGACTGGCGCACTACGTCACGCCGGCGGGCGACGGCCTGGCAAAGGCGCGGGAGCTCGCCGAGCGCGTCGCGTCCAATGCCCCGCTGTCCAACTTCGCCATTCTCAATGCCCTGCCGCTGATCGCTGAACAGCCGATGTCCCATGGCCTGATGACCGAAGCGCTGATGGCGACGGTGACGCAGGAGGCGCCTGAGGCCAAGGAGCGGATCAATGACTTCCTGCAGAAGCGTGCCAAAAAGGTAGAGCCCTCCTGAACCCCTTTTATCCGCCCGTCATTTTCCCGGTCAAATACAATTTATAACGAGGACCAGCATGGATACTTTGAATCTTGACAACCGTACAGCGCAGAATCCGGCGGTCAACAGCGCGTCTGACGTGACACCGGTGTTCAAGCCGCGCTCTATCGCCATCATCGGCATGTCCAGTAAACCCGGTTCCGCCGGTCGCGTGGTGCTGGGCAACCTGCTGGCCGGCGGCTACCAGGGCGAGGTGCACCTGGTCGGGCGCAGCGGGGGGGAGCTCGACGGCAGGACGATCCTGACCGATGTCGCGCAACTGCCCGAGGGCGTGGATCTGGCGATCCTGATGGTGCCTTCGGAAGCCGTGCTGGATACCGTGCGCGGCTGCGTGGCCCGCGGTGTTCGCGGTGCGGTCTGTTTTGCTTCCGGCTTTGCCGAAATGGGGGATGAGGGGCGCAAACAGCAACGCGAAATCGCCGAGGTCGCACGTGCCGGCGGCCTGACGTTGCTGGGGCCCAACACCGTCGGGTACTTCAATTACGTCGATGCCTTCTACGTAATGATGGTGGAGCTGGTGTTGCCGCCCCGTCTCGACCCGGCGCAGGGGCCTGCAGTCGCGGTAGTGGCGCAGAGCGGCGGCATCGGCGCTCATATCGCCGCCTCGCTGCAGGCCCGGGGCGTGCCGCTGTCCTATATGATGACCACCGGCAATGAAGCCCAGGTCGGGCTGGCGGAAATGATCCAGTTCTTCGCTCAGGATGAGCATACCGGCGCCATCATTGTTTACGCCGAGCAGATCCGCTCGGCCCCCGATTTTCTCGCGGCGGTGCGCGCGGCCCGGGCGGCGGGCAAGGCGGTCGTAATGCTGCATCCGGGACGCAGCGAGCGCTCCCAGGAGATGGCGAAATCCCATACCGGTGCGCTGGCCGGCAATTATGCGGCGATGCGCCTGATGGTCGAAGATGCGGGTGTCGCGGTGGTGGACAGTCTCGAGGAAGCCATCGACGTGGGCCAGCTGCTGTTGCGCTATCCGAAGGCGCCGACCGGCGGTTTGGGCCTGATCACGGCATCAGGCGCCATCTGCGGCCTGACCCAGGACTATGTCGAGCCACTGGGGCTGGAGCTGCCGGCCCTGGCCGAGGCCCAGGCCGAATCCCTTCGCGAGCACCTGCCGGACTTCCTGCCGCCGCGCAACCCACTAGACCTCGGCACCCTGTGCGCCTACAAGCCGGACCTGATCGAAAAAGGCACCGCGGCGGTACTCGAGGATCCGTCGGTTGGCAGCCTGCTGATCTCGATGGCGATGCCCGATCCGAAGGCGTCGGTCGTCTGGCTGAAGCACTTCCTCGACGGCAAGGCGGCAAGCGACAAGCCGGCGATCTATGTGATGCACAACGAAGACGTGCAACCGAGCGCGGAGTTTGTCGAGCTGGCCCGGCAGCACCGGGCGATCGTGATGCGCTCTCCGGAACGCGCGTTACGGGCGCTGTCCCGCATTACGGCTCTCGGTCGCCGTCAGGCCGAAGCGGGTTTGCCGGATCAGGTACAGGACGCGGCAGCCGTCGCCAGCCTGGAGCTTGGGAACGGTACCCAGGCTGAATGGGTGGGCAAGAAGGCGCTGCAGGCGCTGGGCATTCCGACCCCGGCCGGTGAACTGGCGACCACACCCGACGAAGCCGTGCGCATTGCGGCCAAGGTGGGCTATCCGGTGGTCATCAAGGCCCAGGCGGCCACGCTCGCACACAAGAGCGAGGTGGGTGGCGTCCTGCTCAATATTCAGGATGAAGCGGCGTTACGCAGCGCCTGGGAGAAACTGCAGACAAATATCGATCGTGCAGCGCCGTCACTGACGCTTGATGGCGTCCTCGTGGAGGCCATGGGCGAGCCGGGTCTTGAGCTGGTGGTCGGCGCCAGCCGGGATTCGCAATGGGGCCCGATCCTGATGGTGGGCCTGGGCGGGGTCTGGGTCGAAGCGCTCGGTGACGTCCAGCTGCTGCCGCCAGCATTGCCGCACGAGACCATCGTCAAGCGCCTGCGTCGGCTCAAGGGTGCGAAATTGCTGGATGGCTTCCGCGGCGCGCCGCCGGTGGATCTGGACGCGGTGGCCAGGGTGGTCTCGAAAGTGGGCCAGCTGATGCTCGATCATCCGGAGATCAGCGAAGTCGACATCAACCCGCTGGTGGCTTACGGCGAAGGCAAGGGCGTGGTTGCGCTGGATGCCCTGATCGTGACGCAGTAAGCGGAATTTCCGGAGTATCGAGGGCAAATCATCATGGATATCAATGGAAAAGCGGTATTGGTCACCGGCGGCGCATCAGGGTTGGGGGAGGCGACGGCTGTTCATCTGGCATCGCTCGGCGCCCGGGTGGCGGTACTGGACGTCCAGCTGGAACGCGCCGAGGCAGTGGCTCAGCGGATCGGTGGCATCGCGATACACTGCGATGTCACCGATCCGGACAGCGCCAGCGCGGCGATCGACGCGGCGCGCGAGGTGCATGGCGTGGCACGGCTTCTGGTCAATTGCGCCGGTGGCGGTGCTGTCCGGCGCGTGGTGGGGCGCGATGGTCCGATGCCGCTGGAGGATTTCGTCAAGGTGCTGAACCTGAATCTGGTCGGTGGCTTCAACATGACCCGGCTGGCGGCGGCGCAGATGATCGCCGCGGAACCGGACGAGCAGGGCGAGCGGGGACTGGTGATGTTCACCACCTCGGTGGCCGCGTTCGAAGGCCAGATCGGTCAGGCGGCCTACACCGCCTCCAAGGGCGGGCTGGCATCGCTGACCATTCAGCTGGCGCGTGAATTCGCGCAGTTCGGCGTACGCGTGATGGCCATTGCGCCGGGCATCTTCGAAACGCCGTTGCTGGGTAATCTCTCCGACGAGGTGGCGCGCTCGCTCGCCGACGGCATTCCGTTCCCGCGCCGGCTGGGGCGGTCTCAGGAGTTTGCCGAGCTGGTCGGGCACGTCGCCGCCAACCGCTATCTCAATGGCGAGATGATCCGCATCGACGGTGCGGTTCGCCTTACCCCACGCTGAGCGATCAACCCGGCATTCGCATGGGCCTGCGGCCAATGATGAAGCGTTCATGCTTCAGCTATTGGCCGCAGTATGAACTCGAAGAGGATAACGATTATGAGTCTGAAAGGTGCGGCCTATATTGTCGGCGCCTACGAGCACCCGACACGCCATGCGGTCGACAAGTCGCTTGGACAACTCCATGCCGAAGTGGCGCTCGGTGCGCTGCAGGATGCGGGACTGACGCTCGAGGATGTGGACGGATATTTTTGTGCCGGCGATGTGCCGGGCTGGGAATCGCAGGGGGCAGGGCCTCTGTCGGTAGTCGAGTATCTGGGGCTGAAACTGCGCCACCTCGATACCACCGAAACCTGGGGCTCGGCCTATATCAACCTGGTCGAGCACGCGGCACGGGCGATCGCGGCCGGCAAATGCCGCGTCGCCCTGATCACCCAGGCCGGACGGCCGCGCGCGGAGAAGTTTTCGCCGGCAGCCAGCCATCTCAAGCAGGCGCAAAGCACCGGGGAGGCCCAGTTCGAGCTTCCCTACGGGCCGGTGGTCACCAATGTCTACGGCATGTGCGCGATGCGTCACATGTACGAGCACGGTACCACCTCCGAGCAGCTCGCCTGGATCAAGGTGGCGGCGTCCCATCACGCACAGCACAATCCCAACGCCATGCTGCGCAAGGTGGTGACGGTCGAGGACGTGCTGGAGTCGCCCGTCGTCTCGACCCCGCTTCACCGGCTGGACTGCTGCGTCATCAGCGATGGCGGCGGCGCGGTGGTGCTGGCGCACCCCGAGGTGGCACGTAGCCTGAAACGGCCGCTGGTCACGCCGATCGGAGCCGGCTTTACCGTCAAACACCTGAACGGCGGCTACTTCGATATCCTGGCGTCGGGTGGCGTTCAGACCGGCGCCGAGGCCTTTGCCCAGGCCGGTGTGACGCCCCGCGACATCCAGTACGCGTCGTTGTACGACAGTTTCACCATCACCGTGCTGATCCAGCTGGAGAACCTCGGATTTTGCGAACCGGGGCAGGGCGGGCGCTTCGTCGCCGACGGCGGGCTAATTTCCGGCGTCGGCAAGCTGGCGGTCAATACCGATGGCGGAGGCCTTTGCAGCAACCATCCCGGCAACCGTGGCGGCATGACCAAGCTGATCGAGGCGGTACGCCAGGTGCGCGGTGAGGCACACCCCGAGGTTCAGGTACCGGACTGCCGGCTGGCGCTGGCGCATGGTACCGGCGGCCAGCTTGGCGCGCGGCACGGCAGTGCAACTCTTATTCTGGAACGGGAGGCCTGATCATGAATGAACGTACTATTCCGTCACCGCAACCCTGGCTCGAGACCCAACAGTACTGGGATGCCGCCAATGATGGCATTCTGCTGCTCAAGCGCTGCCTCGACACCGGCAAGGTATTCCACTACCCGCGCGCGCACAGCCCTTTCACTGGCAGCGCCAATACCGAATGGTGCGAAGTCAGCGGTCAGGGCACGATCTATTCTTACAGCGTGTTGAACCGGGCGGACCCTCCCTACTGCATCGCCTACGTCACCCTCAAGGAAGGGCCGACGGTGCTGACCAATGTGGTGACCGACGACTTCGGCAGCCTGCGTATCGGCCAGCCGGTGAGGGTCGAGTTCGTGGCCAGTGAAAACGGTCAGAAGGTGCCCGTCTTCAGACCTTGCTAGGGAGTCCATGTGGGAGCGGCGCCCCCGCCGCGAATAAATCCGGCACGGAGCCAAGCAAGGCCTTTTCGCCGCGGGGGCGCGGCTTCTACGGGCAATGCAGCACCAGGGTATCGTAGGAGCGCCGGCCCGGCGCGAATAGCCGTGGTTCCGGAGCCATCACATCGATCGCCTTACAGATCGATTGGTGTCAGTGGGCACGGAGTTTTAGAGCACGGCTCCGTCGGCGGGTTCGAGACTCTGCGCGACTGTGGCCAGAAGGTGACAGAAGCGGTCCAGCGTAGGCGACGTCGGTTGTGCGTCGCATCTGTAGTAGCTGATGCTGTGGCTACCGCCGGAAATGGGGACCGGCAGTATCGCCAGTTGTCTGTCCCAGAGTGCGGCGCAGGTCGGCGTTATCAGCGTGATGCGGTCACTGTCCAGCAGCAGCGTATGAAGGGCGACGAGGTTGCCGGACTCGACCGCGACCTCAGGCGGCGTCAGGCCTGCGTCCAGAAATGCCTCGTCGAAGCGACGGCGCGCGGGTGAGCCCAGGCGCGGGGCAATCCACTGAGCCTCGAGAAGATCGGACAGCTTCAGCGAAGCGCAGGCGGCGAGCGGGTGATCACGTCGTGCCACGGCCGTCAGTCGATCTGTGTACAGGTTGACTTCGGATATACCCTGAGGCGTTTGGCCGCCCCCTAGCACGCCGACGAGAATGTCGATTTCGCCCTTGTGCAACGCGTCCATCAGGGCATCGTAGGTGCCGTCCAGGATGCTGACGCTGATGCCGGGAAATTCTTTCAGCAGCTGTGAAACGGCTTGCGGTACCAGCAGGCTGCCGGCAAACGGCATCGCACCTATGACGAGGCGGCCGGCGGACTGGCCATGCCAGGCGGCAAGGTCGTCCGGCACCCAGATAAGCTCGCGAAGCGCCAGTCCGATATGACGGGCGAGGGCCACGCCGCATTCCGTCGTCTTCAGACCCTGCCGGGTACGCAGAAACAGGGATAGTCCGAGCTTCTTTTCGAGTTCCCTAAGGTGGCCGCCAATGGCCGCCGTTCCCAGTGACAGCTGACGGGCGGCCAAAGCTTCCGAATGCAAGTTGGCCAGCGTCACCAGCACGCGCATCTGGCGATAGCTGATGTGTTGGGCGAGACGCCCCCTCTTGACCTGTCCCTCCTGCGGCAGCGACCGATCCGCTTCCTCCAGATGGTGCAGTACCCGCTGAAACCGCCGCAGTACGATATCGCCTGCGGCGGTGCAGCGCATCCCGCTGCGGTGGCGCTCGAAGAGCGCCTGTCCGAGTTCCGATTCCAGGTTGCTGATCGCACGAGACACCGTCGGCTGGGCCAGGTGAAGTGATTCGGCTGCACCGATGACGCTGCCGCTCTCGGCGACAGCCACCATTGCGCGCAGGCGTCGGATATTGGGAATGTAGTCGGGCGCCACCGGCGCCCCGTCAGTCATGCTTTTCATGGGCGTTGAGACCTGTGCGCGGATGGACAGGGCTTAAGCCCTGGGGATGGACGCGCCGGCAGGGGAATTCGGTTCCCGTGCCGGCGCTGGTTCAGACTGCGCTTCTTTAGGCAGCCACGGTGCCGTGAGGGTCGATGACGAATTTCTTCGCCGCGCCGCCGTCGAAATCGGCGTAGCCCTTGGGCGCCTCGTCGAGGCTGATGACCTGGACGTTGACCGCATCGGCGATCTTCACCTTCTCGAACAGGATCGCCTGCATCAACGGGCGGTGATACTTCATCACCGGGCACTGGCCGGTGTGGAAGCTGTGGGACTTGGCCCAGCCGAGGCCGAAACGCATGCTCAGTGCGCCGTGCTTGGCGGCGTCGTCGACCGCGCCCGGGTCTTCGGTCACGTACAGGCCCGGAATGCCGATCTGGCCGCCGGCGCGGGTCAGCGACATGGCCGAGTTCAGCACGGTGGCCGGCGCTTCCTTGCCGTGGTTGCAGCCGCAGGCGTGGGCTTCGAAACCGACGCAGTCGACGAAGGCGTCGACTTCGCGCTCGCCGAGGATGACCTCGAGCTTGTCGGCCATGTCGCCGTCCTGGGTCAGGTCAATGGTTTCACAGCCGAAGCTGCGGGCCTGGGCCAGGCGGTCTTCGATCATGTCGCCGACGATGACGCAGGCAGCACCCAGCAGCTGGGCGGAAACGGCGGCCGCAAGGCCGACCGGGCCGGCGCCGGCGATGTAGACGGTGGAGCCCGGACCGACGCCTGCGGTCACGCAGCCGTGGAAACCGGTCGGGAAGATGTCGGACAGCAGCGTCAGGTCCTTGATCTTTTCCATCGCCTGATCTTTGTCCGGGAATTTCAGCAGGTTGAAGTCGGCGTAGGGCACCATGACGTATTCGGTCTGGCCGCCGACCCAGCCGCCCATGTCGACGTAGCCGTAGGCCGCGCCCGGACGCGCCGGGTTGACGTTGAGGCAGATGCCGGTTTTGCCTTCTTTACAGTTGCGGCAGCGGCCGCAGGCGATGTTGAACGGTACCGATACCAGATCGCCGGGCTTGATGAACTCGACGTCGCGGCCGGCTTCGACGACAAGGCCGGTGATCTCGTGGCCCAGCACCAGGCCGGACGGGGCGGTGGTGCGACCGCGGACCATGTGCTGGTCGCTGCCGCAGATGTTGGTGGTGACGACTTTCAGAATGACGCCGTGGTCACACTTGCGGTTGCCGAGCTCGAGTTTCGGGTAGGGAATGGATTCGACGGCAACTTCACCCGGACCCTTGTACACGACGCCGCGGTTTTCAGTGGATGCACTCATATTGTTCTCCTTTTTTGTATTGCTCCGGGGCGCCTGTGATCGGGCCCCGGAGGCTGCTTGAGACTTGTTCTCAGCCGGCGTCGTCTTCCAGCGCCAGCAGGCCGATGCCGGTGGTCATCGGCGCGTAGTAGAACTGGTGCACTTCGCGCACCTGCGGCGACAGGGCGCCGCGCATCACCAGCCACATGATCACCTCGCCGCCCTCGGCGCCGGCGGCGGTCATGACCTCTTTGTGCGACAGGTCCGCAAGCACTTCAGGCTGCTGCCGAATGTCCTGCAGCCACTGGCGGTCCCAGTCCTCGTTGATGAAGCCGAAGCGTTCGCCGTTGAGCTGGTGCGACAGGCCGCCGGTCCCCACGACGGCAACGCGCAGGTCCTCCGGGAAGGACTCGATGGCCCGGCGCAGCGCCTGTCCGAGCTTGTAGCAGCGCCTGCCGCTGGGCATCGGGTGCTGGATCACGTTGACCAGCAGCGGCACCACCTGTACCGGCCAGCTGTCGTCATCGTGCGACCAGAGCAGCGGCATCGCGGTCAGGAATCCGTGGTCCAGATCCATTTCCTGGCACAGCGTCAGGTCGAATTCGTCGGCGACCAGCGAGTTGGCGAGGTGCTCGGAGAATTCCGGTGCGCCCGGAAAGTCGGGCAGAGGCCTCCTGCCGTAGCCCTCGTCCGCGACTCGGTAGCTGTCGGCGACACCCAGCGCGAAGCTCGGATAACGGTCCAGGAAAAATTCGGTGCCGTGGTCGTTGTAAACCAGGATGACGACGTCCGCCTTGACCTCTTCGGCGAGCCAGCGCTTGACCGGCTCGTAGCCGTCGAACAGGGGTTGCCAGGCGGGGTCCGTCTGTTTCTGCTGATCGTAGGCCCGGCCGATGGAGGGGACGTGGGACGAGCCGATACCGGCGACTATCTTGGCCATCAGGTCGCTCCTGGAACGTTGCGGGTTTTCATGAAGTCCTCATAGCTTTCGCCGCGCATCTGCGCGCCGATCGGGTAAAGGCCGTGGCCGAGGGTGGCGCCGAGCTTGAGGAAGAAAAACAGGTTGCCGCCCAGCTGCGTCAGGCGCAGCCAGTCGCGCTCGCGCACCGCCTGTTTCTGCTCGTCGTCGAGCCCGAAGCGGGCCATGTAGGCTTCCTCGTCGGCGAGATAAAGATCGCGGTTTTCCGCCAGTCGGAGCGAGTGGCACATCTTGTTGATGGCGTAGCCGCGGCGGGACAGCCGCAAATCGAATACGTAGGTGCCGGGGATGCCCCAGCGGTCCTGATTGTCTGACATCGTTGGATTCTCCCTGTGTCATTCGCCGTGCAGGACGAAGCAGGCGCGGCGTTCGGCGATGCGCCAGCCCTCGCCGTCGTTGCGGCAGAGGTCGTCGAGTTCGCCGATCAGCACCTTGCCGTCCAGCGGGGCGCCGAAGGGATCGCCGGCTTCGGCGGGGCCGCTCGAAGCGTACAGCTGGACATAGCAGCGGACCCGCACGCAGTCGGCCGATTCCCGGCTGAAACGGAAGTTGCTGCACAGGTGGCGCGTGATTCGGGTCGCCGGCCGGCCAAGGTAGCTGTTCAGAATGGCGTCGCGGCCCTTCAGCGGTGTCTGGGGTGCGCTCGGGCGGTACAGCTGTGCGTCTTCGGCGAACAGCGCCGCCAGTCCTTCGTAGTCCTGCTGGTCGGCGCGAAACGCCGCTTCCAGCACCAGTCGCTCGCAGGCTTCCTGCTGTTCCGGGGTCGGCAACGTCATGCGTGTACCTCCAGCCAGTCGCGGATCGCCGTTGTCACGGCCTGCGGCCGTTCCATGGTGCTCATGTGACCGGCGTCCTCGATGACTTCAAGACGGCTGCCCGGAATCAGGTCCGCCATTTCCTCGTGGCGCGACAACGGACTCCAGCTGTCTTCCCGGCCGCACAGCAGCAGCGTCGGGCAGTCGATTGCGCCAAGCTGCGCGGTGGCGTCGGGCCTGTGCAGCAGGGCCTCAATCTGGGCGGCGAAGATTTCGGGCGTCTTGCGCTCGATCATCGCCAGAATGTCGTTGACCAGCGCGGTGTCGTCGAGGCGGGACGGGTGAACCATCCCCGCCAGCCAGGTCTGGCCCATGGCGCGCATACCGGCCTCCCTGGCCTGCTGCAGCAGCGCCAGCCGGCCCTTCTTTTCATGCTCGCCGGCTTCGCCTGCTGCGCGTCCGGCGTAGCCGGTATCCAGCAGAATCAGGTGGCTGACCCGCTCGGGGGCCTGGCGACAGATTTCCAGCGCCACCCGTCCGCCCATCGAATGGCCGGCCAGTACAAAGCGCTCCGGAGCCTTTTCGAGGGCGCGCGCGGCCATGTCCTCGATCGAGTCGGCCAGCCCGTAGTCCGGCACTAGGCAGCGCCAGTCGCCGAGGGATGCGACCTGGTCGCGCCAGACCGCATCGTCACAGAGCAGGCCCGGCAGTAACAACAGAGACTTCATGGATTCCTTCCTGATAACGGGGCGCCCTCAGGGTGCGACCTGAAGGCGCCGGATGGATTCAGTGGTCAGAACACCCCGACTTCTGCCGGTGGGCGCACATCGTCCGTCAGCTCGCTGCCGGACCAGACGCCGACCAGGATGCCCTTGCGACGGGACAGCCCGGTCAGCGATCGTTCTTTCTCCCGGCTGACGGTGGAGCGGTTGCGCAGCCCGGCGCTCCAGTCGAGCATTTGGCCACGCAGTTGCGCACGGATCGCCGCGTATCCGGGATCGCGGCCCAGGTCGATGAACTCGTTCGGGTCGTTGTGCAGGTCGAACAGCATGTCCGGCAGGCCAAGGCAGTGCACCAGCTTGTAGCGGCCATCGAATGCCATCGTCGTGCGCGCTTTCAGCGGGTCGACGCCGAGCTGCTGCGCCACCGGCAGGCGTCCGTAGTCGCCTTCGGAAAAGATCACCGGGCGAGCGGGTGCATCGGCTTCGCCGTGCAGCCAGGGCCGCAGCGAATGGCCTTCCAGGCGGTGCTCCGGCGGCGTGCCGCCAAGCGACTCGATAAAGGTTGGCAGCAGGTCGATGGAGCCGGTCAGGGCATCGCAGGTCTGGCCGCGGGTGCTGTCGGCGGCGGCGGAGGGGTCATGGATGATCAGCGGCACCTTCACCGACGGCTGGTGGAACAGATCCTTCTCGCCGAGCCAGTGATCGCCGAAGTAGTCGCCATGGTCGGCGGTCAGCGCGATCAGGGTGTCCTCGGCCTGGCCGCTGTGCTCGAGGTACGCGAACAGCCGGCCGAGCTGGTCGTCCAGCTCCCTAATCAGGCCGTAGTACGCCGGCAATACGTGATTGCGCTTGTCAATATCCTGGAAGGTGCGGGCAACGCCCAGCTGCATGAAGGCGCGAACCAGCGGGTGCGGATCCTCGAGTTCCCGCTCCGAGCGCACCGGTGGCGGCAGCTCGCAGCCGCGGTACAGATCGTGATAGGGCGCCGGCGCCAGATAGGGCCAGTGCGGCTTGATGTATGACAGGTGCAGGCACCAGGGCGTATCGCCGAGGGCCTCGATGGTCTCGATGGCCCGTCCGGTCAGATAGGCGGATTCCGAATGCTCGGCGGGTACCCGGGCCGGGCGGTGCGCGTTTTCCATATAAAAGCCGGACTGCGGAGTGCCGTCGTCGCCCTCGGCGGCGTTGGCCCATTCCAGCCAGGGGTTGCGGCCGGCGTAGCCCTGCTCGCGCAGGTAGTCGTTGTAGCGCGGCTCCCGGCTCGAGTAAGGGCCCGCGGGCCCTTCCGGGTGGATGCCGTCGTCGTGCTCGCCCTCGATGAAGCCGGCGTTGGTCAGGGCTCGGCCCTGGTCCGATTCCGGGTCGATGCCCAGGCGCTCCATGCCCTCGCGATCCGGCTTCATGTGGGTCTTGCCGAGCAGCACCACGCGGCGTCCCTCTGCCTGCATGTAATCGGCCAGAGTCCACTCGTCGAGCCGGAACGGCCAGTCGTTCCAGGTCGCGCCGTGGGAGCGAACGTGGCGGCCGGTGTAGATGGACGCCCGCGCGTTGCCGCAGCTGGTGCCCTGGGTGTAGGCGTTGGTGAAACGCACGCCCCGTGCCGCCAGCCGGTCGATATTGGGGGTCTCGACCACCGGGTTGCCGTAGCAGGACAGGGCGTCCCAGCGCAACTGGTCGATCATGATAAACAGGACGTTCTTGGCGGACATCAGCTAAGAGCCTCTTGCAGTTTGACTTGATTGATGCGGTGCAGGACCAGCACGCCAACGCCCAGGGCGGCAGCGGCCATGCTAGGCAGCTGGAAGGGTGACAGCAGGACTATCGCCAGAGCGAACCGGAACAGACTTGACAGCCGACCCAGCCGATGCTGGTCGAATCGTGCCAGCGCGCTGCCAGCCAGGTACAGCGCCAGGGCCAGCTGCGCCAGCATCCACAGGTAAGCGCCCAGGCTGTATACGCCACCGGCCTCGGGCACCGTGAGCATCAGCGGGTTGTAGACGAACGCGAACGGGATCAGGAACAGCATCGCCGCGATGCGGGTGCTGACCAGTGCCGTGGCCATCGGCGAGCCCTGCGAAATCGACGCGGCGGCGAAGGCGGCGATGGCGACCGGCGGTGTGATGACCGAAGCGACGCCGAAGAAGAACACGAACATGTGGGCGGTGATCATCTCCAGTCCGAAAGCCTGGAGGGTGGGGCCCATGACGACGATGATGGCGATATAGGCCGGCAGCGTCGGCATGCCCATACCCAGCACGATGCAGCCGATCGCGGTGATCAGCAGCGCCGCCAGCAGCGAATATTCCGAGGCGCTCGACAGCAGCACGGCGAACTTGGTCGGAATGCCGGTGGACGACATCGACGCAACGATAATGCCGACGATGGCGATGGCGATGCTCAGACGTGCGACCGTGATGCCGCCTTCGGCCAGGGCGGCCAGCAGGCGATAGGGCTGGCGCATGATCTGCGGGTTGATCAGGCTCAGCGGCAGCAGTGCGAAGATCGCGGTGATGGAAGCGCCGGCAGGGGAGGCGCCCTGGATCAGCAGTGTCACGATGATCGCCAGCGGTGCGACGATCAGCGACAGGTTGATCCAGTCCTGGCGTGTTACCGGCTCCGGTATCTCCTGGTCGTTGGCCTCGACGCCGAGCTTGCGTGCCTCGAAGTAGACCGCCAGGAACAGGCTGGCGTAGTAGGCGAGCGCCGGAATCAGCACCGCGATGATGATGGTCAGGTAGCTGACGCCGACGTAGTCCGCCATCACCAGTGCGGCGGCGCCCATGATCGGCGGCAGAATCTGTCCGCCGGCCGAGGCGGTTGCTTCAAGGGCGCCGGCGAAGTTGCCGGAGAAACCACGCTTGCGAATCATCGGGATGGTGACGACGCCGGTACCCACGACGTTGGCCACCGCACTGCCCGATACGGTACCGAACATGCCGGAGGCGATAATGGCGGAGTAGGCCGGACCGCCGCGGAAGCGGTGCATCAGCGCGAAGGAGATTCGGATCATCGAGTCGCCGGCGCCGCAGCCCTCGAGTACCGACCCGAGAATGATGAACGGCAGAACGGTGCTCAAAATGATGCCGAAGATGGATCCCATCAGGCCGTTATCGGCGCCGAACCAGAGGTTTTCGGCGAGGCCGTCGACCAGGTTGCCGCCGGAGGTTTTGAGGATACCCGGCCAGTAGTCGCCGGTGCTGAGATAGGCGAATGCCAGCAGGCCGATGATGGCGATCGGAGCGCCCCAGAGGCGCCAGCACAGCAGGGTCGCCACGGCCACGGCGGCGACGGCGACCAGGGCGTCGGCGACGTCGAAGAAGACGATGGATTTTATCATCTGCATGCCGACCTGGTAGTAGCGCACGCAGCAGTAAGCGACCAGTGCCAGCGCGATCAGGTCCAGCAGGATGCGCCAGACCGGCAGCGCCCGCCCGGAGGACAGGTTGCGCTGCCAGCCGAAGACGATCGCGATGGCGACGCAGAGGAAGAAGAACAGCGGGCGGAACCATTCGAGGGCGAACGGGCCGATGCGGGGTATGGAGGCATAGCCCGGCATGACGTTGGCCAGGCCCAAAAAGGCCAGCAGGCCCCCCAGCACCCAGATCAGGTACTGCAGGTTATTGATGCGATTGGACATGGGAATTCTCGGTTGCGCGTGGGATCTGCCGGGGCCCGTCGGGCCCCGGCTGCAGACATTTAGTTAGCCTGTCGGATGACCGGGTTACTGATCGGTTAGCAGCTGCTGCGGGATCTCGATGCCGGCTTCGCGGTAGTACTTGACCGCACCGGGGTGCAGCGGCGCGTTGACACCGGCGAAGGGGTCGGCGGTGTTGGTGTTGCCGAGCAGCGCGTTGGATGCCTTGATGGCGTCGATGTTCTGCCAGTACGCCTTGGTGAAGCGGTAGGCGACGTCGTCCGCCATGTTGCGGTTGACCGCCAGGTACATGATGTTCGACCCCGTCAGGATGTCCTGGTCACCGTTGACCTGGCCGGCGTAGGTGTTGGCCGGAATCACCGAGGTGGTCATGTAGGCCTTGTCGGTGTAGGCACGCCACTGCTCGGTGCCGGTTACGCTTTCGGGGATACCGAGAATGCGGATCTCGCGCTGCAGGCTCAGTTCGTTGATCGACTGTTGCCCGATGGGCGCGCTGGTCACCAGTACGTCGTACTGGCCGTCCTGGAACCCCTGGATGGCGATGTTCCAGGGCGCGCGGATGGCCTCGTAGTCGCTTTCGGGCTGGAGTCCGGAGGCCACTTCGATCATGCCGATGATCTGCATGTTGGCGGCGCCCGCCGGCGGTCCGACGAAGACGCGCTTGCCGCGCACGTCGTCCCAGTCCTCAATGCCGGTATCGGCCCAGGTGATGGCATGGTAAGTGCTGCCGGGGAGCCCTGTAAGGGCACGAACCTCGCCGGCCAGCTTTTTGGCGGCTTCGGCCTGCTCGGCATAGGGACCGGTGCCGTTGCGCATGGCGCTGAAGGCCGGTGGCGGCACCAGGGAAGCGTCGAGCCGGTCCGCGCCCAACTTCATGATCGACTTTGTCAGGGTCTGGCCCAGGATGACCTCGAGGTTGATGTCTTCCTTGGCGGTGTACTGAGCGATTGCCTGCGGCAATATGCCGGTAACCGAGGAGGCGCCGCCGGCATCCAGGCGCAGGGTTTCGGCATTGGCGGGAGTCAGGTTTAGTGCGCAGAGAGTGCCGAGAACGGCGATTATTTTTTTCATGACGACCTCTTAGTTGTTTGTATGGTGCGATGTCGTGAGCACCAGTGTGCAATACTGGATCCAATTCGTATAATGACTTTTTAAGCTTTTAAACATAAGAAAATGAATGGAAGGGTGGGTGGCAATGGAACCCAAGCACTTGTACCAGCTGGCGACGATTCTTGAGTGCGGCTCGATCAGCCTGGCGGCGCAGCAGCTCAACGTGACGCAGCCGACGCTGACCAAGAACATGCAGACGCTGGAAATGCAGGTGGGCGCCAGCCTGTTCAGCCGCAGTCGACACGGCGTGCGCCAGACCGAGCTGGGTGAAGCGCTGGCGCGCGAAGGGAGGGTGATCGGCGATGCGCTCTGGGCGGCACAGCAGATAGCCGTGCGCCACCGTCTGGGCATGCAGTCGGAACTTCGCATCAGTGTCGGCCCGATGGTGGCGTCGCTGCTCATGCACCGGGTGACCGAATGCCTCAAGGCGCAGATGCAGCAGCTGTCGGTGGTGATCCAGGTCGAAACGCCGTCGCGCTCGCTCGATCAGCTCAACCGCGGTCAGTTGGACATGGTGATCGGCCCGGCGGTACCGATGGCCAGACCGGAGCTCGAGCGCGTGCGCTTGTTCGAGGACGAGCTGGCGGTGTTCGCCTCGGCGTCCCACCCGCTGGCGGATGTCGACCAGCTCGAAGTGTCCGATCTGGACGGCTATGACTGGATTAACCTCGCCACCTACGCCTTCTTCGGCGAGTCTCCGGTCGAGGTGCTGCAGCTTGCCGGCGTACAGCGTTTCAACACCGCAATCGCGCTCAGTGGCGATGTCATGATCTGTTTCAATTCGATGCTGACGGGGAGCTATCTCAGCCTGATGCCGGCGCGACTGACGTCGCTGGTACAGCAGCGATATGGCCTGCGGCGTCTAGCGGTCGATGCCGATTTCGGTCGGCGCGACATCTTCCTCTGGCACCGTCAGGACAGCGAGTTCCGGGATCTGGTTGGCGGGGTTCGGGATACCATTCTGCAGGCGCTGGAAGCCGGCTGAGCGCGGTGGCTGCAGCCGGCGGGGGGATGGCGAAAGCTCCGGTAACGGGGCCTGCCGGGGCAACACTCAGGCGCCGCAGGCCTCGCTCAGCGTCCGGGCCTTGCCGTAGACCTCACGGGCTGGCAGCCCCAGACCTTCCTGCTCCTCCAGGTAGCTTTCGGTTACCTGCTCGAGTGCAGGCTGCCACGCGGCCTGGATATCGCTGTCGAGCTCGATCACCTCATCGCCACGTTCCTTGACGCTCTGCAGCGACTGCTGATCCAGGTCGTCGAAGATCCTGGCCATGTGCTGCGACCATTTTTCC
Source organism: Oceanospirillaceae bacterium (assembly GCA_013373085.1). Lineage (GTDB taxonomy): Bacteria > Pseudomonadota > Gammaproteobacteria > Pseudomonadales > Balneatricaceae > Marinobacterium_A. Next base: position 78,363 of record JABXIM010000044.1, on the reverse strand, counting down.
CCCGAGTGCTGGTCCACAATCGCTTTCAGATCATCCGGCAGGCGGTCGTAGACCCCCTTGTTCATCGTCACGACAAAGCTCAGTGAGTAGAGGTTGAGCTCGGTATGATGGTCCGCAACTTCGTTGAGGCGGAATACCATGGCGCCGTCCCAGGAGATCGCGACACCATCGATCACGCCGCGCTGCAGTGCGGTGTAGGCATCGGGAGCTGGCATGCCGACCGGCTGGGCGCCGAGATTCTCGAGCAGTTGCCCGACCACCGTGGTCGGCCGGCGGATGCGCAGGCCCGAGACGTCCTCGGGCTGTTTCACCGACTTGCCGTTCAGGTGCAGGTGGCCGGGGCCATTGGTCCAGACGAAGAGTACGTGGCTGTCCTCATACTCGCTGGCGATGTCGCCCTCGTCGTAGAGTTTCTGCAGAACACAGGAACCCCGGGTGGCGGTGTCGACCAGCCCCGGCAGTTCGATCACCTGGGTCAGCGGAAAGCGGTTGGCGGTGTAGCCCTGCACCGTCGCGGCGACATCGGCGATCTGGCCGACCACCGCATCGTAGCCCTTGGCTGCCTTGGCCAGGGTTTGGGCCGGGTAGAATTCGACCTCGATGCGTTCATTGGATGCCTTTTCCAGTGACTCGCCCCAGGCCTCGAGCCCCTTGGCAATATCCGAGTTGCCGGGCCAGGGGTGGGCAAAGCGCAGGGTAACGTCGGCGGCCATAGCGGGCATACTGCTCAGGGTAACGCCGGTGATGGCGGCTGCGGTCCACTTCTTCAGGTTCATGTGCATCGCTTCCTTTTGTTTTTGGTATTGGGTTGGCTGTGCAGTTTTTAGATATCCAGCACCAGTCGCTTGCTCTTGGCTCTCGAGCAGCAGGGGGTGAACTGGTCGTTCGCGGCGTGCTCGGCGGGCTCCATGAACATATCACGGTGATCCGGCTCTCCCTCCAATACCCGGGTGATGCAGGTGCCGCAGACGCCATCTTCGCAGGAATAGGGAATGTCGATATCCTGATCCAGCAGCACCTCCAGCGCGCTCTTGTCCGCAGGAACCTCGAGTACCTGACCGCTGCTGCTGAGCTGGATTTCGAAGGCAGCGTCGGCGTCGTGATTGACCGGCGCCGCGGCGAAGTATTCGCGGTGGACCTGATTCGCCGGCCAGCCCTGCCGCTCGGCGGTTTCCAGCACGTGATCCATGAAGCCCTTGGGTCCGCAGACATAGATATGGGTGCCGTCTACCGGGCTGGACAGCAGGCTGGCCGCATCCAGCTTCTGTGCCGGGTCGCCATCGTCGAAATGGAACTGTACCTGCCCGGCGAAGCCGCTGTCGGCGATCCGCTGGCGGAAAGCCGTACGGCTCTCGGAGCGGGTGCAGTAGTGCATTTCGAATTCGCCGCCGCTGTGGGCCAGCCGCTCGGCCATGCACAGAATCGGCGTGACCCCGATTCCGCCGGCGAACAGCAGGCTACGCTTGGCCTCGTGGGCCAGCGGAAAGTGATTGCGCGGCTCGCTGATTTGCAGCCGGTCGCCGGCCTTTACCTGTTCGTGCATCGCCACCGAGCCGCCGCGCGAGGACGGGTCCTTCAGCACACCGATCTCGTAGCGATGGCTCTCCTCCGGATGGTTGCACAGCGAATACTGGCGTACCAGACCGTTGGGGAGGTGGACGTCGATATGGGCGCCGGCGCCGAAAACCGGCAGTGCGGCGCCGTCGGTACGCGCCAGTTCGAACCGGAAGATGTCCTCGGCGTCGAGGGTCTTGGAAATAACTTCGACTTCGATCATGCTCGGTCTCCTGTTCCGGGTTCAGTTGCCGCTGGCGGCGGCTTCGTTCTGTTCCTGCTCCGCCTTGAGGAGCCGATCCAGGATGCGGCGTGACTGGACGCCACCGGCGTCGATATTCAGCTTCAGCAGCTTGCGCTCGGGATAGTCGAGCAGGTTCTGCTGTTGCTGTTCCAGCATATCCAGGTCTTCGCCGAAGATTTTGCCCTGGCCTTCGCGGATCTGGGCCGTGAGGTTGGTGTCTTCCGGCTTGAATTTGCGGGCCATGCCCCAGAAATACCAGTGGCTGGTCTCGGTTTCGGGGGTGATGAAGTCCACTACGGTGCTGGCCGCCTTGTGCTCGTCCGGGGCGTCGTAGCCGCCGTGACCGGCATGGGCGACGCCGACTTCGATCATGACGTGGCTCGGCGGCGTGAAACGGCAGATCTGCCAGCGGTCCACCGGTACGTCGTCGGCCAGGTGGTTCGCTTTCAGAGCCATACGCCAGAACGGCGGCGCCGTGATGTTGTCCATATAACGGCTGGTGATCACCTCTTCGCCGTTCACCTCGGTGGCGACCGGCGCCTCGTCGATCTCGGGCTGGCCGATGCTGGTGGAGTGAACGTAGGTCTCATGGGTAAGGTCCATGAGGTTGTCGATCATCAGGCGGTAGTCGCAGTTGATATGGTAGAGGCCGCCGCCATAGGCCCAGTCCGGGTTATCGGCCCACTCCGGTACCGGAATCTGCTCGGGATCGGCCTTAGAGGCGTCGCCGGGCCAGACCCAGACGAAGCCGTAGCGCTCCACCACCGGGAAGTTCTTGATGCACGGAAAGCCCCGTACACGCTGACCGGGCATCTCGGCGGTCTTGCCGTCATTGCCCATTTTCAGACCGTGATAACCGCAGACCAGGAGGCCATCTTCGACATAGCCCAGGGAGAGGGGAGCGCCGCGGTGCGGACAGAAATCCTCGACGGCCGCTGCGCGACCTTCGGGGCCTCGGTAGAAAACCATCTTCTCGCCGCAGATCTGGCGACCCAGCGGTTTGTCGGCGAATTCGTTCGGGGTGCAGCCGACATACCAGGCGTTTTTCAGAAACATTTCAGGCTCCTCTGGGTGGTTGTTTTATTTTGGATCCAATTTACCGCCCGGGATGATCCAGATCAAGTTTTTTGTACGAAATTGGATCCATTCTTTGGTTATAAGAATTCTTTTATTTCTCTATTATTGTTATAAATGGCCGTGTTTTGGTCGTTTTTCGGGAAAATTACGCTGAAATTACCACTCGGAGTATAGGGTGTCATTCGCGATACAGGGGACTTAGTACAGACGTTCATGAGGGTTGGGAGCAATTGGATCCAAGATGTTATACTTCAAACAATTCTGATCAATTTTCACCCCACAGGGCTTGAGGTTTGGTATGAGCAAAGCGGGAACGCGTGTGCTGAGCACATTGCGACAGATGATCATTTCCGGTGAGCTGGCCGCGGGTGAGAGGCTGGCCGAAATTCCGACGTCCGAGCGGCTAGGGGTATCGCGGACGCCGGTGCGCATCGCCTTCCGGGCGCTGGAGCAGGAAGGACTGCTGACCAGGCTCGAGCGGAGGGGTTACCGGGTACGCGAGGTCACGCCGGAGGAAATCGGCGGCGCCGTGGAAGTGCGAGGCGTGCTGGAAGGGCTGGCCGCGCGTCAGGCCGCAGAGCGCGGTCTGACGCCTGCACAGCGAAACGGGCTGCTGGCGTGCCTCGCCGAGGGCGACGGCCTGTTCGCAAAGGGCTATGTCAACGAGGAAGACCTGGAAGCCTATCACGACCTGAACAAGCGCTTTCACGCCATAATCATCGAGGCGAGCGGCAATCCGGCGATCGAGTCGGCCCTTAGCCGCAACGAGCATCTGCCGTTTGCCACGGTGAGTTCGCTGACCGTCGACCGCAACAATCTCGACGCCGAGTACCGGCGATTCAATTTCGCCCATCTGCAGCATCATGCCGCTTTCGATGCCATCGATCACCGTCAGGGCGCCCGCGCCGAAGGCATCATGCGGGAGCACGCCCAGGCCACGCTGCGTTACGCCGAAACCTTTGCCGGCAGAATGGAGCAAACGGCGGACCGGCACGTGATCGGAGTGGAGGGATCCAGCCAATAAGCCGCGCAGAGGTCCTCTCTGTTTGTGCGGATCCGGAACCGCTGTCCGGACCCGCACGGCAAGGCGGGCGTCAGGCCCGGCGAATGGCGCGCGGGCTTTCGTCCATGGTCGCAGTGATTTCCAGCGCCAGCAGCTCCATCAGTTCCCCTTTCTTCTCCCGGGCGGCAGGATCGAACCAGAGGTTGTTCAGGTGCTTCGGGTCTTCTGCCGTGTGGTACAGCTCCCCCCATTCCTCGCCGGGATAAAGGGTCAGGCGCCAGTCGTGGGAGTACAGCGTACGGCTGCGGGAGGCCTTTTTCAGGCCCATGCGCGGCACGTTGTCGTTGTGTTCGATCAGCAGCTGCGCACGGCCTTCGCCGCTTGCCAGGTCGGCCAGCAGGTCGCGTCCCTGAATGCCGAAATAGGGGCTGATGCCGGCGCGGGCCATAATGGTCGGGCCGATATCGACGGCGCTGCCCAGGTGATCGGTAACGGTTCCGGCCTCGGCAGCCGGGTCGCGCCAGATAAAGGGCACACGATGGATCGACTTGCGCATCCAGGGGCCCTTGAGCAGCATGTTGGCATCACCCAGGTAGTCACCGTGGTCGGCGGTATAGATGACGACGGTGTTGTCATCCAGCCCCCGGGCCTTGAGCGCGTCCATGATGTTGCCCACGGCATCGTCGATCATGTCGATCATGCCGCCGGTCAGCGCCATGGCCTCCTTGCAGTGCTGTTCGGTCGCCGCGAAGGCTTCCTGCGGCGTATCCGGATACTCGCCTTTTTCCAGGCGCTGCTGGGCAAATGCCACCAGCGGCACCGGCGTTTTCAGATCCTCGGCCCTGACGTCCAGCTCAAACTGCTCCGGCTTATACCGGTCCCAGTACTGACCCGGCGGATTGAAGGGGTGATGGGGATCCGGGAAGGAGACGAACAGGAAAAACGGTTCCTTCTCATTTGCCTGCTCGTTGATCCACTCGACGGTCTGATTTTCGATGTAACGCGTCGGGTAAAGCGCTTCGGGCATTTTGGTCCGTTTGGCCTGGGGGCAGCTGTAGCCATGCTCGAACTGCTCCTTCGGGTCGCGCAGCCGTTCCCATTCCGGCGTTTGGCCACGCAGCCACTGCAGGTAGTGACCGCCGGCCCTGTCGCCGTGGTCGGTCACCATATCGACATAATCGAAGCCGTAGTAGGGCGTAGGAAAGTCGTAGCGTTCAGTGCCCTCGTATTGACGCGGTTCCTCGTAGACGTACGGCTTGAAGTCGTCCTTCCAGGCTTCCGCAATCGGACCGTTGTACTTTTCCTCCAGGGCTTTGCCGAAGGGGGCGTCGTTGGAGGTGAACGGCTGCAGGTGGCTCTTGCCGATCGCCGCGGTCTGGTAGCCGGAGGCTTTCAGCACTTCGACAAAGGTGTTGGCGCGGCTGGTCAGCGCGCAGCCGTTGTAGCGCAGACCGTGGACGCTGGGGTAGCGTCCGGTCAGGATGCTGGCCCGGTTGGGCATGCATACGGGTGATGCCGTATGGAATTCTTCGAAACGAATCCCCTCGGATGCCAGCCGGTCGATATGGGGCGTGTTGAGGACAGGATGTCCGTAACACCCCAGCCAGTCAGCGCGCTGCTGGTCGGATACGATCAGCACGAAATTGGGCCTGCGATTCATTTTATACCTCCTTGATCGCGGGGGTTGCCCGCGACGCCATGCGGCGTCGCGCCACCAGCAGGCCGCCGATCGCGAAGGCCGCCAGTTTGGCAATGACAAAGGGTGACAACAGCGCCAGCGCCAGCACGAACAACAGCAGACGTTCCGGCAGGCCGAGCTTGCGGCAGTCAAAGCCGATCAGCGCGCTGGCGGCGAGGTAGATTGCGGCCAGCAGGCTGAGAATGGCGATAAGCATGTGCGCCATGCTGACCGGCGCATCCGATCCCGCGCCGAGCAGCAGCGCCGGATCCAGGGCGAAGGCGAACGGGATCAGGAAAATCATCGCGCCGATACGTGAGCTTTCCACCGCCGTTGCAATCGGCTTGCCCTGGGCAATCGACGCGGCCGCATAGGCGGCGATCGCCACCGGTGGCGTGATGACGGACGCGACGCCAAAGAAGAACACGAACATGTGCGCGGTCAGCAGATCCAGGCCGAGCTGTTGCAGCGTGACGCCCATGACGCTGATGATGGCGATGTAAGCCGGCAGCGTGGGCATGCCCATGCCGAGGATCACGCAGCCGATCGCGGCAATGATCAGCGCCATCAGCAACGACGAGCTCGCGGCACCGGTCAGCAGAACCGCCAGCTTGGACGGAATGCCGGTCGCTTCAAGCGTGGCCACGACGATGCCGACGATCGCGATCGCAATCATCAGTTGGGCGACGGTATGACCGCCGGACGAGAGTGCCGCGATCAGCTTGGTGGGTTTTCTGCGGATCTCCGGGTTGATCAGGCTCAGCGGAAACAGCAGCAGAATTGCGGAAATGGAGGCGCCGGCCGGCGACATGCCACTGACCAGCAGCCATACGATCAGGAAGATCGGGCCGAACACCAGAATCAGGTTGAGCCAGTCCTGGGAGCCCGGCTTTTCGACCTGCTCATCTTCCCGGGAAGCGATATCGAGACGCTGTGCCTCGAAGTAGACCGACATGAACAGGCTGACGTAGTAGGCCAGTGCGGGCACCAGCACAGCAGTGATGACAGTGAGATAGCTGACGCCGACGATATCGGCCATCACCAGCGCCGCCGCACCCATGATCGGAGGCAGGATCTGGCCGCCGGTGGATGCCGCGGCTTCCACGGCGCCGGCGAAGTTGCCGGAAAAGCCGCGGCGCCGGATCATCGGAATGGTGACCACGCCGGTGCCGACCACATTGGCCACGGCACTGCCGGAAACCGTGCCGAACAGCGCCGACGCAGCGATCGCCGCATAGGCCGGTCCGCCCCGAAAACGACGCATCGAGTAGAACGCGATACGGATCATGGAGCTGCCGGCGCCGGCACCCTCGAGTACGGCGCCGAGGACGATGAACGGCAGGACTGTGGTCAGGACGATGCCCATGATCGAGCCGAGAATGCCCTGGTCGGCGCTGTACCAGAGGTTGGCCGCCAGCGTTTCGCTGATATCGGCCGGGACCGTGGCGAAGACGCCGGGCCAGTACTGGCCCGTTGCCAGATACAGCAGCGCGACGATCCCGAGGATCGCGATGGGTGCCCCCCACTGCCTCCAGCAGATGAAGATCGTCAGGGCCGCCGCAAAGCCGGCAATCACGCCCTCACGCGGACCGAAAAAGTAGATGTCATCCAGCAGGATCTGGCCGATATGGTAGCTGTCCCAGCAGACGAAGCCGGAGGCCAGCGCAAGGACCAGAGCGGCTACAAGATCGAGCGGGCGGTGCTGTTTTATCAGTCGGTGGCTCAGGAAAGCCAGAATGCAGAACCAGAAAAACAGCGGGCGATACCACTCGATCGGGAAGGGACCGATCCGAGGCAGGACGTCGAAGGTCGGCAGTACATTGCCAAGACCAATCAGCGCAATCACCAGCCCGACCAGATAACTGAAGCGCGAGGCGTTGGATGAAATCATGGGGAAACCTGAAAGCTGTGTGGAGTCTGGCCGGCAGAGGGCCTGCCGGCCGGCGTATCCGAAAGGGTGGAGCCGTTACCGCAACTCGGCCGGAATCTCGATTCCCTGTTCCTGGTAGTAGCGAGCCGCCCCCGGGTGCAGCGGTACGTTGACGCCGGTAAAGGGATGGGAGGCGTCGATCGGAGACATCAGGGCGTTGGCCTGCTTCATCGCGTCGATGTTGCTCCAGAACGCCTTGGTGAGCTTGTAGGCGGTTTCGTCGTCCAGATCCTTGTTGCCGACGACGATCATCAGGGTGGTGCCCGTCTTGATCGGCTGGTCGGCATTGGCCTGGCCGGAATAGGTGTTGGCCGGGATGGTGGCAAGGCCGGTGACCTGCTGCTGGCTGAAGTCGCTCCAACCCGGAGACGCCAGTACGTCGTCGCCGACCGAGAGAATCCGGATCGGACGCTGCAGGCTTAGCTCGTTGAGCGCCTGGGAACCGATCGGGTAGAAGCCGACGTACATGTCGAACTGGCCATCCTGGAACGCCTGAACGGCGGAGCCCCAGGGCAGTTTTATGCCGTCATAGTCTTGTCCTGCCACCAGACCGCCGGAGGCTTGCTCGATCATGCCCGCGGCCTGACCTGCGGCGGAGCCCGCCGGTGGGCCTATGTAAACGCGCTTGTCCTTGAGATCGGCCCAGTTTTCGATACCCGAGTCCGCCCAGACGATGGCGTGCATGGCGCTGGCGTAGAAACCGAAAAGTGCACGCAGGTTTCCTGCGAGCTGTTTCGCCTTATCGGGGCTCTTTTTGTACGGGCCGGAGCCGGTTTTCATTTCGCTGATAGCCGGAGGGGGGGCGACTGCGAGATCCAGCTTGCCGGCGGCGACTTTCATCACCGACTTGGTCAGCGACTGTCCCAGCACAACCTGCAGGTCGACGCCCTCTTGGGCGGCATAGGGGGCCATCGACTGCGGGACGATACCGGTCAGAGACGCGGAGCCGCCGCCTTCGAATCCCAGTGACTGCGCCTGAGCCGCAACGGTAGCAATGGACAAAATAGCGGCGCCGAGGGTGCTTCGGAGATAGCGCATTGTGCCGTTCCTCTTATCGTTTTTTATTGGATGCAAATCGATACGTTGATCATAGATCCAGCAAGGGCTATAAATGAAATTCCATTTTGTGACCCTGGTATTCAAAAATTTATAGATGGACCCTCGCTTACTCAAACAACTGGCCGTGATCGTGAAGTATGGCTCGCTCAGCCGGGCCGCTGAGCGGCTGCATGTCACGCAGCCTACCTTGACCAGGGCCATCCAGACGATCGAGCAGAAAGTGGGGGGGGCGGTGCTGGTGCGCACCTCCAACGGCGTGCGTCCTACCGAAATCGGGGCTCGCCTGGCAGAAGTCGGTCAACGCATCGATGATTATGCGGAGCATAGCAACACGCTGATCGAGCAATGGAAGCACGGGCTGGGCGGAGAAGTCCGTGTCGGCGTGGGACCTCTCATCGCCCTGGGTGCGATCAACGGCTACTTCACCGAAGCCATCTCAAACTCCAGCTCGGTGATACATTTCGTCACGGCCACGGCTTCTACGTTGATCAGTCAGTTGAATGCGGGTGAACTCGACCTGGTGCTGACTCCGGTCAATACGGACGCCATACAGGACAACCTCAAGCGCGAGGTCATCTACCATGATGAGTTACGCATCTTCGCGGGTATCAAATCGCCCTTTTATGGCTGCGAAGCGCCCATCGAGCCGGAAAAGCTGAAATCCCAGCCCTGGATTGCCTCTGGCGCCAGCTCGGGGATCTTTGACGCCCTCGATACTGGGCGTTTCAGCGGTCCCGCGCGCATGATATTTACCGGCGGGATCGACATGGTGATCTCGCTTCTGCAGCAAAGCGATGTTGTCGTGACGCTCCCCTATCGCCTCACGATGCTCTCCAATCGCCTCGATAGCAGGCATGTGCTCAACGTCAATACTTTGCTTCCGAAACGCGACGTGGCGCTCTGGATTCCGCTGCGCAATCTGGAGCATCCTTACGTGATGGAAGTCGCTGAAAATCTGAAGCGCTATTTCCAGGGGCTCGACGAAACGGCTGTCGGCTGACGTTAGGCGTTCAGTACGGGCCGGAAGAGCCTTTTATCTCGGTCATACTTGCAAGTGGCCGGCGCAGGCTGCCAGCGGCCACGGCCAGCGACGGTTGCCAGTCACTACAGGCGGCGACGCCGAGGGTGAGCCCCGGCTACCAGTATTAATCAGCGGGTATGCGTACAGTTCGTAGGATGTGGTGGAGCGAAACGCAACCCATCAGGGCGCAGCCGATCACCCCAAATCGCCTATATGCGACCCATGGCAATCTGGAATACACCGATCGCCGTCAGGTGCACTGGATAGTAGGCGTAGAAAATCCAGCGCAGCCGGGGCAGGGGCAGCCGTACGCGGGTAGCGCCGAGGATGAGCGGCACGGCGGCCAGCGCCCAGCCGTTGCCGTTGATCAGCCAGAGCCCGGCGCAGGCCGTCAGTGCGACCGCTGCCGTGGGCAATGAGGGTTGCCTGCAGTAACACCAGGTCGCAACGCCGAGTGCGAGGCCGAACCACCTGTACTCGACCAGGTTGCCGCCGATCAGGAAGACGACGCCCGCGGCGGCCAGCTCGCCGCGCTCGATCAGGTACAGTGTTGCAGTCAGCACCAGCAGGCTGAAGAGGACATTCAGCGGCAGCCATCCCGTGTCGAGGGCTGTGTTCAGCGCGATAAACGGCACCGATGCGACCACGCCCGCGATCGCCAGTCGTTTCATGGTGCGCTCGTATGCGCCGCGCTCGAATGCGCCCGGCCGGGACAGGTTGTACGCCAGCACCACCACGAAGACCGGCAGGGCGAGCCTACCCAGCTCGAACAGCAGTGGCAGGGTACCGTCGAACAGGTATCGGTTGATGTGATCGCCGGTCATCAGGATCAGCGCAAGCCATTTCAGGGTTTCGAGCGTACCATCCGCCAAGCTGAGATGCGGAAAAATCGGCCTGTGTGTTTTATGTATCAGTTTGCTATTCGTCATAGTATCGCTGCCTGCAGGAGCCCCCTCCGTTAGCGGGTCGGGCTTGTACGGGCCACTTGGTTCGCCCGGAGACCGGGCTCCTACAGTTTCCAGATACCTGTTGTATTTGTCAGCCCGCTCGATTCAGGGAGGGCAAATCTCAACCGCGAACTACGGGAGCGGAGGCTGTTTGTTGAACAGTGGCTGATAACGTCTACACTATGGTTTCGTAAATGACAATCGCATGCCGTACGGCTATCAGGGCCAAGGATGGTGTAACACCTGATAGCGGCGACTCGCCACTTTGTTTTAAAGCACGAGTTTGCATGGAAGCAGGAAGCGAATCATGGATAGGTTCCCCCGTTTTTTTCGATGCTTAGGCACCGGCATCAAGTGTGCTGCCGCATTGATCTCTTTCGGTTTTATTCCCCAGATACATGCCGCCTCATTTGATTGTTCGAGAGAGCAATGCGGCTTGCACAGTAAAGATTCCTACCCTCATTTTGTCGTCGGTACAGTTAAAGCGGTTGCCAGCAATGCTCAGGCAGGCTCCGTATTTCGCTGGGCACGACAGCGTGGATATTGGTCGACGGTGCCCGACGACGAAACTCGATTTGTGCATTTCGTTCAGCTTATGTCCGTCGAAATTCCAGGCGAGACAGCCCCGGTAAACTTCACATTACTGATGGGGCGGGACGAATACGAAGCGAGCCCGATACAGCCTGGTGACCTGGTGCGTTATACACCTCATCAGCTAAATGAACCGGCGTCGCCGATTTATGACGATGTAACCGCTCGGGACTACTGGAATTTATTCGGTTGTATCGCGGTGCTCTGCCGGGCCGATGATCAGCATTGCCCTGGGCGTTACGTCGAAGGCGTTTACCGCGTCAGCGATGGCATCCGCTTATCCGCCCGAACAGGTGAGCCATTCTCGTCGGATATCCGCATCGATACTGACACTTACCTCCCACTCCTGCTGACTACTAAGGAACCTATGAAGTAATCGAAAACTAGCTCTCACGGATTGAGAGCTCAAACAAGGAGAAATCGCCATGGACAGGAAGTCCAAACGATTGCTGCTCGGATTCATCCTGCTTGTATTGCCGTTAACTGCATCGGCATTTATCGGCGGTATCGAAAGGCCAAGCGTGGCACCCGAGCGTTTCGGCGTATTCCAGGAAGCGCTGGTGCCGTTTGAGGCGCCTACCGAGTCACAAAGTCGCGAGCTTCAGGATGTTGTGAGCGCTTATCGTGCATCTGGAGACCCGGCTGATATCACGCCGCTGGAACGATATCTCGACAAAACGCCGCAAAGCCCCTGGCGTGCGTCATTGTTGCTCAATATGGGCCTGGCCCGCGAGCAGGCGGGATATTATTCCGAAGCAATAAGGTTGCTCGAACGGGCCCGGCTGGCCGGTGACGAGGCAGACCGTCAGGCTGAAGAGAAGGTGGCAAGCCGGGCCCTGGGAGAGCTGCTCTCACTGCATGCCCGTTTCGGTCATCCTGAGGAGTTGGCCCAATTACTCAATGCTGTGCAGGGATCTCCGGCCAATGGCACGGTTTCGGAACGGATTGCGCAGGCGGAGTCCGCCCTCTGGGAAATGCAAAACAGGCCCGAGGAGGTACTGCGTTGCGGCATTGTCGCCCTTGAGGCGCTGCTGGATGTTGAGCGTGGCGGGGCGCCGGATGCGCCGACACTGGACCGAGTGACGGCTGGCTCCAACGGTGTCAGCCTTGGAAGGCTAGAGGCTCTAGCCAACCAGAACGGTTTGGCGGCTCAGGCCGCGCAGCGCCGGGCAGAAGCCTCTATACCGGTACCTTCCGTCATGCATTTGCGGGTCGGACATTATGCGACCCTTCTTCAGGAGTCCGATGGCCGATACAAAGTGCTCGATCCGGCCTATGGTCAAACCCGCTGGTTGTCGCGGGCTGCTGTAGTTGCCGAGTCGAGTGGCTACTTCCTGGTCCCCGAACGAGTGCTGGAGACGGCTTCCTGGCAACCGGTGAGCAATGAGACCGCCGAGGAGGTGATTGGAGCCGGCAATACATCCAGCAGCCAGGCGGACCAGACGACGATCGATGATATTGCCGAGTGTGACCCGAACTGCAGCGAGTCCACTGGCATGCCTCGCTACCGGGTTCACTCGATGCTGGTCAGTCTGAACATTGTCGATAGCCCCGTTGGTTATGCCCCTCCTGTCGGGCCTGAAGTACCTGTGACACTCTCTTATATTCAGCGTGCCGCGCACCAGCCTGCGACGTACACTTTTGGCAACCTGGGCCCAAAGTGGACATTAAATTGGCTTTCCTATGTACAGGACGATCCGCAACAGGCTGGCAGGCAGGTGCGGCTTTACCTGCCGGGCGGTGGTAGCCGGGCGTATACGGGTTATACCAGCAGCGGCGCTTTCAGACCGGAACAACGGACCGGCGCTCAACTGGTTCGCAGTTCGTCAACGCCTGTCCGCTATGAGCGGAAGATGCCGGATGGCCGTCGTTATGTTTATGCCGAGTCGGATGGCAGCAGTTACTATCCGAGACGCATCTTTCTGACGGAGGTGATTGACGCGGCCGGCAATACCCTAACGTTGCAGTACGACCATCAGCTCCGGTTAAACCGTCTGACCGATGCGCTTGGACAGGTGACCCGGATTCACTACGGTGATCCGTCTGATCCATTATTGATCACAGGGGTTACGGATCCGTTCGGACGCACCGCCGATTTTGGCTACGATGACAGCGGACGTCTCGATCGTATCACCGATGCCCTGGGCATGACGTCCAGCTTCACTTATGACAGCGGCACCTTCATCACGGCGATGCAGACGCCCTATGGCACGACGACATTCGACGCTGGCCAAAACGGTACTACGCGCTGGATCACGATTACCGATCCCAATGGTGACAAGGAGCGCGTCGAGTTCCGCCATTCGGCGAGCGGGATTCCGTTCAGTGACTCACCGCTACCATCGGGTATGCGATTGTTTAACCGCTACATCAACAGCCGAAACACCTTTTACTGGGACAAGGAAGCCATGAAGCGTGCGCCAGGGGATTACACCCAGGCGCGTATCCGCCACTGGTATCATCTTCGCACCAATACCTCGAGTACGACGGGGGTACAGGAAAGCATCAAGGCGCCACTGGAGCGGCGGATCTGGTTCAATTATCCCGGTCAAAGCTGGGAGGGGGCGGAAGGTACGCTCGACAAACCCTCGATCATCGGCCGGGTATTGCCGGATGGCAGTTCCCAGCTGATACACAAAAGCTACAACGCAATCGGTAACCTGACCCGCTTGATTGACCCCGCGGGACGGGAAGTGCGATTTGAGTATGCCGACAATCAGATCGATGTCACACGAATTTTGCGCAAGAGCTCCAGCGGCTTCGATGTGTTGGCGACGTACACCTACAGCGAACAGCACCGGCCGCTGACCTATACCGACCCGGCCGGTCAGGTCTATCGATATACCTACAATGCTGCCGGCCAGCTGCTCAACACCGTCAACCCGCTGGGGCAGGTGACCACCTATGACTACGATGCTAGCGGATACTTGTTGGGAATTGTCGATCCGAACGGCGTTCTTCAGGCTAAATATACCTACGATGACATGGGCCGTATCGCGACACAGACCAATGCCGCCGGCTATACCCGCGAATACCAATACGACGCCCTGGACCGTCTCACCGAAGTCCGCTATCCCGATGGTACAAAGGAGCGCATTTCATGGCTGAATCTCGATGTCGGCAGCACTGAAGACCGATACGGCAACGTCACGCAGTATGACTATGATGCGGCGCGCAATTTACTCGAGACGGTCGACCCTTCAGGCCACACGACCGGATTCAGTCACTTCGGAAACGGAGCGCTCGCTACTCTGGCTGATGGTCATGGTTACATCACCCGGTTCGAGCGCGATATCCAGAGCCGGTTGACAGAAACCGTGCGTGCGGACGGACGTCGTAGCCGAGTCCGCTATGATGTAGCGGGAAGGGCGATACAGCGCATTGATGCAATGGAGGGGATCACGAGCCTGGATTACGGTATCGACGGCCGCCTGACGGGCGTCACTGATCCGAATGGCCAGACAACATACTACCAGTATGATCGCTACACCGGGCAGCTGGCCGATCAGGACAGCCCGGATAGTGGAAGCACCAGTTATATGTATGATGTCAGTGGCAATCTGGTCAGCCAGACCGATGCCAGGGGCCAGGTAATGCGTAGTACCTACGATGCCCTCAATCGTGTGATGCATACCGAATACTCGGACGGTCAGGTGCTGGACTACCGCTATGACACCGCGGCCAATGGTGCAGGCCGTCTGGCCGAGGTACGGGATATATCCGGTACCACCGAGTTTGCCTACGATCTCCAGGGCCATATTACCCGTCGCACCAGAACTGACAGAAACGGGGTAGAGCTCTCGGTCGACTACACCTATACCCCAGCCGGTCTTTTATCGCGGGTGACTTACCCGTCAGGAGCCGTTGTCGACTATGACTATGATCGTGACCGCCTCAGTGGTATCCGTGTCAATGGGCAGCCGCTAATCGACCAGATCAGCTACGCACCGTTCGGGCCAATCACGGGTTGGCTCTGGGGCAATGGCGAAGCCAGCAACCTGAGTTATGACGCGGTTGGCCGGCTTGAGACCTTCGATATTGTCAATGGCACCCGGCAATTGGAATACGACGAGGTTGGCAACATCATCGGCCTTGGCGGCAGTCTGATCCAACAGAGTTTTACCTACGACGCACTGGACCGTTTGACTGAAGCCCAATCTTCGGATTTCGATCCCACCAACAGCTTTTCCCTCGAGTATGTTTATGACGCCAATGGCAACCGCATGCAGGACGGTAACGACGGCATGCAACGCCTTTATACCCTGGATGGTGACAGTAACCGCTTCAGCCGGGTCGGTGATCAGCCCTATACGTACGATGCCAACGGCAATCTGATCTCGGATGGGCGCCACAGTTACCAGTACGATGGACGAAATCGACTCGTTAGCGTCGATGGCGGCGATACCGGGCGCTATGAGTACAATGCGTTCGGTCAGCGAGTGTATAAATATGGTCGCCGGTCATACCGACTGACGCCTGACTTGAATGGTGACGGAATCGTCGATGCCGGCGACCTGCACGCATTGAAGGACTACGTTCGAAACAGCGAAAGCCCCATGCAGGCTGACTTGAACCAGGATGGCAAGGTCGATATGCGTGATAATGCCTGTATTGCCACCCAGATCGGCAACAGCAAGGATGACCCCGTGCCGCAGGACTGTCGTATTGGCGAATGGGTGGTTGTGACGACCGAGTCCCATTTCGTCTATGACGACTTCAGGCTGCTCGGCGAATACACGCCGGATGGGCTCGCGTTTCAGGAGATTATCTGGCTGGGCGAGCGCCCGGTGGGTCTGCTGCAGGACGGCCAACTGTACGCTGTCCATACCAACCAGATCGGCGCGCCTTTGGCGGTGACCGATATGAACGGCACGGTTGTCTGGCGCTGGGAGCCGCGACCGTTCGGCGACAACCTGCCAGATGAAGACCCGGATGGCAACGGCCAGCTCCTGGTGTTGAACTTACGTTTTCCCGGACAATATTTCGATGCCGAAACGGGGCTTTATTACAACTACTTCCGGGATTATGACCCGGCGACGGGGCGGTATATTGAGAGCGATCCGATTGGGTTAGAAGGTGGTCTGAATACCTATGTTTACGTATTCTCAAATCCGCTAGCTTATATGGATCCTTTTGGTCTAGAGGGAGGTTTTTTTCAAGGAGTTGATAAGTCGATTCTTCGCAGAACTACACCATGGATTCCAAAGAGCATTTTTGGTAAAGCAATGATGGATGTACCAAGAATGGCTGGTCAATGGTGGGCGGATAATCCGGATTTATATAATGGTATGCAAGCATGCCTTGAAGTAGCTTCTATTCCTAAAAAGATAATTGCCTTAATATTGGATTTAAAAACAGGAGGAGAGGTTGTGCAAGGTGTATATAATGGAGATTATTCCGGTGCTGCTAAGAAGTCAACTGCTTTATTTGTTGGTAAATATGCCGGTTATTTTACTAAGCAAATGAATGTTGATAATGAAATGTTGCAGTCTGGTACGGGCTTGGCGGCTGACAAGGCTACTAAATATTTCTTATATAAAGACGACCTAAATGGACATGGTAATGAATAGGAAGAGTGTATATATATGGGTTGTGGCTCTATTTTTTTATGTAATAATTAGGCTTTTGTTGTCCAAATTTATTACATACGACACGATTGTTATTTTACCATTTTATATTCTCGTTTTTTTTTGGGCTGTCTATCCATATATGACCGGAAGAGATATTATACTTCCGCCGACTGCGCATAAACTAAAAAAAGGATCTGATGACTTTCTTAGAAGGCTCTTTTTTGTGTTTGGTTTGATTGGGTGTGTTATTATATCGATTAGTCCTAAGTGATATTTTTATTGCTTTGGCGAGAAGCTATAAATCGTTATCGCTGGCCATTTTTTTAAGTTTTAACTGTCATTTATTTTAGGAGCCTATGTAGGCTCTTCCAATTTTTTTTGTAGCTCGGTCAATAGTTTTTGATGCGTTTTTTTAGGATTTGTTTTTTAAAATTGATACATACGAACAGTATCAGGTATCGCTGGGTGTCTTGGCAAGATACTGCAATTAGTCAGCGAAATACTTGTATCGACCTAAATTTAGTTTTTAATATTAATATGCCTGAACGCATGAAATTTCTTTTGCTTTTTTTATTAGTTTCAGCTCTATTGATGGAATTAATGGCACAGATTGTATTTAAGTCCGATGATACAGTATCAGCTATTGAAAAGTGGGTTCCGAAACAGGATGAAGTAAGATCCAGGATTGGTGAAAATATTATTTTGGATATAAGGGAGAAAACAAGTGTAAATTCTACTCAAGACCGACCAGCATATAGAATATACAAATTTTCTATTAGCGGCTCTGTGGCAAATGGCTTACTTGTGGTTGAAGTATCGGGGGATGGTGAAATGAAAATAAAACACTTGGTTGTTGATTAGAGACGTAAACAGGAGGGATGGCTTACTGCTTGACCATTAGTCAAGATGTCGCCACGTATTAACCTGAATAAGACGGCCGGATTAACCTTCAGGTGTGATTTGTATGAAGGAGTTTGAATTTTAAGACGACTCTTGAAAAAAGTAGGATTTCACAAAAAGACTCCGCCTCACTCGTACGCCTGCTATCTCTGACCACAACGACCGGTTACTTTAACCCGTGTCTCGAAGCAATCCGTACCTCCGTTGCCCTGTGGCCTGCGTATATTGCAAGGGCTATGTCGTGACGACAGTGTCGGCGGCCCTCGGCACTACCGCCAAACTCTGCTTGAGTGGGGGCAAGCCTACTACCAACGGTCTGAAAGTCGGCCTGAACTGATCCCCCCGGCGATACATCAACGCAGGCGTCAGCCATGCCATCTGGATTGGCGCCATGCCTCCCGTTGCTCAGGCGTCAGAAAACTCCAGGCGACAAAACGGCTGATCTTCTGGCCCTGCGCCATCTTAATGGTGCGAACCTGCACGGCGCGCGCCTTTTTCAGCTCCCGGTAAATGCCGTCCAGGCTCGCCTGTTTCGCCACCAGCGACGTGAACCAGTAGCAGTGATCGCCGAAGGCAGCGCTCTCGCGCACCATGCGGCAGACGAACGCTTCCTCGCCGCCGTCGCACCAGAGCTCGTTTGCCTGGCCACCAAAGTTGAGGGTGGGGGCCTCGGCAGCGTCGCGGTTTTTAAGTCCCTTCCACTTGCGGTTCGATTCCGCGGTCATGGCTTCCTTCGAGGCGTGGAAGGGCGGGTTGCACAGAGTGATATCGAACTGCTCGCGGGCTTTCCAGATACCTTCGAATATGTGCGCTTGCTGTTTTTGCAGACGCGCGTCGATATTGCCTGACAGGCAGGGGTTGGCGGCGATGATCGTTTGCGCAGCGCCAATGGCCACCGGGTTGATATCCGAGCCAACGAAGCGCCAGCCATACTCCCGGGTGCCGATAATGGGGTAGATGCAGTTGGCGCCAATACCGATATCCAGTGCCCTGACCGAGCGGCCGCGGGGGATATCGCCGCCGTTCGAGCCGGCCAGCAGGTCCGCCAGGTAGTGCACGTAGTCGGCCCGACCCGGAATCGGCGGGCACAGGAAGCCCGGCGGAAGGTCCCAGAACGCGACGCCATAGAACTGCTTCAGCAAGGCGCGATTGAGGGCCTTCAGCGCCTCGGCGTCGCCGAAGTCGATCGACGCGTCGCCGAACCGGTTGGGCTTGATGAAGGGTAGAAGTTCCGGGCTGGAGGCTGCCAGCGCGGCAAAGTCGTAGCGTTCCCGGTGCCGGTTGCGGGGGTGAAGCTCGGATTTGGCGGTGCGGAGGGCATCGGGCTTGGTCATTTTGAAGTATCGCCGGACTCGAGGATGGTGGTCATTATACCCGATGACCGTGCCCCTGTACGGTGCAGCAGTATTTTGAACTGACCTCCCTGTCAGGGCCTCATTTGAATGTATTCTCAGGTTACCTTTGGCTGTTTTATGACCGGATTTTATATGGCCTTTATGCTGGCTTTTTTATAGCGCGATCAATTTTTTACTTTGCTGTCCGGATAATCGCTCATGCATATACAGCTGTCGCTCAGGGGAAAGTTTTTGCCGAGTTAAGTATTCAATACTGGTTTGAATTGAGACCAAGGGTGAATAACATGCGAAAGATAATTCCTGCAATTGCACTGATTTTGGGCGGCATGCAGCCGGTTGCAGCAACGGCTGCACAGAATATGGATTTTTCCAACGAGTACAACGCCAGCTCGATACACGCAGAAGGCGACAGCTACTTTATCGAGCAGGTCAATGAGCTGACCAATGGCGAAGTGAATATCACCTTGCACACGGGTGGTGCGCTCGGTTTCAAGTCCGCCGATCATTTCTATGCGGTAGCGGATAATGCTATCCAGATCGCCGATACCCTCGCCGGCACCATGGGCGGCATCGACCCGATTTTCCTGCTGTCTTCGCTGCCGTTTCTGGCCGATAACGAGGACGAGGCTGAGCAGCTGTACCGGATCGCCCGTCCCTATTACGAGAAGGTCTTCGCCGACAACGACCAGGTATTGCTGTATGCCTCGCCCTGGCCGGCGAGCGGAATCTGGGCGAAGAAGGAAGTGGCATCCGCTGATCAGCTGGCGCAGCTGAAAATCCGGACTTACGACAAAAACGGTACGCTCACGCTGAAGGAAGCCGGTGCGTCGCCGGTGAAGCTGTCCTGGGCGGATGTTGTGCCGCAGTTGTCGACCGGTGGTATCGAGGCGGTACTGACCTCGGCCGAGGCCGGCGCCAGCGCCAGCTTCTGGGAGCACCTGAACCACTACAGCGCCATCCAATATGCGATTCCGCTGAATATGGTGCACATGAACAAGGACGCTTTCGACTCGCTGGACGAGAGCCAGCAGCAGGCGATTCTGGAAGCGGCCAAGCGTACGGATGAACACAACTGGCAGGAGGTTCGCTCCCGGGTTGTCTCAAACTACGAGGAATTGAACGCCAATGGGGTGGCAATCAAAACGGAACTGCCCACCGACTTTACCGAGCTGCTCACCAGTGCCGCCAAGCCCGCGCTGGCAGAGTGGCTGGAGTCGACCGGTGAGGACGGCCAGGAGATCCTGACGCAGTTCGAGCAGGCCAGTAACCCGTGATCCGTTTCGTTGCCTCTTGCTCCCGCGGGCTCAATCGCCTGGCGGGGGCGCTCGCGATGCTGCTCATACTCTACATCGCGGGCCATATTCTGCTTGAAATCACGCTGCGGCTGTTCGGCACCTCGACCTTTGTACTCGATGAGTTCGTCGGCTATGCCGTCGCGTCGCTGACTTTTCTCGGGCTGGGATATGCGCTTGATCACGGCGCGCTGGTGCGGGTCAATGTCTTGCTCGACAGGCTTCCCGCTCGTTTGCATTGGCTGCCCGAGCTTATTTGCAGTCTCCTGGCGCTCTTTGCGTTCGGCTGGCTTGCGGGGTATTGGGCACTGAATGTGATGCGCAGTTTTCAGCGTGGCACGGTGAGCGAAACGCTGGCCGAGACACCACTCTGGATCCCGGAGGGGGTGGTGCTGATCGGCATGCTGTTGCTATGTCTGACACTGTTGTCCCGTACGCTGCAATTGCTGGTGACACGCAGTGTGCCCAAGGGCAATGGAGATAATTGATGGAAACCATTTTTATTGCCCTTGGCGTTGTCGGCCTGATTTTCCTGGTGCTCGGACTCGGCACCTGGGTCTTCGCCGGACTGGCGGTTGTCGCACTCGGATCGCTGACCCTGCTGGGGGATTTCAGCCTGGACCGTGCCGGGCTGATTCTCAGTCGCATCCTGTTCCGGGCCGGCAGTTCCTGGGAGTTGTCCGCCATTCCGCTGTTTATCTTCATGGGCGAGCTGATCTTCCGCTCGGATATCTCGGAGCGGCTGTTCCGCGGGCTCGAGCCCTGGACCAACCGGATACCCGGCGGCATCCTCCATACCAACGTATTCGGCTGTGCGCTGTTCGCGGCGGTCAGCGGCTCCAGTGCGGCGACAACCGCGACAATCGGCAAGATCACCACCACCGAGCTGGCCCGGCGCGGCTACGACCGCAACCTGTCGGTCGGATCGCTGGCCGGCGCCGGCAGTCTGGGGCTGTTGATTCCGCCGTCCATCGTCATGATCGTCTATGGCGTTCAGGCCGAGGTCTCGATCAGCCAGTTGTTCATGGCAGGCGTATTGCCCGGTCTTCTGATAGCGCTGCTGTATTCCGGATATCTGGTGACGGCTGCGATCAGACAGCCCGATAAGGCGCCGCGGGAAGCCGCGGTCAAACTGTCGCGACTCCACAGTCTGAAGCTGCTGGCGCCGGTATTCGTATTGATTCTGTTGGTGATGGGTTCGATCTACAGTGGTATCGCAACACCGTCCGAGGCGGCTGCCGTCGGGGTCGCGGCTGCGCTGGTACTGTTGCTGCTCGAGCGTCAGCTGACCTGGACGCTGTTCCGCGATGCGCTGAAGGCCACGGTGCTCAGCTCGACGATGGTCTGCAGTATCCTAGTGGCCGCGGCGCTGCTATCCACCGCGATGGGCTACCTGCATCTGCCGCGCGAGCTGGCCAGCTATATCGCCAGTCTTGAACTGTCACCGGCGATGCTGCTCGTGGCGCTGGCGCTGTTTTATATCCTGCTGGGCCTGTTCCTCGACGGCATTTCGATTACCGTCATGAGCCTGCCGATCACGCTGCCGATTATCCTGCAGGCCGGCTTCGATCCGCTCTGGTTCGGTATCTTCCTGGTGATCATGGTGGAGCTGGGGCAGATTACACCGCCCGTCGGTTTCAACCTCTTCGTGCTGCAGGGGCTGACCGGAGAGCGTATTGGCCGGGTGGCCTTGTCGGCGTTCCCGTTCTTCCTGCTGATGTGCGCCGCCGCCGCGTTGATCTGCGCTTTTCCGGCGATCGCGCTTTGGCTGCCTCAGCAGCTCATGGGGTAAGTGCTTCGCTTCAGAGAACGTTGCCGTTGTTGCGACGAAGCTGAGTCGCGGTGACCAGGCCCGTGTTGTCAGAGACTTCAACGGGCGGCATTACTTCCCGAAACGTTAGTAAATCCGGGACCACCAATTGCGTCGCTGATGGCAATTGCATTAGGATGGCCCCCGTTGAAGACAGGTGCCCCTCTGAGCGAGGGGATAATCGGGAAGTATGGTGCGGCCCCAGGCCTATCCCATCGCTGCCCCCGCAACGGTAAAACATGAGTCGTCTGCGAATACCACTGGCATACGCCGGGAAGGTGCAGGCAATGGCGCGATGTAATCAATCCGCCCTCATGGAGCCCGGAGACCGGCCTGCCATTTCGTTCAATCCAGTGACGGTGCGGTGGGCACCGGGGGATACATCATGTCTGCTATTTTTTCCTCTTCCGCGGAGCGGCGAACCCGTTCCGGCTCCAAAGCGTCATCTGCCTTCGGGCAGGGCGCGGTCATGCTGTTCGGCGTGCTGGTGATCTATGCCGTCGGTTTTCTGCCGATGAGCGCGGCGCATAACGCGGCGCACGATACACGGCATTCGTTCGTGTTCCCCTGCCACTGATTCAGCGACCGATTCCAGCGTTGTAACCGCCACTGCGCCGGGCTTTCGGCGTGGCGTTTGCGCATTGCCGGAATCCGCTTTGGAGAAAAATCATGTTCCGTTCCCTGGTGTTCGGCGCCTGTCTTATCGGCCTGGTTCTCGGGCTGACGACGACCGCCGTGCAGTCCGTTGGCGTTACCCCCATTCTGCTTGCCGCCGAACAGTACGAGATCGGCGACGAGCCGCATCCGGCTGCCGCCGATACCGCCCATGAACATGGCGGCGATGCCGGCCATCATCATGACGAGGGCGCCTGGGCCCCGGCCGACGGCGCCGAGCGCCTGTTTTACACGGCTATTTCCAACATCTGCACCGGCATCGGCTTTGCGGCCATTCTGCTGGTGGTCATGAACCAGCTGCGCGAACGCGGCCAACTGGCATTGTCGGCGGGACGGGGTCTGGTGGTCGGTGCGCTGGCGTACCTGGCGGTGTTCGTCGCGCCGTCGCTGGGCCTGCCGCCGGAGATCCCGGGTGCATCGGCCGCTGCACTCGAGTCGCGCCAGCTGTGGTGGCTCGCCACCGTTATCCTGTCCGCTGCCGGACTGGGGCTGCTGATCCTTGGCCGGGGCTGGCAGCGTTGGCTTGGGCCGGTGCTGTGGCTGCTGCCCCATGGCTGGGTGCCGGCGCATCAGGGGCCGCTGTTCGCCCATCCCGATCCCCAGGCGGTGGCGGCGCTGAGCGCGTTGCATCGCGATTTCATCCTGGCGTCCGGATTGACCAATCTGGCGTTCTGGCTGCTGGCCGGGGTGCTCTGTGCCGTGGTGCTGAAACGATACGCCTCAGCATCGGGTGAGCGGGCTCATGACGCCACAGCCTGAGTTCCCCTTTGCCGCTGTTGTCGGCCAGGAGGCGCTCAAGACCGCGCTGTTGCTGAACGCCATCGATCCGCGGATCGGCGGTGTACTGATCAGCGGGCCGCGGGGCAGCGCCAAGTCGACGCTGGCGCGGGCACTGGCGGCGGTTCTGCCCGATGACGGCGAAGGCCGCCGGCCGCCGTTCGTCAACCTGCCGCTCGGCGCCAGCGAGGACCGCCTGATCGGTAGCCTGGACCTGCAGCAGGTGCTGTCCGAGCGCGAGACGGTATTCCAGCCGGGGCTGCTGGCGAAAGCCGACGGCGGCGTGCTCTACGTCGACGAGGTCAACCTGTTGTCCGACACCCTGGTCGACCTGCTGCTCGACGTGGCTGCGCGGGGCGTCAACAGCGTCGAGCGTGACGGCATCAGCCACACCCACCTGGCACGGTTCAGCCTTATCGGCACCATGAACCCGGACGAGGGCGAGCTGCGGCCGCAGCTGCTCGATCGTTTCGGTCTGTGTCTGGAGCTGGACGCGGCGATCGGGTTGCAGGAGCGCATCGCCATCGTGCGTCAGCGCGAAGCCTTCGACCGCGATCCGGCCGCCTTCCTGGCGCAGCTCGAACCCGCCCAAAGTACGCTGTCGCAGTGTATCGAGCGGGCGCGGCTCGGTCTCGGTGACATCTCGGTGGCGGCCTGGGTCTACGAGCATATCGCCGCGGGCTGCGAGGCCGCCGGCGTCGAGGGCCTGCGTGCCGACGTCACCTGGCATAGGGCGGCGCGGGCCCATGCCGCCTGGCGTGGTGCGCCAGGCGTGGCGCGTGAGGACCTGGATACCGTCGAGTCCTGGGTGCTGGCCCACCGCCGTACCAAGACCCCTGAATCTTCCGCGCCGCCGCCGGATAACGGCAGAGGCCCGGGCGCTGGCTCCGGCAATAGCACCGGCAGCCATTCCGCCAATCGTTCGGATGCTACCCGCGAGTCGTCCGAACAGGGGCAGTGGGGCGCCATGGCGCCGGTGGCGCAGCAGACGGTCGGCGTCCAGGCGCCGGAGTTGCCGGCGCTTAGCGGCGGAAAAGGCGTGAAGCCGGCGCATGCGTCGCAATCCGCGGGGACGCGCAAGGGCAGGCAACGGGGCCTGCGTCGGAGCCCGGGTGACAGCCGTCATCCGGACTGGTTCGCCACCCTGATCGCCAACCGAGGCCGCTGGCCCTGGTCGCAGCTGCGCTATCGCAAAGCGCGCTGCGGACAGCCGTTGCTGCACCTGGTGCTGCTGGATACCTCCGGTTCCACCCTGGGGCGGCGCCTGCTCGGCCGTGCCAAGGGACTGGTGGACGGCCTGGCGCGGCAGGCCTACGCCCTGCGCGAGGAGTTCGCGGTACTCGGCTTCGGCAACGACGCGGTGACGCCGATCCTGGCGCGGCGGCGGGCCCCGAAGCAGATGCGCCCGCTGCTCGACAACCTCGGCGCTGGTGGCGGTACGCCGATCCGTGCGGCCATCGAGCGGGCGGCGCGACAGATTCTGCAGTGGCAGCGGCGCGAACCCGGCCTGCATGTGCGCACCTATCTGGTTACCGACGGCCGTACCCGTGAATCCCTGGCCGGTCTGCCATCGCTTGGAGACTGCGTGGTGGTCGATACCGAGCAGTCCGCCGTGCGGCGCGGGCAGAGCGCGCGCATCGCGCAGCAGCTGGGCGCACTGTACCGGCCGCTGACACAGCGGGAGTCCGCATGAGCGCTCAGTATTGCGCCGATCAAGGATCGCAACCCGCTGCGGTCGCCAGCTGTCCCGCGGTCTTTATCGCCGCGCCGGCGTCGGGGCAGGGCAAGACCACCGTTACGGCGGCCCTGGCCCGGCTGCTGCGCAACCTTGGCAAGGTGGTGCGGGTGTTCAAGACCGGCCCTGATTACCTCGATCCCCAGATACTGGTGCAGGCCTCCGGTCAGCCGGTGGATCAGCTCGATCTGTGGATGGCC
This sequence comes from Oceanospirillaceae bacterium, assembly GCA_013373085.1. Lineage (GTDB taxonomy): Bacteria > Pseudomonadota > Gammaproteobacteria > Pseudomonadales > Balneatricaceae > Marinobacterium_A. The sequence continues at coordinate 52,945 of JABXIM010000044.1, read as the reverse complement.
GGCGAGGCGTACTGCCGGCAGCGCCTTTTCGAGGCGGCACGCGAGGCCGACCTGATCCTGGTGGAAGGCGCCATGGGCCTGTTCGACGGCGAACCGTCCAGCGCGGATCTCGCGGCACGCTTCGGCCTGCCGCTGGTCATCGTCATGGACGTCAAGGGCATGGCCCAGACCGCGGCGGCGCTGGTGGCGGGTCTGGCCGGATTTCGCGATGGCATCCGCATCGTCGGTCTGATCGCCAACGCCTGCGGTTCGCAGCGTCACCGGGAACTGATCGAAGCGGCACTGCCTGCCTCGGTGCCGATGCTGGCCGCGCTGGCGCGCAACCCGGACCTGGCGCTGCCGGAGCGGCACCTGGGCCTGGTGCAGGCCGACGAGATCCGCGACGACCTCGAAACCCGTTTCGAGGCCGGCGCCCGCGCGCTGCAGGCCGAAGGTTTGGACCAGGCCCTGCTGCGACTGCCGCCGGTGACCTTCGAGGCCGTGGAGAGCGTTGCCGCCGGGGCGCTGCCGTCGCTGTACGGCCGCGTGATCGGCGTGGCCCGGGATGCCGCCTTCAGCTTCATTTACCAGGCCAACCTCGATGTGCTGGAGCGCATGGGCGCCAGTGTCCGCTTCTTTTCACCGCTCGCCGACCGCCAGTTGCCGGCTTGCGATGCGCTCTGGCTGCCGGGTGGCTATCCGGAGCTGCACGCGGAGCGCCTGGCCGCAAACCAGCCGATGATGGACGCCATCCGCCGCTTTCACGCCGCCGGTAAGCCGATCCTCGCCGAGTGCGGCGGCATGCTCTACTGCCTCGACTCGCTTGCCGGTTACGACGAGCGCAGCCACCCGATGCTCGGCCTGCTGTCGGGCCACGGCTGGATGCGCGGGCGCAGCGGCTGCCAGGGCATGCAGACCGCCGAGCTGCCGGAAGGGCCGGTGCGGGCGCATGCCCATCACCGCTCGGTGGCGGACGGCACCCCCGAACCCATCGCCCACGGCCGGCGTCAGCGCCATCCCGCGCCCGGTGAGGCGATCTACCGGGCTCGGCGCCTGACCGCGTCCTACCTGCACCTGTTTTTCCCCGACAACCCCGCCGCCGTGGCCCGCCTGCTGGGCGCTGAAACGGCGGCCGACATCCAGGCCCCGGAGGCTGACGCATGCAACTGAACAAGATTCCCGCCACGGTGGTCACCGGATTTCTCGGCAGCGGCAAGACCACGCTGCTGGCCGGCATACTGCGCCAGGTCACCGGCAAGCGCATCGCGGTGATCGTCAACGAATTCGGCGAGCAGGACATCGATTCCAGCCTGCTGCGCAGCTGCGCGCTGGACTGCGACGATGCCCAGCCGGTATCCGAAGACGACGGCATCTACGAGCTGGCCAACGGCTGCATCTGCTGCACCGTGGAGGAGGAGTTCCTGCCGGTGATGAAAAAGCTGGTGGAGCGGCGCGACGACATCGACCACATCCTGATCGAAACCAGCGGGCTGGCGCTGCCCAAACCCCTGGTGCAGGCTTTCAACTGGCCCGAGGTGCGCCAGCACTGCACCGTCGACGCCATCATCACGGTGGTCGACGGGCCGGCGGTCGCCGCCGGCCGTTACGCCAGCGACGTCGACAAGGTGGAAGCCCAGCGCCGCGCCGACGAGAACCTCGACCATGATCCCAGTCTGCGCGAACTGCTGGACGATCAGCTCAGTGCGGCCGACCTGGTGCTGGTCAGCAAGACCGACCTGCTTAAGCCTTCCGAGCGGGAACGGGTCGAGGCGCTGGTGCGCGCTCGCGTATCGGACTCGGTGAAGACGCTGTTCATCGACCAGACGCTGGCCGCGGACCGGGGCCGGCTGGAAGCCCTGATGGGCATCGGCGCGGCGAGCGAGGAGGGTATCGATGCCATCGACAACCACCATGACCGCCACCACGCCGAAGGCGCGCACCACGATCATGCCCACGATCACTTCGACTCCTGCGTGATCCGCCTGGGCGAAGCCGATGCCGCGGAGCTTGCCGAGCGCCTGCAGCAGCTGCTGACGGTCTATCCGATCTACCGCGCCAAGGGCTTTGCGGCCATTCCCGGCAAGCCGATGCGCCAGGTGGTTCAGGCCGTGGGCCAGCGCCTGGACTGTTATTTCGACCGCCTGTGGGCGCCGGACGAGACGCGTGGCACCCAGATCGTCTTTATCGGCAAGGGGCTGGATGTCGACGCGCTGCGTGACGCCCTGACCCGCGCTGAGATCTCGGCGACCGCCTGATGCACCTGTTCGCCGCCAAACCCGGGGGCTTCGTCGACGATGAAGGCATCGTCGACCTGCAGCAGAGTCCCGCCGAGATCGTCATCCTGTCCGCCGCCGACAGCAGCCTGTCGGCGCTGGCGCAGGCGGTCGACCGTCTCGGCGACAGCTACCCGACCGTGCGGCTGGCGAACTGGATGAACCTGGTCAAACCGGCGGCCTACGACCTCTACGAGGACCGGGTGCTGGAACATGCCCGGCTGGTGCTCGTGTCGCTGCTCGGCGGCAGCAGCTACTGGCAGTACGGATACGAGCGTCTGCTGGCCTGGGCGGCCGCCGGCCAGGAACGCCGACTGATCCTGGTGCCGGGCTGCGACGCGCCCGACGATGCGCTGCTCTCCGCCTCCACGGTGCCGCTGGAACTGGCGGGCCGGGTCTGGCGCTACCTGCGCGAGGGCGGGGCGGACAACGCCGAGCAGCTGCTGCGCGCAATCGGCGCCGAGTGCCTGGGGCTGGGACTCGAGTGGCGCGAGCCCCGGGCGATACCCGCCGCGCTGCTCTACGCCCCCGGCGGTTCAGCGCGGGTCGGCGGCGGCCAGGAGCTGACGCTGGGCGAGTGGCGGGCGCAACAGGCGCCCGGACACCCGGTATGCCTGCTGCTGTTTTACCGCAGCCATCTGCAGGGTGCCAACACCACGGTGCTGGACGGCCTGATCGGGACGCTGCGCCGCGAAGGGCTGGCTCCGCTGCCGGTGGCGGTAGCGTCGCTCAAGGATGAGGCCTGCATCGCCTTCGTCAACCACCTGATCGAACAGACCGGCGCCATGCTGGTGGTCAACACCACCGGCTTTGCCGTCAACCGCAGCCCGGACAATCTTGATGTATCGACCGTCGAGGCGAACGCGTCGCTGTTCGCCGGCCGGCCGGTGGTGCTGCAGGCGATCCTGTCGAGCAGCACCGAGGAGGACTGGCAAGCGCAGCCCGGCGGTCTGCGCAGCCGCGACCTGGCGATGCAGGTGGTGCTGCCGGAGATGGACGGGCGGGTCATCGCCCGGGTGGTGGGCTTCAAGGCGGAGGCGCACTTCAGCGAGCGCTGTCAGATGGCGGTGATCCGTCACCGGTTGCACCCCGAGCGCGCCGCCTTCGTTGCCGAACTGGCGCGGCGTTTCTGCGACCTGCGGCGCAAGCCGAACAGGTCCAAGCGGCTGGCGCTGGTGCTGGCCAACTACCCCAACCGTGACGGTCGTATCGGTAACGGGGTCGGGCTCGACACGCCGGCATCGACGCTGCAGATCCTGCGCGCGCTGGCCCGGGCAGGCTATCCCGTGGGCGGCATACCAGAGGACGGCGGCGCTCTGATCGAGCTGTTGCAGGGCGCGATTACCAACGATCACGACAGCCTGGACCTGCGACCCTGTTGGCAGAGCATCGCGCTCTACGATTACCTGGCCTGGTTCGGCACCCTGCCGGAGGACGCCCGGGCCGCGGTAAAGGCGCGCTGGGGCGCGCCCGAGCAGGATCCCAAGTACCGCCGGGGGCGGCTGATGATCGCCGGCGTCCGGCTCGGCGAGACCTTCGTCGGCATCCAGCCGGAGCGGGACTTCACCGACGACCCGGTACAGAGCTACCACGACACCGGGCTGGTGCCGCCCCACAGCTACCTGGCGTTCTACCTCTGGCTGCGCGAGCACTACCGGGTCGATGCCGTGGTCCATGTCGGTAAGCACGGCAACCTGGAGTGGCTGCCGGGCAAGAGCACGGCGCTGTCCGCCGACTGCTGGCCCGATATCGCGCTGGGGCCGCTGCCGCATTTCTACCCCTTTATCGTCAACGACCCGGGCGAGGGCGCCCAGGCCAAGCGCCGCACCCAGGCCGTGATCATCGATCACCTGATGCCGCCGCTGGCCCGCGCCGAACTCTACGGCGCGATGGCGGAGCTGGAGGCCCTGACCGACGAGTACTACCAGGCGCTGGGGATGGATCCGCGCCGCGAGGCGCTGCTGCGCCAGCGTATCCTCGGGCACCTGCGCCAGACCGGCATCGACCGCGAGCTGGCCCAGGACGTGGCCCGTGACCTGGACAGCCCGGACGACGAGACCCTGCTCAACGAGCTGGATACCTACCTTTGCGATATCAAGGAAGCGCAGATCCGCCATGGTCTGCATATCCTCGGTACGCTCCCGGATGCGGACAAGCTGGCGGGGACCCTGGTCGCCATCCTGCGCCTGCCGCGCGGCGAGGCGCCCGAGCATCGCGGGCTGCTGCACAACCTGGCCGACGACCTGGGGCTCGGCGCCCGGGACGGCGGCTTCGATCCGCTCAGCGCCGGGGCAGAGCCCTGGGCCGGACCCAGGCCCGCGGTGCTGGCGGCGCAGTGCTCCGCCCACTGGCGCAGCGGCGCCGACACCCGCGAACGGCTGGAGCTGCTCGCGCAGCGGCTGGTGGCCGAGTATGTCATCGGCGACGGCGATCCCGGGCGCCTGGCACGCGATTATCCCGCCACCGCGGTGCAGTGCGGTTACGCGCGCGAGCGGGTCTGGGCGGCGATGCGGCGCGGTGCCGCGATGGAGATCGAGTCGCTGCTGGACGGCCTGGCGGGCTACTGCGTGCCGCCGGGGCCGAGCGGGGCGCCCAGCCGCGGGCGTCTCGACACCCTGCCCACCGGGCGCAACTTTTACAGCGTCGACAACCGCGCCATCCCGTCGCCCGCCGCCTGGGCGCTGGGCGAGAAATCGGCGCAGGCGTTCGTCGAGCGCTACCTGCAGGACAACGGCGACTTCCCGCGCCGGCTCGGGCTTTCTATCTGGGGCACCGCCACCATGCGCACCGGCGGCGACGACATCGCTCAGGCGCTGGCGCTGATGGGTGTGCGGCCGGTGTGGTCGCTGGGCTCGCAGCGGGTCATCGACGTCGAGGTGGTCCCGGCCATGCTGCTCAACCGGCCCCGGGTCGATGTCACGCTGCGGGTATCCGGCTTCTTCCGCGATGCCTTTCCCAACGTTATCCGGCTGTTCGACGCCGCGGTACAGGCGCTGGCCGAGTACGAGGAACCGGGCGACGCCAACGGTATTCGCAGCGCGGTGCTGGCGCGCCGGCAGGCATTGGAGGAGCAGGGCATGGCGGCCGAGGCCGCCGCCCGCGAGGCCCGCTACCGGGTATTCGGTAGTCGGCCGGGCGCCTATGGTACCGGCCTCAACCGGCTGATTGACGGCCGCCACTGGGATGGCGCCGAGGACCTGGCGGAGGCCTACCTGTGCAGCGGCGCTTACGCCTACGGCCAGTTCCCGGACTCCGGCGTCGCCGCTCGCGAGGCTTTCGCGCATCAGTTGGGGGGGCTTGAGGCGGTGATGCAGAACCAGGACAACCGCGAGCACGACATCCTCGATTCGAACAACTACTACGCCTTCCAGGGCGGCATGGCCAACGCCAGCCGTGTCCTCGGCGGGCGGGCGCCGGCGATCTACCATGCCGATCACGCCAACCCGGCACAGCCGCGCATCCGCACCCTCAAGGAGGAGCTGAACCGGGTGATTCGCTCGCGGGTGCTGAATCCGAAATGGATCGGCGCCATGCGCGAGCACGGTTACAAGGGCGCCTTCGAGATGGCGGCCACGGTGGACTACCTGTTCGCCTACGACGCCACCACCGACCTGGTGGCTGACTACCAGTATACCCAGGTGACCGACGCCCTGGTGCTGGACCCGGACAACCAGCGCTTCCTGCGCCAGCGCAATGCCGCGGCGCTGGAGGAGATGGCCGAGCGTCTGCTGGAAGCGGTACAGCGCGGCCTGTGGCGCGACCCGGGCGAGCACGGCGCGGCGCTCCAGGACCTGCTGCTGGAGCTCGACGAGGCGCGTGAGACCGGCATGGCGCCGCCTGTCGCATTGCAGGGCGCGGCCCATGGCGGCTGAAGGTCGTATCAAGGGCTGGTGCCCGGGCGCCTGGCGGCCGATGGCGTCGGGCGATGGCCTGCTGGTGCGCGTGCGTCCCTATCGCGGCCGGCTGAGCCGGGCGCAGGCGCTGGCGCTGTGCGACGCCGCAGAAGACTTCGGCAGCGGCCTGATCGAGCTCAGCAACCGCGCCAACCTGCAGCTGCGCGGTGTGTCCGAAGCCGGCTGGCCCGGGCTGCTTGGCGTGCTGGCCGAACAGGGGCTGCTCGATCCGGACCCGGACAGCGAAAGCCGGCGCAACCTGCTGTTGGCGCCGGACTGGCGACCGGGGGACGACACCAATGCGGGGGCCCGGTTGCTGCTGTCGCGCCTGGCTGAGCTGCCGGCATTGCCGGGCAAATTCGGTTTCGCCATCGATGCGGGACCCGCGCCGGTGCTCGGCGCGGCGTCGGCGGACCTGCGCATCGAGCGCGCGGCCCCGGGCGCGCTGCTGGTGCGGGCCGACGGCCATGCGCGGGGTACGCCGGTGGCCTCGGTAGAGGAGGCGGTGACGCTGCTGCTGCGGCTGGCGCACTGGTTCGTCGACAGCGGCGGTCAGGTTACCGGACGCATGCGCCGGCACCAGGCGCCGCTGCCGTCCTGGGCGCCGGCCACGATGGCCCCCGCCGCACCGGGCAGTCCGCTGGCGCTGGGCGCGCACCCGTTGGGCAGGGTCTGCGGACTGCCGTTCGGGCGGGTGGAGGCGGCGGTGCTGCGTGCCGCGCTCGAGCCGCAAGCGGTGACCGGGGTGCGGCTGACGCCCTGGCGTCGCCTGCTCATCGAGGGTGCCGGAGCCCCGGCGCCGGCCGGCCTGCTGGACGACAACGACGATCCGCGGCTGGCGGTGGATGCCTGTCCCGGCGCCCCCGGCTGCGGGCAGGCGACGGTGGCGACGCGGGACCTGGCCGAGCGACTCATCGCGCGGCTCTGTGGGCCGGGCGGGGGCTCGGTGCACGTCTCGGGCTGTCGCAAGGGCTGCGCCCGCCGAGAGCCGTCAACGCTGTGCCTGGTCGGGCGCGATGGTCGCTACGACCTGGTGGTGCATGGCCGCGCAGACGCGAAACCGGCGGCGACCGGCCTCAACGAATCTGATGTTTTTGCTTACCTGGAGAATTTCGATGCCCCACGTCTATGAAACGGACGGACCGGCGATTTATCGGGAGTCCTTTGCCACCATCCGCCTCGAAGCCGAGCTGGCGCGCTTCACGGCTGACGAGGAGCAGGTGGCGGTGCGCATGATCCATGCCGCGGGCCTGGTCGAGTTGGCGCCGCATATCCACTTCAGCGGCGACCTGGTGCAGCGGGCCCGTGCTGCGCTGGAGCAGGGCGCGCCGATCCTGTGCGACGCGCGCATGGTCTCCGAGGGCGTGACGCGCAAGCGGCTGCCGGCGGATAACGCGGTGATCTGCACGCTGCATGACGCGCGCGTGCCCGCGCTCGCCGAAAAGATGGCCAATACACGTTCGGCGGTGGCACTGGAGCTCTGGCGCCCCTACCTGGAGGGTGCCGTGGTGGCGATCGGCAACGCGCCGACCGCGCTGTTCCACCTGCTCAACATGCTCGAGACACCGGACTGTCCGCGCCCGGCGGCGATCATCGGTTGCCCGGTGGGTTTCGTCGGCGCCGCCGAGTCCAAGGCGGCGCTGTGGCAGAGCGGGGCGGTGCCCTGCTGCATCGTGCGCGGTCGCCTCGGCGGCAGCGCGGTGACCGTAGCTGCCATCAACGCCATCGCGGATCGCAGCGAATGAGCCGCGGCACCCTTTACGGCGTTGGTCTCGGCCCCGGCTGCCAGGACCTGATGAGCGTGCGCGCCGACCGCCTGGTTCGCCAGGCGTCCCATGTCGCCTATTTCCGCAAAAAAGGCCGCACCGGGCACGCCCGCGGTATCGTCGAGGGCATGCTGCGCGGCGACGTCGTCGAGCTGCCGATGGAGTACCCGGTCACCACCGAGATCCCGTTCGAGGATCCGCGCTACAACGCGCTGCTGGCGGATTTCTACGCGGGCTGCGTCGCGCAGCTGGCGGAGCTTGCCGAGGCGGGCGAGGACGTGGTGGTGCTGTGCGAGGGCGATCCCTTCTTCTACGGCTCCTTCATGCACCTATACGCGCGGCTGCAGGGCCGGGTGCCGGTGTCGGTGGTGCCCGGCATCACCGGCATGTCCGCCGCCTGGACCGCGACCGGCCAGCCGGTGACCTGGGGCGACGATATCCTCACGGTGCTGATGGGCACCCTGCCGGAAGCCACCCTGGCCGAACGCATCGCCGATACCGACGCGCTGGTGGTGATGAAGATCGGCCGCAACCTGGACAAGCTCAGGCGGGCGCTGGCGCGGGCCGGTCGCCAGGACGAGGCCTGGCTGGTCGAGTACGCCGCCATGGCGCAGCAGCGGGTGATGCCGCTGCGCGAGGCCGGCGACAGCGCGCCCTACTTCTCCATCCTGGTGATCCATGGCAACGGGAGGCGGCCATGAGCGGCTGGCTGAAGATCGCCGGGCTCGGCCCCGGCGCCGGGGTGATGGTGACGCCCGAGGTGTCCGCGGCGCTGGCCGCGGCCACCGACGTCGTCGGCTACCTGCCCTACGTCGAACGGGTGACGCCGCGGCCGGGCCTGGTGCGCCACGGCTCGGATAATCGCGAGGAGATCCGGCGCGCGGAGGCGGCGCTGCGCATGGCGGCCGACGGGCGCCGGGTGGTGGTGGTGTCGTCCGGGGATCCCGGCGTGTTCGCCATGGCCACGGCGCTGTTCGAGGCGCTGGAGGCCGGGGACGCTAAGTGGCGTGCGCTCGATATCCAGGTGCTGCCGGGGGTGTCCGCGATGCTCGCGGCCAGCGCCCGGGCCGGCGCGCCGCTGGGGCACGACTTCTGTTGCATCAACCTGTCGGACAATCTCAAACCCTGGGCGCTGATCGAGAAGCGGCTGCGGCTGGCCGCCGAGGCCGATTTCGCGATGGCGTTCTACAACCCCCGCTCGATGTCGCGTCCCGAGGGCTTTGTGCGGGCGCTGGCGGTGCTGCGGGAGGCCTGCGGGCCGGAGCGGCTGATCCTGTTCGCGCGCGCGGTGTCGACGCCGGAAGAGTCGCTGCGGGTGACGACGCTGGGCGAGGCGACGCCGGAGATGGCCGATATGCGCACCCTGGTGATCGTCGGCTCGAGCCTCACACGCCGGATCGAACGCGACGGCGAGGCGCTGGTTTACACGCCGAGATCCGTCGCATGACCGAGCCACGCCAGCACTGCCTCGACGCTGTGCGCTTCCTGCCGTGGCGGCAGGTCGGGCCGGTCGATCATCAGCACCGGGAGCTTGAGCCTGCGTGCGGCTTCGAGCTTGGCGGCCGCGCCCGGGCCGCCGGCATTCTTGCAGACCAGGCGCCCGATGCGATGCTCGCGCAGCAGCGCCAGATCGCCTTCCAGCGTGAAGGGACCGCGATCGACGACCGTGCTGTGGCGGGGCAGCGGCGGCGCCGCGTCGGGGGCATCGACCAGCCGCAGCAGGTAGTGGTGCTGCGGCTGGGCGGCGAAGGCCGCCAGGTGAATGCGACCGATCGCCAGCATGATCCGCTCGGCGGGTCCGTCGAGTGCCGCCACTGCCGCCTCGACGCTGGCGGCCCGCTGCCAGCGGTCGCCTTCGACCGGGGCCCAGGGCGGCCGCGTCAGCGCGATCAGCTCGACGCCGCTGCGCGCGGCGGCCACCACGGCGTTGCGGCTCATCTGGGCGGCGAAGGGGTGGGTGGCGTCGACCAGGTGGGTGATGCGCTGGTCGGCCAGGAATGCGGCCAGTCCGTCGACGCCGCCGAAACCGCCGACGCGGGTCGGCACCGGCTGCGGTTTCGGCGCCGCCACCCGGCCGGCGTAACTGTACAGGGCGGGGATCGAACGCTGGCTCAGGGCGCGGGCGAGGGCGCCGGCTTCGGTGGTACCCCCCAGGATCAGGACCTTCATGATGACTGACGACAAACGCGCTCCGTGGCTGACAATCTTGGGCTGGGGGGAGAGTGGCACAGAGGGCCTGACGCCGGCAAGCCGTGGCGTGCTGGAAACGGCGGAGGTCGTCTTCGGCGCACGCCGCCACCTGCGTTTGCTGCCGCCGCTGGGTGCCGAGGTGCGGGAGTGGCCGGTGCCGTTCGCCGACGGCATTCCGCTGCTGCTGGCCGAACGCGGCCGGCGCGTGGTGCTGCTGGCGTCCGGCGACCCCTTCTGGTTCGGTGCCGGCACCAGCCTGACGCGCCATCTGGCGGCGGGGGAATGGCAGGCGCAACCGTCGCCGTCGACCTTCAGCCTGGCGGCGTCGCGGCTGGGCTGGGCGCTGGAGGGCTGCAGCTGCCTCGGTCTGCACGCCAAACCGCTGACCCGCATTCGGCCCCAACTGCAGCGCGGTCGGCGCCTGCTGGTGCTGCTGCGCGATGGCGAAGCGGTGCGCGAACTGGCTGGCCTGTTGCGGCGTTTCGGCTTTGGCACCTCACGGTTGTGGCTGCTGGAATCGCTGGGCGGCGTCGACGAGCGCATCCGTATGCTGCGCGCCAACGCCGGGTTGCCGGTGAATATCGCCCACCCGGTCGCGCTCGGGCTTAAAGTCGACGGCGAGGGGCCGGCCTTGCCACTTACGCCGGGCCTGCCGGACGCGCTGTTCGAACACGACGGCCAGATCACCAAGCAGGCGGTGCGGGCGATGACGCTGGCCGCGCTGGCGCCGGCGCCCGGTGAGCGGCTTTGGGATATCGGCACCGGTTCGGGTTCGGTGGCGATCGAATGGTTGCTGGCGCACCCGGATAATCGTGCCCAGGGCTTCGAGCGCAGCGCCGAGCGCGCGGCACGGGCACGCCGCAATGCCCGCAACCTCGGCGTCGACTGGCTCGAGGTGGTGCAGGGCGCGGCCCCCGCGGTGCTGGCGGAGCAGCCGCCGCCGGATGCGGTGTTTGTCGGCGGCGGGCTTTCGGCGCCGTTGCTCGAGCACCTGTGGCAGACCCTGCCGGTGGGCGTGCGCCTCGTCGCCAACGCCGTGACGCTGGAGTCGGAGGCGCTGCTCGTCGAATGGCAGCGCAGGGCGGGCGGCGAGCTGCTGCGGCTGGAGCTGTCGTCGGTCGCCGCCATCGGTTCGCGGCGCGGCTGGAAAGCGAGCTACCCCATCGTGCAATGGCGGGTGACGCGGTGATCATCGCGGGGTTCGGATTTCGCCGCTCGGCGACGCCTGCATCGCTGGCCGAGGTGCTCGACCGGCTCTGCGAGCACTACGGCCCGGTCGACCGGCTGGCGGCGGCCGCATCGATGCAGACGCTGGTACGCAGGCTCGGCGAGGCACGCGGCCTCGCGGTGATCGCGGTACCGGATACCGCCCTGGCGTCGGCCGACACCCTGACCCAATCCCCACATTGTCTGCGCACCAGGAGTACCGGAAGCGTCGCCGAGGCGGTGGCCCTCTGTGCAGCCGGCCCCGGGGCCGAACTGCTGGGCCCGCGGGAAATATCGGTGGACCGCTGCGCCACCGCGGCGCTGGCTGTTGCCAGATAAAGAAACAGGACCGACATCATGACCGTACATTTTATCGGCGCCGGCCCCGGCGCACCGGACCTGCTGACCCTGCGGGGGCGGGACCTGATCGCCGCCTGCCCGGTGTGCCTCTATGCCGGCTCCCTGGTGCCGGCGCAGGTGCTCGAGCATTGCCCGCCGGGGGCGCGCATCGTCAATACCGCGCCGCTGTCGCTGGACCAGATCGTCGCTGAGATCAGCACTGCCCATGCCGCCGGGCTCGATGTTGCGCGGCTGCACTCCGGCGACCTGTCGGTGTGGTCGGCGATGGGCGAGCAGCTGCGCCGGCTGCGGGAACTGGATATCCCCTATACCGTTACCCCAGGCGTGCCGTCCTTTGCTGCCGCCGCCGCGACGCTGGGACAGGAGCTGACGCTGCCGGGGCTGGCGCAGTCGGTCGTGTTGACGCGGACCCCGGGGCGCGCCAGCGCCATGCCGGATGGCGAAACCCTGGCCAACTTCGCCCGCACCGGCGCCACCCTGGCGATCCACCTGTCGATCCACAACCTCGACCGGGTGGTGCAGGAGCTGACGCCGTTTTACGGCGCCGACTGCCCGGTCGCCATCGTCTGGCGCGCCAGCTGGCCCGACGAGCGGGTGATCCGCGCGCGGCTGGCGTCGGTGGCGGCGCAGCTCGATCCGGCGATGAACCGGACCGCGCTGATCCTGGTGGGACCGGCGCTGGCGGCGACGGATTTCGATGACAGCTGCCTCTACGCCATCGGCTACGACCGCCGTTTCCGCCCGCAGTCCGCGGACTCGCCCTTTGCCGAACCGGTCCCGGTAAGCGGGGACGAGGCATGATCCGGCTGTCGCTGATCGGGATCGGCACCGGCAACCCGGACCACGTCACCCTGGCCGCGGTGCGGGCGCTGAACGCCGCGGACCTGGTATTGCTGCCGCGCAAGGGCGAGGGCAAGTCGGACCTGGTGGATCTGCGCCGGCTGCTGTGCCGCAACCTGCTGAGCGAGCCGTCACAGACCCGGGTGGTGGAGTTCGACCTGCCCCAGCGCGATGGCCGCAAGGATTACCTCGGGGCGGTGGACGACTGGCACGGCGCCATCGCCGCGGTCTGGGGCGAGCTGATGGACCAGCACCTGCCGGCGGGAGGCCGGGTTGCGATGCTGGTGTGGGGCGACCCGTCGCTTTACGACAGCAGCCTGCGCATCGCCGCGCGCCTGGGCATGGCCGGTCGGGAAGTAGCGGTCGAGGTGGTGCCGGGCATCACCAGTGTGCAGGTGCTCACGGCCGAGCACCGCATACCCCTCAATACCCTAGCGGAGCCGGTGCTGATCACCACCGGCCGGCGCCTGCGCGAGCGCGGCTGGCCCAGCGATGCCGCCTGCGTCGCGGTGATGCTCGACAGCGGCGGGGCCTTCGAGACACTGCCGCCCGATGGCTTGCATATCTGGTGGGGCGCCTACCTTGGCATGGACAAGCAGTGCCTGATCGAGGGCCCGCTGGCGCAGGCCGGCCCGCGTATCCTCGAGCGCCGCGCGGCGCTGCGCGTGCGGCACGGCTGGATTATGGATATCTACCTGCTGGCGCGGCGGTGAGGAACGGCGACGCGCCCGTCTACTATGCTGACAGCTGTCGCCATACGTAAAGGGTGACTGCCTTATGCCGTTCTACAACGATCTCCGACCACAGTCGGATTACAGCAAACGGGACTTCGCGCTGATCTTCCCGGACATGACCGATGCGGCCAAGATCCGGACTATCGACGGACTGTTGCGATTGAAGACAGGTTTGCAGAGCATTCCTCCCCGCCGGACCGAGCAAAACCTGCTGATCGCCAGCTGGAATATCAAGGAGTTCGGACATACGACGCAGCGCCTGCCGGAAGCCTATTTCTACATCGCCGAAATACTGGCGTGCTTTGATCTGGTTGCGATCCAGGAGGTCAAGTCGACGCTGAAGGATCTCGATATCGTGATGCGGATTCTCGGCGGCAACTGGGACTATCTGGTGAACGACATTACCGATGGGACAGACGGCAATTCCGAGCGTAGTGCCTACCTCTTCAACAACAAGCGTGTACAGCTATCGGGCACCGTGGGTGAAATCGTTCTGTGGCCCGATATCACCGCCGGTTCCGACATCAAGCAACTCAAAAGAACCCCTTACGTGACCGGTTTCCGCTCGGGGTGGAAGGAGTTTGCGCTGATAAACCTCCATCTCCATCCCGGGGATGACGATGATGATGTCTCGTTCCGCAAGGAGGAAATCACGCTGTTGCTCAGGGCGCTCGAGGTGAAGGCCAATGAGCACTGGACCCGAAATATGGTGTTATGCGGTGACTTCAACCTCTACCACGGTGAAGACGACCCAACCGTAACGGCTATCAGCAACGCGGGATTCAAGGAAATTGACGGGCTGGTGGGCAAGAATACGACGGCCACCCAGACACAGGCGTATGACCGGATGTTTCTTCGTACCGGTTCCTATTTCAAACTCGTCAAGGATGCCGGGGGGAAGGATATCGGAGGCGTTTTCAATCCCTTTGATTTTATCTTCCGTCAGCAGGACCATCGGCAATACAAGGATGACATGCTTGCCGTCTACGGCGGCAGCAAAGACCTGGTCAACGATTCCGAGGCGCTCGAGGACTACTTCATGCATTACTGGCGCCGGAACCAGATCTCCGACCACCTGCCCATCTGGTTCGAGCTGGAGACCGACTCCTCGGCGCCCTTTCTCGAGAGCAGGAGACAACTACTCGCGTCTGGCTGAGCTCAACCCGGGCTCAAGGATTTCTACCTGCTGGCCCGTTGCTGACGATATTGTGCACAGCCAACGCTTTTCGATACCTGAGTGAGCTGCGCCTCAGCCGGATCTGGCGTCCGCTTTTTTCCCCCGCAGCAGCCAGGTGCGCATCTCGCCCTTGCCGCGAATGGAGATCAACCCGCGGTCGTCGAATTCATACGCGTCCTGCAGGTAGGCGTGGGTCTGTTCCGACACCTGGATACGGCTGGTGATGCCGTGGGACTCCATGCGCGAGGCGATATTCACGGCATCGCCCCAGATGTCGTAGTTGAACTTCTTGGTGCCGATCACGCCGGCAACGACCGGTCCGCTGTGTATCCCGATGCGCAGCATCAGGTCGAGGTCGTGGCGCCGGTTGAAGCGTTCGATGGTTGCCAGCATGTCCAGCGCCATGTCCGCCGCCAGCCGGGCGTGGTCTTTCCGCTCATTCGGCAGGCCAGCCACCACCAGGTAGGCATCGCCGATGGTTTTGATCTTTTCCAGCCCCCAGGCTTCGCACAGGCTGTCGAACTCGGTGAAGATTTCGTTCAGCAGCCCGACCAGCTGCTTGGGCGGCAACTGCGATGCCAGCGGCGTGAAATTGACGAGATCCGCGAACATGATCGAGACGTCGCCGAAACTGTCGGCGATGGTGGACTCGCCGTGCTTCAGTCGTTCGGCGATAGGTTCGGGCAGAATATTCAGCAGCAGCCGTTCCGACTTGTGCTTTTCGTCCGACAGCAGTGCCAGGGTCTCCCGTAACCGGTCGACCATTTCATTGAAGTTGTTGGCCAGGTTGCCGGTTTCATCATTAGCCAGCAGCGGTGCCCGTTGCTGCAGGTCGCCCTGCGCAATCCGGTGGGCGGTTGCCGTAATCGCCAGAATCGGCCGTGCGATCTGCCGGGCGATCAGGTAGCTGCCGGCCGCCAGCAGCAGCACGGCGATCATGCCAAAACCCAGAATCGACCACCCGAGGCGGGTGGCGGGCGTCAGTGCCTCGGATACGCTGATTTCCGTCAGCAGCGCCAGTCCCGGCCCGGGCAGCCAGCGATAACTGCCGATGACCGGCTCGCCGTGGTGGTTCCTGTACAGGGCCGCGCCTTTGGCGCCGGTGACGGCGGCGTCGATGCCGGGGCTGTGGGCTTTGTCCTGTTCATCGATCCGGGTGAAGGCTGGCGGCGCCACGAGTCGGTGTTCGCCGTCGACGAGATAGGATTGGCCGGTGTCGCCCAGGCCCGCCCGCCGGCTGACGATCTCGACCATAATTGGCACGCGGATATCGGCCGCCAGCAGCCCATAGCGCTCGCCCTCCAGGTCCAGCAACGGCGCCAGGATCGTGAGTGTCGGCCGCCCGGTGTCCTCAGAGCGGTATACGGGCATGACTTCAGTGTCCAGCAGTCGCGGACGCAGCTCGGCCCAGTTGCGAAAAGCCTTGTTGTCGAGATCCGGGCTGGTGTCGAAAAATACCCGACCGCTGGCGAGCTCGAATACCTGGATATCGATCAGGTCGCTGGCTGTCACCGCAGAGGAGCCGCGATAAGTGGCGTTGAACACCGCGTTGGAGAACTTCAGAAATGCGCTCTGGTAGTCCAGGGTGCCGATTTCCTGCGCCAGCAGCGACGTCCCCGCCTGTCGCAGTTCTTCCCGGGCCGCGATCTGGGTGACCGTCTCGATCTGTCTGGCGATGAGTGCATCGATCTCCTGCTGCTTGTAGGCGGCGATGACCTCGAACCGGCTGATTGCCATGGCTTCCAGCCGGCTGGCGGACAACAGATACGAAACGGCGGCCAGCGCGATCACGGCTGTCATCGAGACCACCAGGAAGTAGGCGGTCATTCTGGCTTTGAGGCTTTCCTTCAGCATCCGCATGGTTGTTTGCCGCGTGTATGGCGTCTCTCTAGTATGTACCCCCTCCCGGGCCTAAGGGGCTTGTTGGCGACAATTCTGCTGCGCGGCCGCTACACTACCGGGCGCCGGCGCATTTGTCTGTGGCTGATTTACTTCATGGGGTCCAAACTGAAAAACGATGTCCAGTAATCCACCGGGTAAGCCTGTCATGGTAAAGCGTACTGGCCACTCGCCTTTACGGGGCGACGCCAATGCAGTTTCCGACCGCCGGCGTTTTCTCGAAAGCGCCGGCCTGCTGACGATGGCCGCCGCGCTGCCCTGGTCATCGTCGCGCGCCGAGGAGCCCGCGACGGAGAAACTGTATTTCGGTTTCCTCGGACCTTTTACCGGACCGGCCACCGGCACCGGCCAGGATATGCGTCAGGGGACGATGATGGCTCTGGACGACGCCCGCGCCGAAGGCGAGATTCCGGTCAAGGTCGATGGGCGGCGGTTCGAGATAGAGCCGGTCTGGATCGATAGCCAGTCAGACCCGGCGACGGCCAGGGCGGCCGTCGCCGAGGCATTTTCCCACTATCCCATCGCCATGATGGTCGGCGGCTGGCATACCGCGGTGGCTCTGGAGGTCATGGATCTCGAGGCGGATTACGGTATCGTCCATATCAACCTTTCATCTGCACAGTCGATCGCGGACAAGATCAACCGCGACCCGGAAAAGTACCGCTTCTGGTTCAAGGGCTGGCCGTCGCCCGCCAAGCTCACCCCCCTTTATCGCGATCCGCTGAAACATTTTCGCCAGCAGGGATTGTGGCAGCCCGCCAGCCTGAAGATGGCGATCGCCGTCGAAGACACCCCCTGGGGCTACAGCTGGGGCGAGGCGATGCAGTCCACCTTCAGGGAAATGGGCTTCGACCCGTTGCCGATGGATTCCATGATGCTCGATCAGACCGACTTTTACGGGCTGTTGGAGCGCTACCGTCGCGAAGAGGTGTCGCTGGTGGCGTTCACCAATTCGGGCAACCTTGCCGCCAGCAGCTTTGTCCGGCAGTTCCGCGAGGTCGGGGTCGAGGCGGTGCTGGTGGCGGAAACGCTCAGGGGCAGCAGTGACTGGTACGCCCTGAGCGGAGAGGCGTCGAACTATACGATAGCCATGGATGCGGCGATGCCGATCGCGTTATGGCAGCGCTGGTGGGTACGGCGCTATCAGGAGCGCTTCGGTCACTTTCCGAATATCTCCGCTGCGGGGCTGCAATACGATTACACGCGTATGGCCATCAGGGTACTGAATGCCGCAGGCAGTCTGAACCAGGAAAAGCTGATCAGTACCTTATACCGCACACCCCATCGCGGCATCTGGCATCTCTACCGCTTTGCCCGGGAGCCCGGCCCGCATGCCGTGTCGGCCAACGAGGTCATGACCGGCCGGTTCATGGAGGGATTCTTCTTCCCGATGGTGCAGCTGTTCAGTGGCGAGTCGAAAATTATCTGGCCACTGAAGTATGCCGATCAGCGCTTCCAGGCACCGCCCTGGGTCGAGCCGGCGGCGGAGTAACGCGGCTCTAGTCACCCGCAAAACCAAGCGCTTGCCTAAGGATCAATCCAGGGGAACCCGAAAAACCGGTACCGGAGCCGGTGTTGCAGGTTCCCGCTGGTTGAGGGGATATTGTCGCTGAGGAAGGGAGGCAGAACTTTATGATATCCACAGCGCACAACCGTTGCGAGCGCGCACTGTCCCGTTTCAGCGCCTTCGACGATCTGCTGGGCAGTATGGCGTTCGCCTTTGCCGACTGCGTGGTGAGCGACCACCGTCATTTTTGCCAGGCGAACGCATTCGCCGGAAAAGCACGGACGGACTAGGGGGTATCCCTATATTCGCAACTATTAATATAATCAAATGGACTTAAACCATGCTGTGCAACAAGTATTCATTTCTATAGCATGACGCCACCATTCGTGGATCCAAGGAGATCGGTCATGCGCGGAACTCTGGCGTTACTATTTTCCTTCCTGCTGATATTCACCGGCCCGGCTCGGGCGGCGGATTCGCTCGAAATTGGCTATATGCCCATCATTCCGGTTTCCCAGGCCTTTGTGGTGCTGGAAAACAGCGTCCTGCAGCAGGCCGGTGTCACGGATCCGAAACTGGTGCAGTTCCAGAACGGTCCTGCAATCGTGCAGGCGCTGCTGGCCGGTCAGCTGGACGTGGCCTATCTCGGCATCGGGCCGGCGATGGTGGCGCGGGCCAAGGGCGCTGACATCAAGGTCGTGGCGTCGAACATCGTCGAGCAGATCAGCATGTTGACCCTCGGCGAGCTGGCGCCCTATTTTGAAGGCGATGCCAGGACCGCGTTCGAGCGTTTTACCGCCGAAAAGGGACGCAAGCCGGTGATCGCTACCTTCCCGGTGGGGTCGGTGCCGGAAACGGTCCTGCAGTACTGGATGCGCAAGCAGCTGCAGATCGATCCCGCCAGTATCGAGATCGTCTACCAGGGCGCCGCCCAAGTGCAACAGTCTCTGATGACCGGGGCGGTCGACGGCGCCGCCATTCTTGAGCCGGTGGTCAGCATTGTCACCCAGCGCCGTGACGATGCCCGTGTCGTGGCGCGCGGGTCCGAAATGTTCCCGCACCAGCCGGGCGCGGTACTTGCCGTCCGTGAAGCGCTGATCGCGGAGCAGCCGGAACTTGTGCAGGCGCTGGTGAAGGCCCACGCCGATGCCACCACGCTGCTGAAAGACAATCCGGCCGCCGCGGCCCCGGCGGTCGGTAAGTACGTCGGCGGCGGCCGTTTGCCGGCTGAAGTGGTCGAAAAGGCACTGCGCAGCTCGGCCGCGAACTTCGAAGCCGATCCCAACGCCATCGTCGATGGCACCCGCGAGATGCGCGACTTCCAGGCCGAGCTGGGTACGCTCAAGGCGGAGGTCGATCTAGATGCACTGTTCGATACACGTTTCTACGACCAGCTGACCCCGGCGAACTGATGACGCACTCAGGCAATCGTTTCACCCGCTCCCGTCGGGGACGGGCGCTGCTCGGTTTCGGGGGGGTGTTGCTGTTCGTCGTCATCTGGAAGCTGGCCCAAGTCACCGGCTGGGCCCCTCCCGGCACCATCCCGGATCCGTTCCGCCTGCCTGGGGCGCTGCTCGACGAGTGGACCTCCGGGCGGCTGCTGCCGTCGATCCTTTCCAGCCTGGTGCATTACATCTGGGGTTTGGGACTGGGAACGCTACTCGGCTTTCTGGTTGGTGCGACAGCGGCCTCTTCGCATACGGCTGACGCCCTGCACGCCTGGCTGGCGCGCATACTGCGCCCGATACCACCACTGGCCTGGGTCGTGTTCGCTATCGCCTGGTTCAAAGTCAGTCACGCCGGCGCCGCCTTCGTCATCGCCATCGGCGTGTTCTGGGTCAACTATTTCGCCACCTACTCGGCGGTGCGCAATATAGACCCCAAATACTATGAGCTGGCGCGGGCCTTCGGTCAGCACGGGCACCTGAACCAGGCGTTCAATGTGACGCTCCCGGCCGCGGCGCCGGGGATCTTTTCGGGCATGCGGACCGGTATCGGCCAAGCCTGGATGACTCTGATAGCGGCGGAGCTGCTCGGCGTACCTGGAATGGGCCAGGAGATGAATGCCGCCGCCGGCGTCGGCGCCTACGAGGCCGTGGTGGTCTATATGCTGATCATCTCGGCGGTCTACACCCTCAGCGACACCCTTTTCGCCTATATCGAGAAACGAGCACTGCAATGGCGTCCATCCTGACCATCGACCGACTGAGCTACCATTACCGCAACAGCGAACATCCGGTTTTCGAGGCGCTGGATCTGACCATCGCCTCCGGTGAGTTCGTCGCGGTGGTGGGCGGTTCAGGCGTCGGCAAGTCGACGCTACTGCGCTGCGTCGCCGGATTGGCCAATCCCAGCGCTGGCCGCATCCGGCTCGATGTGCCGAGCAAGCCCGGTAGCCGCCCGCGCGGGATCGTGTTCCAGGACGGTCGGTTGTTGCCCTGGCGCCGGCTGCGCGGCAACATTGCCTATGGCCTGCAGGGGCTGGCGCTCAGTGTCGAGGAGAAGGCGGCCCGTATCGACGAAGTGCTGGGGTTGACGTTGCTATCGCCGTTGGCGGAGCGCTGGCCGCACCAGCTGTCCGGGGGGCAGGTGCAACGCGCTGGTATTGCCCGGGCGCTGGCGGTGCACCCGGACCTGCTGCTCATGGACGAGCCTTTCAGTGCCGTCGACGCCATCACCCGTCAACATCTGCAGGATGAGCTGCTCAATATTTGGCAGAAAACCGGTGCCGCGGTAATGTTTATCACCCACGATATCGAAGAGGCGGTCTATCTGGCGGACCGAGTCATCGTGCTGGCCGGTAGCCCTGGTCATGTCCGCTTTGATCGCTGCATCGAGCTGCCGCGACCGCGCGGTCGTAACGCCGAGGATCTGCAGCATATCGCACACGAAATCGCCGGGGCCCTTTGAGCCCCCGGACAAGGAGTTCCGATCCATGATACGACTGATGATCCACGCGCCCACCGAAGCGGCGTTGCAGCGGGCCCAGTCAAACGTCCGCAACCTGCTCAAGGCTGCGCCGGAAGCGCAGGTCGAGATCGTCGTCAACGGCCCGGCGGCCGCGATAGCGGTGACGCTCCACGACGAGGCGATCCGTTCACGACTGGTGCTCTGTTGCAACAGCCTCGTCAACCAGAATCTCGAGGCGCCAGACGGCGTCCGCACCACGTCGGCAGCGGTTCTGCATATCGCCCAGCAGCAGGCGGCCGGTTGGGCTTATATGCGCGCCTGATCCCGCGGCTGGGTCGAATCTTGCATAGATTAAGCAGCCGCACCGGCCCCAGCCGGTGCCCGCAGTCCGGAGATAACCATGTTTGATATCGATGCCCTGCTGGCGAACCTGCAGGTCGAACAGCTGGACCGTTTCCTGTTCCGAGGCGATTCGCTGCCGCTGCCACTGCCGAAGATCTTTGGTGGGCAAGTGTTGGCGCAGGCGCTGAACGCGGCCGAACGTACCGTGGAGGAGGACCGTCATGCGCATTCGATGCATGCCTACTTCCTGCGTCCGGGCAATGCCGCCCGGCCGGTGATATTCGATGTCGACCCCATTCGTGACGGGGGCAGTTTCACCACCCGGCGGGTGGTGGCCAAGCAGGACGGCAAGGCGATCTTCAACTGTGCCATTTCGTTCCATCGCGCCGAGGAGGGGAGCGAGCATCAGGCCGAAATGCCGGCAGATATTCCCATGCCGGAGTCGCTGGAGCGCAATGTTGAGCGCATCGAGCAGTTGCTCGAGGTCAATCGCAGCCACCCGCTGCTGTTCGAGTTCCCGCTGGAGGCGGTCGATGTACGCGCCGTTGACCGTGTCGATCCGTTCGACCCCGGCAAGCAGGATCCGGTGCAGGGATTCTGGTTCCGCTTTACCGGGCGCCTGCCGGACGCATCCGCCCTCCATCGCACGCTGCTGACCTACATTTCGGACAAGGAGCTGATGCTGACCGGCCTGCGGCCCCATGGCATCAACATGCTGACCCCGGGCATTCAGCTGGCGAGTCTCGATCATGCGCTCTGGTTTCATGCCGGGTTCCGGGTCGACGAATGGCTTTACTACCATATGGAAAGTCCGCGTGCCGGCCATGGCCGCTACTTCGGTCGCGGCAGCTTTTACAGCCGTGACGGCGTGCTGGTAGCCAGCAGTGCGCAGGAGGGATTGGCACGCTTCACTGTACCCTGAATGCAATACCCTGTTGCGCGATTACGCCCGCCGTCCGGTCCTTTCGAGCTGTTGCCCGGAGTGCGAAGTCTGTACCCTTTGCGCCGGCGTTCCCGGCCTCCGGGAACAGCCTGTTTACAACCCAACGGAGATTGATACTCGATGGATAACCGAGCCTGGGCACTGGCTGGCGTAGCGCTGGCCGTTGCGGCAGCACAGAGCCCCGCGACTACCGCAGCCGAAGGCGATCACCGCCTGACCGCCAAATTCCGGACCTTCTATTTCAACCGAGACAAGGATCAGGGACTGGAGGACTCCAAGGCGCTGTCCCAGGCGCTGCGGCTGGACTACCTGTCCGGCTATGCCGGAGGCCTGATTGGCTTCGACGCCTCGCTGTTTACCGTCGGCAAGCTGGCCGGCGACAGGGGCGAGGGCGGTACCGGCATCCTGCAGGACGAATCCGACGGCTCGCAGGGCGGCTACACCAAGTTCGGCCAGGCGTATGGCAAGTTGAAACTGGGGCAGAGCGCCGAATTGCGTGCAGGACGGATGGTGCTGAATACGCCGCTGTTCAACGATTCCGACTCCCGCTCCACGCCGAGCGCCACCCAGGCGGCCCTGCTGGCGGGCAACTGGGGCGCACTCGACCTCTATGGCATCTGGTCCGACAAGGCCAGCGCCAAGACCGAGGACGATTTCGAGTCCTATACCGACAATCGGGGCAATGACTACGAAGTGGCGGTGCTCGGCGGCGGCTACGGGTTCAACAACGGCCTGAGCCTGGCGGCCGCCTACGGCGAGGCCGACAACGTGCTGAGCCAGACCTACCTCAATGCCAGTTACCCGCTGGTGCTGGGGCCGGAGCGGGAGCTGCTGCTCGATCTGCATCACTATATCGGTGAGGCCGATGGTGATGGCGCGCTGGACTCGGTCGGTCGCGGCTACGACAGCAACCTCACCAACGTTGCGGCGCAGCTGCGCCTGGGGCCTGCCAAGCTGACCCTGTCCTACCAGACCGTGGACGGCGACGGATACGTCGTGTCCTGGGATGGGTACAACCATGACGACAACAGCTACCAGACCTGGAACTCGGTGCAGCGGCTGGACTTCGACCGCGCCGACGAGGATTCCTGGCAGGCCCGCTTCGACTATGCCTTCGTGTCGATGCCGGGGCTGACGTTCATGACCCGCTATACCCGTGGCGACAACATTCGCACCGGTAGCGGGCACGACGGCAAGGAATGGGAGCGCAATGTCGAGCTGCAGTACCAGTTCCAGTCGGTAGAGGGTCTCTCGCTGCGCTGGCGCAATTCCTCGGTGCGCTCCACCGAAACCTACGATTCGGACGAAAACCGCCTGATGCTCAACTACAGCCATGCGCTGCTGTAACGATTGATGGGTGCAGCCGCATCCGCAGCGGCTCGCCGGTTGGCAGCGGGCGGTCGCGGCGTAACCCATCACGGGATCAGGTTCCCCTTATCCTGCGATTGATACAAAGCCAGCCACTCCGTCGTTCTGCGACATTCAACAGGCTGTCACGATTTGGGTACAATGTGCGCTTTTCCGGGGCCGGGCCTCGTTTATAGTCAGGAGTTTATGCATGAATTTTGATTTCACAGCGATACCGACCACCCTGGATGCCGTGCACCTGGGCCTGGCGGTGCTGGCGGCGCTGTTTCTGTTGCTGTATCTGACCAAGGGTTCTTCGTCGCAGCCGGCGCCCCAGGCTGCGCCGCAACCGGAGCCGAAGCCCGAACCCGCGCCGGAAGCGAAGCCCGCGCCCAAACCGGCGCCGAAACTGAAGGAAGCCACGCCGGACGCGGCGCTGCAGCTGCTGTCGCTGCTGCAGCAGGAGGCGCGCTTCGTCGACTTCGTGCGCGAGGACCTGGCCGGTTTCTCCGACGCCGATATCGGCGCCGCAGCCCGCGTCGTACACGAGGGCAGCCGCAAGGCGCTGGACGAGTACTTCCGCTTCGAGCCGGTGCGCGGCGAAGACGAAGAAAGCCGCGTCACCCTGCCGGAAGGGTTCAATGCCCATGAAGTCCGCCTCACCGGCAACGTCGTCGGCAAGGCGCCCTTTACCGGCACCCTGGTGCACCGCGGCTGGAAAGTCACCGAGGTGAAACTGCCGAAGCTGGCCGAGGGGCACGATACCCGTGTGATCGCCCCGGCGGAGGTGGAGCTGTGAACCAGGAACAGACCCGCGCCCGTTACGCCGTTGGCATCGACCTCGGCACCACCCACTGCGTGCTGTCCTACGTCGACCTCGATGCAGACGATGACGCCGCACTCGAGGTGATGCCGGTTCCGCAGCTCTCGGCCCCCGGCACCATCGACGAGAAATGGCAGTTGCCGTCCTTCGTTTACCAGGCCCACGAATCGGAGCTCTCCGGCGACGATCTCAGCCTGCCCTGGAGCCAGGAGCCGGTTGTCGTCGGCACCCTGGCGCGGGAACTCGGCAGCAAGACGCCGATTCGCCTGGTGGCCAGCGCCAAGAGCTGGCTCTGCCATGGCGGCGTCGACCGTCACTCGGCATTCCTGCCGCTGAACAGCCCCGACGAAGTGCCGAAGCTGTCGCCGCTGGACGCCACCGGCCTGTACCTCGAACACCTGCGCCGGGCCTGGGACTACTGGTATCCCGACACGCCGCTGGTGGATCAGGACGTGACCATCACGGTTCCGGCCTCGTTCGACCCGGCTGCGCGCGAACTGACCGCCGATGCCGCCCGCAACATCGGCTTCCGCCACCTGACGCTGCTTGAAGAGCCGCAGGCGGCTGTTTACAGCTGGATCGAGGCGAGCAAGGATGCCTGGCGCGATGAAGTCGGCGTCGGTGACATCATCCTGGTAGTGGATATCGGCGGCGGCACGTCCGACTTTTCACTGGTGGCCGTGACCGAAGACGATGGCAACCTGCAGCTCAACCGCGTCGCGGTCGGCGATCATATCCTGCTCGGCGGCGACAACATGGACCTGGCGCTGGCGTACCGGCTGCGTGCCAAGCTGGCGCAGCAGGGCACCAACCTGCAGCCCTGGCAGGTGATGGGCATCGTACACGCCTGTCGTGACGCCAAGGAGAAGCTGCTGGCCGATCCCGACGTCGAGTCGGTACCGATCGTGGTGCCGAGCAGGGGCTCCAAGCTGCTTGGCGGCACGCTGCGTACCGAACTGACCCGCGACGAAGTGCGCGAGTCGCTGGTCGAAGGCTTTTTCCCGCAGGTCGGCATCGACGATCACCCGGCGGCGCAGGCGCGCGGGGCCCTGACCCAGATGGGCCTGCCCTACGCCCAGGACGCGGCGATCTCGCGTCACCTGGCGGCTTTCCTGAGCCGTCAACACGGCGCCGCCGATGAGCTGTTCGGCGCCGGCGCCGGCGACTTTATCAAGCCGACCCGGATTCTGTTCAATGGTGGTGTACTCAAGGCACCGGCGCTGGCCGAACGTACCCTGACCATCATCAACAGCTGGCTCAGTACCGCCGGTGCGCCCCAGGCAACGCTGCTGAGCGGTCTCGACCTGGATCTCGCCGTGGCCCGCGGCTCGGCCTATTACGGCGCCGTGCGTCAGGGCCAGGGCGTGCGCATTCGTGGCGGTATCGCCAGTGCCTACTACGTCGGCATCGAAAGCGCCATGCCGGCGATTCCGGGCATGGAACCGCCGGTCGAGGCGCTCTGCGTCGCGCCGTTCGGTATGGAGGAGGGCTCCGAGGCCGAGGTGCCGGGCCGTGAATTCGGTCTGGTGGTTGGCGAACCGGTGCGCTTCCGTTTCTTCGGCTCAACCACGCGCCGCGACGATACCGCCGGCACGCTGCTGGACTACTGGGAGCCGGAGGAACTCGAAGAACTGCCGGAAATCCAGGCCACGCTGCCGGTCGAGGGACGGACTCCGGGTGAAGTGGTGCCGGTGCGGCTGGCTTCCCGCGTCACTGAAGTCGGCACGCTGCGTCTCGAAGCGATTCCCCGCGACGGCGCCGAGCGCTGGCAGGTGGAACTCGACGTCCGGGAACAGTAACCGATGGCTGAAGCACGCTTTATCGTTGGTATCGATCTCGGCACCACTCACACCGCGGTTGCCTTCGCAGATATCGGTAGCGGCATAACGGGCGTACGGCCGCAGCTGTTCGAAATTGAGCAGCTGGTCGCTGCCGGCGAGGTGGCGAAAAAGCCGCTGCTGCCGTCCTTCCGCTACCATCCAACGGAAGGTGAACTGGTGGCCGGCGATCTGCAGCTGCCCTGGCCGAAACCCGAGTTGACCGGGGAGCTGGATCAGGTGGTGGTCGGGGACTGGGCGCGCGAGCTGGGTTCGCGCTCGGAAGGCCGACAGGTCACCAGCGCCAAGAGCTGGCTGTCCCACAGCCAGGTCGACCAGACCGCGGCGATTCTGCCCTGGGCCGCAGCCGAGGACGTCGCCAAGGTGTCGCCGGTGCTCGCCAGCGCCAGCTATCTCAGCCATGTGCGGGCGGCCTGGAACCAGGCTAATCCGCAGTACCCGCTCGAGGCGCAGGAGGTGATTGTCACGGTGCCGGCGTCGTTCGACGAGGTGGCCCGGTCACTCACCGTCGAGGCTGCCTGCATGGCCGGCCTGCCGCATATCCTGCTGGTCGAGGAGCCCCAGGCCGCGTGCTACGACTGGTACACACATCACATCGATGCCGCCGGCGAGCTGCTGCACGACGTGCGTCTGCTGCTGGTTTGCGACGTTGGCGGCGGCACCACGGACCTCAGCCTGATCCGCGTGGCGACGGGCGAGTCCGGGCTCGAGTTGAGCCGTGTCGGCGTCGGTGACCACCTGATGCTCGGCGGCGACAATATCGACCTTGCGCTGGCGCATCGCGCCGAACAGCGACTGGTCTCCGGCGGCAGCAAATTGCGGGCCGCCAGCCTGTCGCAGCTGATCCAGCAGACGCGCAAGGCCAAGGAACTGCTGCTCGCCGAGGACGCGCCGGACAGCGCCAGGGTCACGCTGCT
This sequence comes from Oceanospirillaceae bacterium, assembly GCA_013373085.1. Classification (GTDB taxonomy): domain Bacteria; phylum Pseudomonadota; class Gammaproteobacteria; order Pseudomonadales; family Balneatricaceae; genus Marinobacterium_A. The sequence goes on along the minus strand of JABXIM010000044.1, from coordinate 26,001 downwards.
GGGCGCCGGCCGTTCGCTGATCGGCGGAACCAAAAGCTGCGAACTGACCCGTGACGAAGTGCGTGAACTGGCCCTTGACGGCTTCTTTCCCGTCGTGGACCTCGACGCGCGGCCGGATCGGCGTCGTAGTGCGGTGGTCGAGTTCGGACTGCCGTACGCGGCGGATCCGGCCATCAGCAAGCATATCGCCGAATTCCTCGGCCGCCACCAGAGTGCCTGCCGCGAAGCGCTGCAACTGGCTGCTGACGTGCAGGTGCCGGCGGTACCCGATGCCGTGCTGTTCAACGGTGGTGTCTTCAATAGCGGCAGTGCCCGCGAACGTCTGCTCGACATTCTGGGGCAGTGGCGCGGCGCTCCGGTTCAGGCGCTGGAGAACCGTCATCCGAATCTCGCCGTGGCTTACGGCGCGGTGGCTTATGGCCTGGCGCGGCGCGGCGCGGCGCTGAAAATCGGCGGCGGTTCGGCACGCAGCTTCTTCCTCCAGATCGACACGGCCGGCGACGAAGGCCAGCAGGGCGTCTGTCTGTTGCCGCGTGGCAGCGAGGAGGGCCGGGAGGTGCGGCTGGCGGAGCGCCGCTTCGCGCTTCGCCTGGGGCAGCCGGTACGCTTTCATTTGCTCTCGACCAGTGCCGATACCCGCTATGCGGCAGGGGAGCTGGTTGCAATCGACCGCGAGAGTTTTGTCGACCTGCCGCCGCTGTTCGCCGCGCTCGAGGCTGACGACGATGATACCGCTGAAGTCGAGGTCGAGCTGGTCTCGACGCTGACCGAAGTCGGCACCCTGAAAATCGAATGCGTCAGCCTGGCCGACAGTAGCAAGCGCTGGGCGGTCGAGTTCCAGGTGCGCAAGGATCTGGCGCGGCAGCGTCAGGGACGGTCGTCGGCAGCCGCGCTGCCGCCGCGCTTCGACGAGGCGCGGACGCTGATCGATGAAGTGTTTGGCCAGAGCAAGAAGGCGTTCGATCCCAAGGCAGTGAAAACGCTGCGCAACGACCTGGAGAAAATCCTCGGCAAGCGCGACAGCTGGGAAACGCCACTGTTGCGCGCACTGTTCGACGAACTGCTCGAAGGCAGCCAGCGCCGCCGCCGCTCCGAAACACACGAGCGGGTCTGGTTCAATCTCGCCGGCTACTGCCTGCGTCCCGGTTTCGGTTATCCGCTCGATGACTGGCGCCTGCAGCAGATCTGGCCGCTGTATCGCCACGGCCTGCAGTTCGACAAGGGTAACCCGGCCTGGAGCAACTGGTGGGTTTTCTGGCGCCGTGCCGCCGGTGGCCTCGACGCGGACCAGCAGCAGGCACTGTTCAAGGCGGTCGGCAAGTATCTGGACCCGGTAGCGTTGCGCAACCGCAAGCTGATGGCGGACCTGCAGGACAAGGCTTACGACGACATGGTACAGCTGGTGGCAGGCCTCGAACGGCTGCCGGTCGAGACCAAGGTCAAGGTCGGCAACTGGCTGCTCAAGCGGCTCGAGAAGAAGAGCGAAACCCAGACCTCCTGGTGGGCGGTCGGCCGCATCGGTGCCCGGGTGCTGTTCCATCGCAGCGCCCACAATGTGGTGCCGGCGGAGGTTGCGAGCAAATGGCTGCAAAAGCTGCTGGCGCAGGACTGGAAGAAGAACCAGCAGATCGCCTTCGCCGCGGTGATGCTGGCGCGCATGAGCGGAGACCGCAGCCGCGATCTCGACGCCGGTGACCGCGACAGGGTGATCGCCAAGCTGGAGGAGGCCAAGGCACCCGCGCTCTGGATCGAGCTCGTAGCCGAGGCGCGCGAGCTGAGCGACGACGAGAGCCAGCTGCTGTTCGGCGAGAAGCTGCCGACCGGACTCAAGCTGATCGACTGAAGGTCGTTATCGACAACGATTCGCGACGAGGGCGCCGCTCCCAGGATATGCAGTTGCGCCCTGCCATGTCCGTGTGGGAGCTGCGCCCCGCAGCGAATAGTGCCGTATGGATCATTCGCAACGAAGGTCGCTCCTGCAATATAGGGTGGTGGGATCGTCGCAATGCGGGAATTGACGGTAAGCATGCAAGGCCGAACCGGAATGTTCAAAACCGAAAAGCCCCGCCTTTCCGAGCCGACTGTGCCTATAATCGAAGTCTTTGCCTAATATAGGCTTAGGCCGGCGGGACAGAAGGCAACGGACTATCGAGGGTACATGGACAGATATTCTCTCCACATCGGTTTGCAAGGCTTACTGTTAACAGCGGCGCTGCTGTGCCTGAAGGCCGTCGGCGCCTATGGGGATTATGTCGGCAGCGACAGCTGCGCCGACTGCCACCGGGCCGAATACAGCGACTGGCTCGGCAGCCATCATCAGCTGGCGATGGCCGAGGCCTCCGACGATACGGTACTCGCGGACTTCAATGATACCTCCTTTACCTACAACGGCATTACCTCGCGCTTCTACAAGCGTGATGGCCGTTTCTACGTCACCACCGATAACGCCGACGGTGAACTCGAGGAGTTCGAGATCCGCTACACCTTCGGCGTTTATCCGCTGCAGCAGTATCTGGTGGACTTTCCCGACGGCCGCAAGCAGGTGCTGAGCATCATCTGGGATACGCGTCCGGCGGAGCAGGGGGGGCAGCGCTGGTATCACCTCTATCCCGAACACCCGAGTCTGGCGCACGGCGCAGCGCCACAGGATCCGGTCGACAGCGACGACCCCGTGCACTGGACCGGCACCTACTTCAACTGGAACGGTCGCTGCGCCAGTTGCCATTCGACGGATCTGCACCGTGGCTACCAGCGTGCCGACAACCGGTTTAGCACCACCTGGGCGGAAATCAGCGTCGGCTGCGAGGCCTGCCATGGAAGGGCGGAGCGACATCTGCGGTGGGCGCGTGATGGCGCAGAGAACGGCGCGCACAAGGGTTTTGCCTTTTCGCTGGCAGACCCTGGAATCTGGACGGCAGTCGAGGCCGTGAGCGGCGAGGGCGTCCATCCGACGCTCAAGCGCAGCGGCGCTCTGGCCGATCGTCAGAAGCAGGTCTGCGCCAGCTGTCATTCGCGCCGTGCGGAACTCGGCGTCGCCGATCCGCGCAAGGATTTTGACGATAGCCATATGCTGAGGCTGCTCGAAGCGCCGCTCTATTATGCCGATGGTCAGATCCGCGACGAAGTCTACGTCTGGGGCTCCTTCCTGCAGAGCAGGATGCACGGCGAAGGGGTGACCTGCAGTAACTGCCATAATCCGCACAGTCTGAAGCTCAAGGCGGAAGGCAATGGCGTCTGTACGCAATGCCACAGTGCGGAGGTGTTCGACGACCAGTCCCATCATCATCACCCGGTGGGCAGCAAGGGCGCTCAGTGCGCCAACTGCCATATGCCGGCCACAACCTATATGGGGGTCGATGCGCGGCGCGATCACAGCCTGCGCATTCCTCGCCCGGCCCAGTCGGCCAGGGTCGGGGCTCCCGATGTCTGTACCCGGTGTCACGACGACCAGTCGTCCGCTTGGGCGCAACGCGCGATCGAAGGCTGGCTCGAGGAAAGTGGCAAGACACCTGGCCGCCATCCCTTTGCCGATGCCTTCCATGCGGCCGACCAGGGGCAGGCGGACGCGGCGTTGCAGCTGCTGAGCATCGCGCAGAACGGTGAACTGCCCGCCATCGTGCGGGGCAGTGCGATTCTGCGCCATGGCCCCTGGCACGACCAGCAGAGCCTTGCTGTTGTGCAACGACTGCTGCAGGACCCTGAACCCCTGGTGCGCCGCGGAGCGGTTGCGTCCCTCGAAAGCCTGCCGCTCGACGTCCGTTACCGGCTGCTGGCACCGCAACTCGACGACAAGAGCGCATCGGTGCGCGTCGAAATGGCGCGGATGCTGGCCGGTGTGCCGCTCGACCGGATACCCGCCGAGGTCGCGGACACGCTGCGAGGGCTGTATCGCGAATATATCGCCGTCGGCGACTTCAATGCCGACATGCCGGAACAGCAAAGCCAGGTAGCGCGTTTCTACACCGAACTCGGGCAGTTCGGCGCCGCCGAGAGCGCATACCGGCAGGCGCTGAAGCTGGCGCCGAGGCATCCTGCCGTGCTGCTGAACTTTGCCGACTTTTATCGCCAGACAGGCCGCGATGACCAGGCGCTGCCGCTATTGGAGCGTGCCGTTGCAGTGGCGCCGGAGGCGCCAAACGGGCACTATGCACTGGGGCTTTACCATATCCGCCAACAGCAGACCGATGCGGCGGTAGCGGCGTTGCAGAAGGCTGCCGAGCTGGCGCCGACGGACCCGCGTTACGCCTACACTTATGCGCTGGCGCTCGAGCAACAGGGTGAAATCGAGGCGGCGTTGCGCTTTCTCGAACGTTGGCAGGCAGCCAACGGTCCGCAGCCGCAGGTAGACCAGGTGATACAGAAACTCAGAAACCAGACCCAGTGAAGCAGGAGAATTACCGGATGTTGTCGCGTGAGGAGATTGAGGAGCGGCTGACGTTCGCCCGGGCGGTGGTCGAGGATGCCGGGGAGATCGCACTGCGTTATTTTCGTCAGCCGCTCGAAGTGGAAAACAAACTTACCGGAGAGAAGTTCGACCCGGTAACCCGAGCCGATCGTGAAGTCGAGGCCCGTATCCGCCACCAGCTCGGCGGCGCCTACCCGAATGACAGCATTATCGGTGAGGAGGAGGGTACCTCCAGCGGCAGCAGCGAGGTGGCCTGGGTGATCGATCCGATCGACGGTACCCGGGCCTTTATCAGCGGCGTTCCAGCCTGGGGCACCCTGGTCGGTCTGATGGACGGAAACCGCTGCGTTGCCGGTATGATGCACCAACCCTATATCGACGAAACCTTCATTGGCGGTCCGGCGGGCGCCATCCTGCATCACCGCGGGGCCCACATTGACCTCAAGACCCGCGCCGATGCCCGGCTCTCGGATGCCATCCTCTACTGCACGCACCCGATGCATTTCGAGTCGGAAGCGGACCTCGCCAGCTTCTACCGCGTGGCGGACGCATCGCGCCTGTACCGCTTTGGCGGCGACTGCTATTCCTACTGTCTGCTGGCCCAGGGACAGATCGACCTGGTCATCGAGGGCGGACTGCAGCCCTACGACATCATTCCGCTGATCCCGCTGATCGAAGCCGCTGGCGGTGTCGTGACCGACTGGAACGGCGAACCGGCGCTCTCGGGCGGCAATATCATTGCCGCCGCGAATCGGGCGCTGCACGCTGAGGCGCTGGCGCTGCTGAACGGCTGATCTTTTTCGGTCCCCGTTGCCCGACCTGGCCATACCGGCGGCTGCTATCTATGGGCAAACTACGGGAGGTCGTATCCGCGCCTGGGCGCGCAGACCGGCTGCAGGCTTTAATGGCTGTTGCACATGAAGATCAATTGAACGATGGAGAACTCAGCACCATGGAGACCGAGGCCAGTATGACGTCGGCCAGCCTTGCCAGGAAGACTCTGAATGAGGCGTTGCGGCAGGGGCGATGGTGTGCCGGGGAAAAGCTGCCTCCGGAACGGGAGTTGTGCGAAACGCTGGGGGTCAAGCGGATGTCCCTGCGTCAGGCGTTGCTGACGCTGGAAAACGAAGGCGCGATCTTTCGTATCGACCGCAAGGGTTGGTTTGTCGCCCAGCCTCGTTTCGTCTACGACCCGCTGGGTTACGTCAGTTTCCAGCGTGCGGCCCGGGAGCAGGGCAAGGCGAGCTGGCAGGATCTGGAGCAGGAGATGATCGGCGCAGATGCCAAACAGGCGGCTGACTTTGGCATTGAAACCGGGGCACCGCTATTCCGGGTGTTTGGCTGGGGCGCCTTCAACGGTCACCGCATTTTTGTCCACGATGTGCTGATCAACTGCCAGCCGGCGCCGGGTTACCCCGACAGGCTGGAGGGCGGCTCCTTCACCGAGGTCTGGGAACGGGAGTTCGGCATCACCCCGCAGCTGGCCGACCTGTTGATTCGTCCGGTCCGGCTGGAAGGCCGGGCGCAGCAGCTGCTGGGCTGCACCAACGGCGCACCGGGCCTCTATATCAAGCGTACCAAGACCGACGGCAACGGCCAGGTTATCCAGATCGACAGGGAATACTGGCGCTTTGAGACGCTGGAACTGCATTTCTCTCCCGGTGGCTCAGCCAGGCGGCGGTAGTATAGTTTTTCCTCCTTCTCACCTAAAACAGATGCGCTCCAGTCCTTAATCAGTGCTCGAAGGTCCGATAGAGATGGGCGAGTTTCTGCTGCAGGTCCTGATTGAAGTGCTTGTTGCCGGGGAGGTCGGGTTTGAGTCGCCAGGCCTCTGTGCGCGATGCGAGCGCTTCCTCGAGCTGCCAACGGTATTCGAAACGTTGTCCGATAGCCTCATTCAGTGCCAACCACTGTTTCCGTGAGAACCATTCCCGATCAAGTCGGCCGATCCTGTCATGGTCGAGGACAAAATCGCTGCGCAAGCTGAAGTGAATCAACTTTTGCTGGTCGTCGTTGTCGAGTGCCTGCTGGCTCTGGGCACTGGCGATCAGTTGTTGCGCGGAGCCGTACTCGCTATCGACCAGCATTTTCAGAGTCGTGGTATCGAGACCCTGGGCCTTTAGCCGCTTGAGGGCCGGCTCGGATATGACGAAATGCTGTGGCCGGGCGACGCTGAGATGCAGCAGGTCCTGCAGCACGAAAAGACAGAGCATGCAGATCAGGGCGGCCACCACCGGGGTCGAGACCCAGCCGCAGCCGATACGGCCGACCAGTCGCCAGTTGACCGAGTGGCCGCCCCTGAGCAGCCCGATGCCAACCACCGCACCAACGACGGCCTGGGTACTGCTTACGGGCACCAGTGGGATGGGGGGCAGGCCCCAGTCGATCAACTGCCGTTCGAGTGCCTGGGAGGCGAACAGAAACAGTACCAGTGAGTGGGCGACGACAATAATCCAGGCCGATACCGGGGATACCTGCAGCAGTTTGCAGCCAACGGTCAGCATCACACGCTTCGAATAGGTATAAATACCGACCGCAATGGCCAGACTGCCCAGCAGGAACAACTGTTGCGTCGCGCTGAAGAGGAGGCCGGAAACGTCCAGGTCCAGAAAGGGCGATACGGTGGTGAAAACGCCCATGACGTTGGCGATGTTGTTGGCACCGAGGGTGTAGGCGCCGAAAGCGCCGGTCAGTATCAGCGCCAGGCGCGTCAGGGCGTCCTGTCTCAGCAGATGGGGCCGAAACCGGCTCAGGCACGACTCCACCGCTTTCGAGAGCAGTACGGCGAAAAGGCCCGCCAACAGCGGACAGAGCACCCAGGTGGCGAGAATCTTGAGGAGGGTATTGGTATCGGTCACGGAGCCAGTAAAGAGGTTCCAGCCGACGATAGCCCCGACAATCGCCTGGGTGGTGGAGGCCGTCAGCCCCATGCGTACCAGCATGAAAACGGACAGCGCCGCCGCCAAGGCGGTCGCGAAGGCACCGGCGATCTCATTGATGCCGCCCAGCGAACCGAGTGTGCGGGCGGCACCGGCACCATCAATGACCGCGCCGAGCACTACAAACACCGAACAGACCAACGCGGCGGTCGAAAAGCGCAGCATGCGTGATCCCACTGCAGTACCGAATATGTTGGCGGCGTCGTTGGCTCCCAGCGACCAGCCGAGGAAAAGACCGCTGGAGACGAAGAATAAGAAGCTCAGATCCATGCTGACGGAACCTAGATGCGACGCTTGATGGCGTAGATGGAGAGTCGGTCGCTGATGTCCTCTGCGGTATTGGCGAGCTCGTCGATCCGCTCGACGAAATAGCGCAGGTGGACTTTTTGTGCGACATCCAGGTCCGAGCCAAAAATGCGTCGTAACAGCGAGGTACTGAGCTTGTCCGCTTCGGTCTCGAGCATCTGGACCTTGCAGTTGTGATCCCGCACCACCTGAATATCCCGGAAGAAAGCTCTGGCAGAGGCGATCAACAGTTCAACGCAGTCGCATACGGTTTCTAGCAGGCGGTTCAGCTCCGCCAGGGTGGTGGCCGGGAACTGCGGACGCTCGATATGAAACTTGAACAGACCGGCTTCAAACAGATTGATCAGGACGTCGACATCCTCGAGCAAAGACATCACGTCGGCCCGCAGATCGGGGATCAGGGTGTGAACGTAGAGTTCGGTTTCGATCTCGCGGCGCAGCCGATCGCTTTCGCTTTCGAGCGCCTCGACCCGGGCCATCTTGTCCTCGAACTCGGGGCATATACCCTGTTCGATATAGAGTCTCATGGCCTGCCGAAACAGCAGACCCGCCATAACGACCTTGTCGAAGAAGTGGTCGATGTTGCGCTCGACCTTGCTGGTGCGGGTAAAAAGGCTGGGCAGTTTGAAGTTCATTATTATTAACCTGGCATGCAAATGTTCATTCACTTCTCTGGTCGGGGATTTGTGTGCCGCCGTCGGTGGATGTACCGCGGTTTGTATGCGCCCGCTCCGCGGGCGAACAGGAATTGGCGGGCACCCGGTTCGCCCGCAAACCTGGCACTGCAGCTTTGCGGTATCTCTCGGCTGATGATGTATATGTCAGTCCTCTGTCGCCCCCCGGGGCCCGCCTAGAAAGCCGCACACCGCGGCACGATATCCGCCCCCAGGACCCGCCTGGCCGGGCCTTGGGCAGTTAGGCGCCGGTGCCTTGCAGCACGGCCAGCGCCTGCCGGTGCAGTTGCGGGGTGGCCGAGGCCAGCAGGCTGCCGTCCCAGTCCGGGCCGGCAACCGGTTGCCCCTGCCAGTCACTGATCCGGCCGCCGGCTTCCTCGATGACAGTGACCATGGCCATGACGTCGTAGATCTTCAGGTTGGCTTCGACCAGCAGATCGATGTGGCCGCTGGCCAGCAGGCCCGCGAGATAACAGTCGCCACCGAAGCGTCGCAGCTTCACCCGCCGTGCCAACTGGTTGAATCGCTCCAGCTGGCCGGGGCTGAAAGGGTCCGGTTCGGTGCAATAGAGAATGGCGTCCCGCAGCTCGGTCACCCCGGAGGTATGGCAGCTCCGGCCGTTGTAGAGGGCACCGCACCCCCGTTGTGCCTCCCAGCGTTCATCGGAGATCGGGATGTCGATCAGGCCCAGTATCGGCTGATCGGCTTCCTGCAGGCTGATCAGTGTGCCGAAGGTCGGCATACCGGAAATGAAGCTCTTGGTGCCGTCGATGGGATCGATGACCCAGGTGAAGGATCCACCCTGCTGGATCTGTTCATGCTCCTCGCCGATGATATTGTGGCCGGGAAAGTGGTGTTGCAGCATCTCTCGCAGTGCCGTTTCCGTTTCCCTGTCGGCGACGGTGACCGGGCTGGTATCCGCCTTGTCCTGAATCTGGATGCGGGTGCGGAAGTAGGGTTGGAGTATGCTTCGTGCACGGTCGGCCATCTTGTGGGCCAGTTCATGGGGCAACATCTGGGTCATGGGTCAGTACTCTCTTGATTCTGCAATTTGGTGAAACAGCGCCTGGCAGTTCAGCGGCTGGTGGGATCCAGCTTGTCCCGCACCCAGTCGCCGAACAGCGCAAAGGCCAGGGTGGTAAAGAAGATAACCAGGGCCGGCAGGGTGGCGAGCCACCAGGCCGTCAGCAGGTAGTCGCGTCCGAAGCCGACCATATTGCCGAGGCTGGTCATCGGCGGCTGGATACCGAGGCCGAGGAAGCTCAGCGAGGTTTCCAACATGATGGTCTGGGGAAAGTTCAGCGTCATGTTGACGATCAGCGCATTGGCGATGTTGGGCAGGATATGGCGGCCGTAAATGCGCCAGGGCGAAGCCCCCAGAGTGCGCACCGCGACGGCATAGCCATGCTGGATCGATGACAGTGCCAGGCCGCGGGTAATGCGCGCGTAGCGCTCCCAGCCGAAGATGCCCATCAGCAGGATGAACAGCAGCAGGCTGTTGCTGAAGAAGGCCACCACCGCCAGCGCCAGGATCATGAACGGAATCGAGGCCTGGTAGTCGATGGCGATCATTACCAGATCATCCACCCAGCCGCGGAAATGGGCGGCCAGCAGGCCGACCAGGGTGCCGAACAGGGCCCCGATCAGGGTGCCGAGCAGCGCCACCAGCAGGCTGACCTGTATCGAGGTGACCAGCCGGCTCAGCACGTCGCGCCCGAGGTGGTCGGTGCCGAGCAGGTGGCTCCAGTTACCGCCCTCGAGCCAGACCGGCGGTTCCAGCCGGGCGCGCAGGTCGATCGACTGGTAGTCGTAGGGCAGCCAGAAGTCGCCGCTGACCGCGATCAGCACCATCAGTGCCAGCCAGGCGATCGAGAGCCAGATCAGCAGGGGCAGGCGGAACTTGCGGCGTGCAGGTACCGCCGTTGCCGTCAGTGTCGTCATTTCAGTCTCCTGTTCTCAGGCTGGCGACGCGTGGATCGAGCCAGCCGTACAGCAAATCAATCACCAGGTTGGTGAATACCATGGAGCAGGCGATCAGCATGACGATGATCTGCACCACCGCCAGGTCGCGGTTGGCCACCGAGCTGACCAGAAGACGGCCGATTCCCGGCCAGGCAAAGAGGCTTTCAGTCACTACGCCGCCGGCCACCAGGGTGCCGACGAAGAATCCCACCACGGTGATCAGCGGTATCGCCGCGTTGGGCAATGCATGGCGGCGCACTGCCTGATGCCAGCGCAGGCCCTTGGCTCTGGCGGTACGCATGTAGGGCTGGTTCAGCACCTCCAGCATGGCCGAACGGGTGAAACGGGCGAAAACAGCCGCTTCCGCGACGGTCATGGTCAGGGTCGGCATCACCAGGTGTTGCCAGGTGCCGCTGCCGCTGGACGGCAATAGCTGCCAGGTGACCGAAAACAGCAGGATCAGGAAGATACCGAGCACGAAGTTCGGCAGGCTGAAGCCGGCCACCGACACCAGCATGGTCAGGCGGTCGACCCAGCTGTTGCGGTGCAGTGCTGCATAGATGCCCGCCGGGACCCCGATCAACAGTGTGCACATCCCGGTGATACCCATCAGCAGCAGGGTCTTGGGCAGTCGTTCGAGCACCGCGGTCATCGCATCGCGCTCCTCGAAGTAGGAGTAGCCGAAGTCGCCCTGCAGGCAGTTGCCGAGGAACTGCAGGTATTGCTGCCAGATTGGCAGGTCGAGGCCCCACTGCTGGCGGAAGACGTCCAGCGCGCGGGGATCGGCGTCCAGTCCCAGTACATAGATCGCGGGATCGCCGGACAGGCGCAGCACGACGAAGACCGTGGTGACGATCAACAGCACCGTAAGCAGTGCTCGGGCCAGCTTTTGGAGTACATAGAGCATGTTCATCAGGCCACCTCCTCGACCGGAATCCTGGCTTCGAAGCAGGCCGTGGCATGGCCCCGGCGATCCGCAAGCAGGTCTGGCATCTGCTGGCGACAGTGCTCGGTTGCCAGACTGCAGCGCGGGTGGAAGCGACAGCCGTCGGGCGGGTCGGCCGGGCTTGGCGGCTCGCCGATCAGGGCAATGCGATTACGCCGGGCGCCCGGGTCAGCTTTCGGGATGGCCGAAATCAGCGCCCGGGTATAGGGATGGCGGGGGGCAGAAAAAAGTTGTCTGGCCGGTCCCATCTCGACGATCTGGCCGAGGTACATCACCGCCACCCGGTCGCACAGATGGCGCACCACCGACAGGTCGTGGCTGATAAAGAGCAGCGTCAGCCCCATCTCGCTCCGCAATTGTTGCAGCAGGTTAACGATCTGGGCCTGGATCGAAACATCCAGTGCCGAAATCGGCTCGTCGCAGATCAGCAGCTCGGGCTTGAGGATCAGCGCCCGTGCCAGCACCACGCGCTGGCGCTGACCGCCGCTGAGTTCGTGGGGATACTTCCCCAGCTGGCTGGATTGCAGGCCGACGCTACGCAGCAGCTCTTCGGCCAGTTGCCGCCGCGTGGCATTGTCGTGTTGCTGGTGGATGATCAGGGGTTCGATTACCTGATCCAGCACCCTCATGCGTGGATCCAGCGCGCCCAGCGGGTCCTGGAAGACATACTGCAGTTTCTGGCGCAGCGGCTTCCAGGCGGCATCGGACAGGCCAGTCAGTTCCTGGCCCCGGTACTGCACCGAGCCCTCGCTGGCCCTGGCCATGTTGAGAATCAGTTTGGCGGTGGTGGATTTGCCGCAGCCGCTCTCGCCGACCACGCCAAACGCCTCGCCGGGCTGGATATCGAAGCTGACGCCGTTGACCGCGTGGATCAGCGGGCGCGGCCCGAACAGACTGCAGCGTTTGCTGCTCTTGAAGGCGCAGTGCAGGTTGCGAATCCTGAGCAGAGGTTTACCTGAGGTCTCGGAAGTTACTATGCTGTTCATCATCGATGTGCTCGGGTCTTTTGTACGGGCAGAGGGGAGAAGCAGCTGAACAGGTGGTCGCTTTCACTGCATTGCTGAGCCGGCGAGCCGCTGTAACAGCACTCGGAGGCCACGGGGCAGCGCGGTGCGAAGGTGCAACCCTCGCCAAACTCGTGGGGCTGGGGAACGACCCCCGGTATCGGCGTCAGCGCATCGTCGCTGCTGTCGATGCGCGGCAGCGATGCCAGCAGACCCCGGGTATAGGGGTGGCGCGGGCTCTGGAACACGGCCGCCACCGGACCGCTTTCGACGACGCGGCCGCAGTACATAACCAGCACCCGGTCGCAAGTCTCTGCCACCACCCCCAGATCGTGGGTCACCAGAATGATCGACATGCCGCGCTGGTCCCGAAGCGAGCGCAGCAGGTCGATGATCTGCGCCTGCACCGTGACATCCAGCGCCGTGGTCGGCTCGTCGGCGATCAGCAGGCGGGGATTGCCGGCCAGCATCATGGCGATCACCACGCGCTGGTTGAGGCCGCCCGAGAGCTGGTGCGGATAGGCTTTCAGGCGCTGCTCAGGCGCCGGCACGCCGACGTCGCTGAGCAGACCGGTGGCGCGTTGCTTCAGTTCGCTGCGGCCGATGCGTTTGGCGCTGTGCAGCCGGATAGCCTCGTAGAGCTGTTTGCCGATGGTTTGCACCGGATTCAGCGCACTCATCGGGTCCTGAAAGATCATCGCCAGCTCGTTGCCGCGCAAAACGCTCATGGCGTCGTCGTCCTGGCAGTGCAGTTTTCTGCCGTTCCAGCGGATTTCGCCGCGCAAGCGGGCGTTGTCATCCAGCAGGCCCATTGCCGCCATACAGGTGACGCTCTTGCCGCTGCCGCTTTCGCCCACCAGGCCGATAATCTCGCCCCGGCCCACCTTCAGGTCGATTCCCCGCACCACCGGGACGGGGCTCTGGTCCGTCGCGAAAGAGACATGCAGGTCTAGGGTTTCCAACAAGGGTTGCATCAGAACTCCTGATAACAGTTGAGGGGCGGGTGAAACCCGCCCGGTTTAGTTCAGGATAATCAGCCCCGCGTCAGCCCTTGATCCGCAACATGCGGGCACTCAAGTCCATGAAGGGCGTGTCGGTCGGCGTCCATTGCAGATCGCCGCGTACGCCGTAGAACATGGGCAGAGTGTGTAGGTAGGTGCCCGGCGGATCCTGACGCTCGTAGATTTCCAGCATCTCGCGCATCGCTTCGATCCGCATGGCCTTGTCGCTGCTCTTGAGCTGTTCGCCCCACTGGTTGAAGGCGTCGCTCTGGAAGGTGTGGTTGCGCTGGAACCAGCCATCGGGGCCGTACAGGCGGTAGATCTGGCCCAGCGGATCCGGGTACTCGGCGTTGTTGGACCAGTTGAAGATGCCGCGGCCCTCGGGGGCGTCCTCGATCTGGCCCCAGTTCTCCTTCAGCTCCAGCTTGACGTTGAGCCCCACCTGACGCCACATGTCGGCCAGGATCTGGGCGGTGTTGACCTCGCTGGTGTAGTAGTCCTGCAGGTAGCGGTAGGAGATCTCCTCGCCGTTGTAGCCGGCCTCCTTCAGCAGCTGGCGGGCTTTGTCAGGATCGTACCGAGTGCCCTGGTGGTCACCTATATAGAGGTCGCCGAACACCTTCATCTGCAGGCCATTGGGGACGAGGGCGCGACCGTCATAGAGGGCGTCGACGATCAGCTGGCGGTCGATGGCGTAGCTGAGCGCCTGGCGAATCTTCGGATTCTTCAGCTGCGGATGATTTTCGTCGAAAACAACGACGCGGATACTGCGGATGGCCCGGCCGACGACCTCGGTGTCGGGGTCGTCCCGCAGCAGGCCGAACTGGTCGGGTGTCAGCTCGGTTACGATCTGGTACTCGCCGGTTTTCAGCCCGGCAATGCGGGCCGCGGTCTCGGGTACTTCCCTGAAGGTCACGCTCTTGGCCGGTGCTTGCTCGCCCCAGTAGCCGTCGAAGGCTTCGAGCCGGATGTATTCGCCGTGCTTGACCTCGGCCAGCCGGTAGGGGCCGGTACCGACCGGTTGCTTGAGCCAGTTTTCCCAGCTGCCGGCCGCCTCGAAGGCATCCTTGCAGACCATCTCGCTCATCCAGTTGGCAAAGCGCAGCTCCAGCAGCGGATCCTGCTGCTTGAAGTGGATGCGCACGGTCTGGCTGTCGATCACCTCGATATGGTCAAGGCCGCCGAGATACTGCCGGGCGACGGCCCAGCCCGGCGCCTGTTCCCCGAGGAAACGTTTCGGACCCAGGCTGAAGGCCACGTCTTCGGCGTCGAAGGTTTCGCCGTTATGGCACTGAACATTCGGCCGCAGCCTGATCTCGAGGGTTTTGTCGTCGAGCCGCTGCCAGCTTTCGGCCAGACCGGCCCTGAGCGCGCCGTCGGCCTGGCTGTCGGTATAGATCAGGGTTTCCAGGACGTTTTTCATGATCCGGATGTTGACGTTGCTGTTCTCGGCCATCGGATCGAGCCGGGACGGGTTCTTGGCCACGGCCACGCTAATATCCGGACGGCTGTCAGCCATCGTCGTGCCAGAGGCCGCGCCGATCATGGCACCGATCAGGAGGGTAGAGAGCCTGCGAGGGATAGGATTCATCGATCATTTCTCCAGTTGTTATTGTGGTTGCAGGTCGCCAATCCGGTACCGCATGACTGTCGCGATTACCTGGATTGGTTTAAACCATATCACCACATTCTGGTTTAAACCAAATATATTTATGGTTTAAACCATGTTTGCGTTATTATGGTTTAAACCAAAAGTGTTTCAGTTGTGTTAATGGCGAGGAAATCGGGGCATGAAAACAGAGGCGACAATGACGTCGGCCGGCGTTGCCCGTCAGGCACTGCAGCGGGCACTGCAGGAACAGCGCTGGCAGGCTGGTGAAAAACTGCCGCCGGAGCGCGAGCTCTGCGAAAGCCTTGGGGTCAAGCGAATGTCGCTGCGCCAGGCCCTGCTGACGCTGGAAAACGAGGGGGCGATCTTTCGCCTTGACCGCCGGGGCTGGTTCGTGGCTCAGCCGCGCTACGTCTACGATCCGTTGAGCCATGTCAGCTTCGAACGTGCCGCGCGCGAGCAGGGCGACGCCAGCTGGCAGGACCTGGAGCAGGAGACGATCGCAGCGGACGCGGAGCAGGCACTGGACTTTGGCATCGAGCCGGGGGGCCCGCTGCTACGGGTGTTCGGCTGGGGCGCCCTTAACGGCCACCGTATCTTCGTCCACGATGTGCTGATCAATCTGCAACTGGCGCCGGACTATACCGCCAGACTGGACGGCCGCTCCTTTACCGAGGTCTGGGAACAGGAGTTCGATATCCGGCCGCAGCTGGCGAACCTGATGGTCCGGCCGGTGCGGCTGGAAGGGATGCCCCAGCAGCTGCTCGGCTGCAGCAGCGGCGCGCCGGGGCTCTATATCCGGCGTATCCGCACCGATGAGGGCGGCCGCGTTCTGCAGATCGATCGCGAATTCTGGCGCTTCGAGGGGCTGGAACTTCACTTGTCACCGGAGAGCATCGTATGAACCAGTCAGACACCTTATTGCCCGGGCTGTCGGCCGCTCAGGCCCGGCGGCTGATCGAGCGCAGCGCCCGGATTTCGCTCTATGCCCATGCCTATGCCTTTCATCTCAATTTTCGTTTCAACCGCATCGGGGTCGAAGATCTTCTGCGGTTTGCGCACGATCATCGGCTGCATGGCATCAAGATCCATCTGGATGACGGTGAAGCCTTGAGCCTGAGGCACTGCGACGACGGCCGTCTTATGGCATTGCAGAAACTGGCACAGCAGCTGGGGCTGGAGATTCATTTGGAGGTCAGTTCCACCGAGGGGGCGGAACTGGCAGAGGCGGTGCGTATCGGCCGCCTGCTGGCGGCGACCTCGATTCGTTGTTATCCCCGCTATGCCGGCCGGGTGTACGAGATTATCGCCTGGACCATCCGCGATCTGCGCCAGCTCGAGCAACTGGACCCGGAAGGCCGGTTCCGCTTTACGCTGGAACAGCATGAGGATCTCAAGGGCGAGGAGCTGGTAAGGATTGTCGAGGCCGTCGGCAACCCCAATCTGAAGCTGCTGTTCGATTTCGCCAATATGCTCAATGCTTATGAACAGCCGCTCGAAGCCTTGGCGGTGATGGGCCCTTATATCACTGATGTGCATATCAAGGATGCAGAGGTCGTGGCCGAGAACGATGGCTGGGGGCATCGCGCCTGTCGCAGCGGCGAGGGCGAACTGCCGATGGCGCGGCTGTTGCTGGAACTGCTGCTGCTGGGCGAGGCTGAATCGCAGGTGGTGGCCTACGGCCTCGAAGAGGAGGTCGGCTACTATGCGCCGCCGCTGCGCTTTGCCGATGAAGCGGCGGATCCCGTTATCCCCTGGCGTGATGTCAGTGAAACCGAGCTTGCGCCGGACGCCGACCTGGAGGCCCTGCTGGAACGTGAGGTTCAGAATGCCCGGGATCAACTGGCGCATGTTCGCGGACTGCTGGCGCGGCTGCGCCGGCATGCCGAAGGCTTTCTGTAAAGCCGAACATCCGTCGACGGGTGCGGTCAGAACAGTGCAGCGGGCGCACACTTAGACTGCACTCTTTTGCTTATGTAGCGGTCAATGTATGTATTGATACAGCGATATTGTTCAACATAAGTCCCTTTTCCATACTTCAAGCAAGAGGGGGGCTAAAGGCTCACCCTTGGCGATAACTATAAAAACTGGAGTCGATTAATGGAAAAGAACAACAGCGACAGCTTTGTTTACTCCCCAGTCGGAAACGGTCCGGGGGCCGAAAGGGCTCAGGATCTGGAACGACGGATACGCATTTACGAAGAGCTTGAGGCTCGGGGTGAAATGGAGGGCGCTCTCGGCTTCGGCGACTACGCCGCCATGCTCCTGCTGACGGTTGGCCTGGTTGCGACTTTCTATCTGTGGGGGTACTGAGCATGTCATCGACCGAAAACGCTGACCTGAGACTGGCCGCGGAACGCGGCGACGCCCCGCTGCTTCCGTCCGAGCGGATGTGGGGCTTCTGGGAATTCACCTACGCGAACTCGGCGCTGGCCATCGCCACCTGGGCCTTTCTGATCGGCGGCGCGACGGCGCTGTTCGTCGGCGTCAAGGCGGGGATCGCCGCCATCGTCATCGGCAATATTCTCGGCGTGCTGATCATGGCGCTGTCCAGTTGCATCGCCACCGGCAAATACGGCACCGAGCAGTTCACCTTCCTGCGCAGCCAGTTCGGCGTCAACGGCAGCCGGCTGGTCTATCTGCTGGCGGTGGTGTTCCTGACGATGGGCTGGCTGGCCGTGTTGGGGCTGATGTTCGGGCGCTCGATCGACAGCCTGGCCGGGCTCGTGGGCGAGCGTGCGGCGGAACCCCAGGGCATGCTGGTCTATCTGGCGGCCTTTTTCGCGATCGGGCTGACCGCCTTTATCGTTGCCCGGGGACCCACCTCGATCAAGGTGTTCAACACCATCATCGCGCCGACCCTGGTCATCATCATGGGGGTGATGCTCTACCTGATCTTCAGCAACAGCAGCTTTTCCGAATTGATGGCATTGCCGGCGCTGGACGAGCCGTTCGAAAACAAGCACCTGAACTTCATGATCGCGGTCGAGGTGAACATGGCGGCCGGTTTTTCCTGGTGGCCCTATATCGGCAACCTGGCACGCCTGAGCAAGAATCAGCGCACCGCCTTCTGGCCCAATATCATCGGTGTCTTCGGGGCTGCCGTGCTGGGTGAAGTGGTCGGCCTGCTGGCGGCTGCCAAGTTCGGTGACAGCGATCCCACCGTCTGGATGACACGGATCGGCGGCTTTGCCTTCGGTATCGTTGCACTCGGCTTTATCGCCTTCGCCAACGTCACCAGCATGGCCAACATCCTGTACACCTCGATCGTGGGCCTGAGACAGGTGGTCGGGGAACGTCTGCGGCATATCAGCTGGGAACTGCTGGTGGTCCTGTTCTGCATCGCGCCGGTGGTCATCGTGTTCACGGTACCCGGCATCTATGACGGCTTCTTTATCTTCCTGGTCTGGACCTCGGCGCTGAACAGCGCGCTGGCCGGCATCGGCATCGCGGATTATTTCATCCTGCGCCGTCAGCGGGTCAGCCTGCGCGCGGTCTTTGCCACCGAGCAGAGCTCCCCGTTCCACTACTGGGGCGGCTTCAACCCGGCCTCGCTGGTGGCGCTGGTAGCGGGCTTCGTCGTCTACGTGCTGATCTTCAATCCACAGACGCTCGATAACACCACGCTGTTCGCCTTCGTGACCGCTTCGTTGCCCTCCTGCGCGCTGGCAGGGCTGGTCCATATCGTCATGACCCGGGTGCTGGTTGGCCGATTCGGCTGGGGCGACTACCCCAAGGCGGTCGAAGATCGCGCCTGCCGGGGCAGCCTGACGCCTGAACTGGGGCCGGTCGCCGCTGAAGACTGATCCTTTCCTTAAACCACCGGCTAGCGGCCGCCTTCACTGAAGGCGGCCGCTTTTTTGTAGGGTACCCCTGAGCGAAGCGAACGGCACCGGGCAACGGCAGCTTCGCTGCGCTCAGGATGCCCTGGTGTTGGGTTCCGCGGCTGCGCCACTGCACCCAAATTACGGTGGAGCGCGGTATCACTCCATCTGTTGCTGCAGACACTGGACGAATGCCTGGGCGGCGCGGTTGCGCTCGCTCTTGCGGTGGGCGAGGTAGAACTGCTCGTCGTACGCAAGCCGGTTTTCCAGCAGCGGGCGCATCTGCCCCGCGTCGATCCACTTGGCGGCATAATGGGAGGGAAGGTAGCCGAGATAACCGCCGGACAGGATCATCAGCGCGATGCTTTCCATATGGGAGGCGGTTGCCCGGTGATTCAGATCCAGGTCCTGCGGCGGTTGCCAGTCACGCATGTAGGAGCGACCGGCGTAGGCGGACTGGGCGATCAGGTCGGTGTCGATATCGGCGGCCGGCAGCTCGAAAAAGGGATGCTGACGACCGCAGTAGAGCACCTGCTGTTCCCGGAATGTCGGGATGAAATGGACCGAGCTGTGCAGCCGGGACATCGGTGACAGAATGACGTGATAGTGCTCTTCCATCAGGCCCTGCAGCAGCTCCTGGGGCGACGACACGTCGATATGCAGCGTCACTTCCGGCGCCAGCCGCGCGAATTCGCCAATCCCCTGGTGCAGATGGATATCCTGGTTGCTGGCGATGGCGTCGACGATGCCGAAGTGCACCTCGCCGATCAGCTGCCCCCGGGTGCTGCCCACCGTGCCGCGGAAATTTTCCACCGCGCGGAACAGGCTCAACGAGGCCTCGAACACGATCTGTCCCTCGTCGGTGAGGTGGAAGCCCTTGCGGCCGCGCTCGCACAGGCGCATGCCGAGGCGGTCCTCGAGCTGACCGATCTGGATGCTGATGGTGGATTGCGAGACGCCCAGTTCGTCCTGCGCGGCGGCAAAGCCCTTGTTGTGGACCACGGCATGGAAAACCCGCAGCAGGCGCAGGTCGAAGTCGGCCAGGTTCGGCAGGCTGTGGTGGCGGGCGGTCATATACTTTCTCTCATATCAAAGTAACGATTGATACTGAATTATTGTTCAATGTTATGCGTTTTTCCATACTTGCCGGTTCCAGCCAGCCACAACGTCCGCACCGGGACACTTGCGTCGAGGAGGGCATTCGAGATGGGTAAAGTGCGTTACGACTTCAGCGGCGAATCCGTAGTGGTCACCGGGGCCAGCCGTGGCATCGGTTATGCGATCGCGGCAGCCTTCGTGAGGGCCGGTGCCGGGGTATCGATACTGGCCCATGACGAGGAGGTGTACCGGGCTGCCGAGACGCTCTCGTATCTGGGCTCAGTGCCTGTGCGGGCCTACTGCTGCGATATCACCGACCGCGAAGCGGTGCGGCGCACGTTGGCGCAGTTCGAGCGGATCGATGTGCTTGTGAACAATGCCGGCCTGGAGCAGATCACGCCGATACGGGCCGGGGGCGACGAGGTGGAGGATACCTTTCGCCGCATTCTGGATATCAATGTCAACGGCACCTATTACGTCACGCGGGATGCGCTGAAAGTCATGGGGGCGGGCGGCCGGATTCTGTTGACGGCGTCGATCTGGAGCAAGACCGCGGTGCCGGAATTCAGCGCCTATTGCGCCAGCAAGCACGCCAATATCGGCTTCATGCGGGCGCTGGCGCAGGAGCTGGGCCCCGAGGGCATACGCGTCAATGCCGTCTGTCCCGGCTGGGTGCGCACCGACGCTTCGATGCGTTCGCTGCGTGAGATGGCACACAGCGGTGAGGCCAGCGAGGAGAATCTGCTGGCGGATATCGTCGCGGCACAGGCCCTGGACGGCATGATGGAGCCGGACGATGTCGCTGAGGCCTATCTCCATCTGGCGTCGGATGCGGCGCGCAATGTAACCGGACAGGCTTTGATGGTCGATCGCGGCGAGGTAATGAGCTGATGAAAACACTGGAAGGCAAAACCGCTCTGGTAACAGGCGCCCATAAGGGTATCGGGCAGGCAGCGGCTGTCGCGTTGGCGGCCGCAGGCGCCAGGGTGGCGTTGGCGGATATTTGCGAGCCGGAGGCCACGGCCCAGAGGATCCGTGAGGCTGGAGGCGAAGTACGCGGCTTCGCGATCGACGTGGCGGACGAAGCCTCCGTCCTGCAGCTCTTTCACAATGTACGAGAGACTTTCGGGGCGCTGGATATCCTGGTCAACTGCGCCGGTATCATTCAGGAAAAGCCGCTCCTGCAAACCAGCGGCGCCGACTTCGACCGCATGATCGCGGTCAACCTGCGCGGCACTTTTCTGATGGGGCGCGAAGCGATCCGGTTGATGGTCGAGCGCGGCACGGCCGGGCGGGTCATCAATATCGCCTCCGACCTCAGTTACCTGGGGCGGGAAAGCTATTCGCCCTATGTCGCCTCCAAGCACGGCGTGATGGGGCTGACCCGCTCCTGGGCCAAAGAGTTCGCGCCGCAGATTCTGGTCAATGCCATCTGTCCCGGCCCCATCGACACCGACATGCTGTCGGTGCGGCACATGAGCCCGGAGTGGCGCGAGAAGGAAGCCAATATCCCGCTGCAGCGGCTCGGGCAGCCGCAGGAAATCGCCGACGCGGTGCTATTTCTGGCCGGCCCCGGCGCGACCTTCGTCACCGGCCAGGGGTTGGGGATCAACGGCGGCAGCATCATGCCCTGAGCGGCCACGAATGAGGACAACGTCATGATCAAGAACCCGATTCCCTGGCCCAACGGCGCCCGTTGCGCGGCCTGTATCACCTTCGATATGGATGCCGACAGCCTGATCCATCTGGAGCATCCGAAGGATGGGCATCGCCGCGTTTCGGCCATTTCGATGCTGCGCTACGGGCCCGAAATCGGCGTACCGCGGATACTCGATACCTACAGGAAGCTCGGCATTCATCAGACCTTCTTCATTCCGGCCTGGTGCATCGAGCAGTACCCACAGGTGGTCGAAGCCATCGTTGCCGGGGGCCACGAGGTGGCCCACCACGGCTACCTGCATGAGAATCCCCAGGCGGGCAGCCGCGAAGAGCAGCGCCACTGGCTGCAGCGCGGCATCGAGGTGATCGAGCGGCATACCGGCCGGCGCCCCCGGGGCTGGCGGGCGCCGCTGTACAACTTTTCCGATGACTCGGCGGACCTGCTGATCGAGGAGGGTTTTCTCTACGACGCCTCGCTGATGGGGGACGATATTCCCTACCTGATCAGCACCGCACAGGGCGAACTGGTGGAGCTGCCGTCCCACTGGGGCCTGGACGACTGGCCCCAGTTCGTTCACTCGATGGATCTCGGCTACATGATGCCGGTGCGCGACACCGCCTCCGGGCTGGCGGCGTTTCGCCAGGAGTTCGAAGCCGCCTATGCCTACGGCGGGCTCTGGATACCGGTCTGGCACCCCTTCGCCACTGGCCGGCTGGGGCGCTGGCACGGCGTCGAGGCGATGCTGGAGGAGATGCTGGGCCGCGGCGACGTCTGGTTCGCCACCCTGGAGGAGATTGCGGCCCATGTGCGCCAGTGCATCGACAGGGGGGATTACCGGCCACGCGTGGAGTCGTTGCCGCAGTATCCGGGACCGGTATCGGTCAGCTGACGCCGGGCGCTCGAGGTTGGTTACCAGCCCATATGGTAATAGGCCCAGATACGCTCGATATTCATTGGTAGCCACTGGTCGTAAGAACGCCACTTCTGATACTTGGGCAACTTGATATTTTCTCGTAATGCATCAGGGCTATGCATGCCTGAGTCCATTGCTTCTTTCACCGCAGCCATCAGGTCCTCAAGATACTCACGTTGCTCCGTGATGACCGAAGCCGGGTCAATAGGCGGCTGGCTCTGTGGGCCATGTGCAGAAATCACATAGTCAACATCCATTTTTTCGATCTCTTTTAGAGTGCGGATCCACTCATCAGGCCAGAAGTCAGGCATGCCCCTGAAGGCCACTCTGCGAGGGGTGACGATATCGACAACAAACAGGATCTTCTCTTCAGGCAGTCGCATGACGGCAAGACTGTCACCGTGATTGGGGCCAAAGTAATTCAATTCCAGAGTGCGCCCGCTCAGTTTTAATATATAGCTGTCCTCAAAAGTAATATCGGGCATAGGAATTACAGGACTTGGGTGATCGCTTAGCTGTTCAAGAATGTTTTTATGGCCGATAAATTTTGCACCTTCCGATTTGAATATATTGCCGCCGGATATGTGGTCATGGTGGTTGTGGCTATATACTACATATTTAACAGGTTTGTCAGTCACTTTGCGGATTTCGCTCTGCAAGAGCTGGGAAGCTTTTGGATTAATCGGGTCTGTAACAATGACGCCGTCATCGGTGACAACGAAAATATTGCGGTAAACCCACCAGCGAAATACATAGATTCCATTGCCAATATGTTTGACGCTGTGACCAAACTCCTGCCCCCCCATTGGAGTTTTGGTGAGGAGTTCCGGTGAGGCTGTCGCGAATGTGGATAGTATCAGGCATATTATTAAAATGGAGTTTTGAATGACTTTTTTCATGGTGTTTTTCTCCAGTGGGTTGAGTGGTTTTTACTTGTCCCACCATTCATTCTGAATCTGAGCGAGGGAAAAGCTTCTACGGCCTTTTGCTCGTTGGTAATAACTTTTCAATTGAGGAAATTCATTCCCATGAATCCAGTCGGTATAGCCAAGTAAATCAAGCCTTGATAGCACTACCGTCCATATTACATCAGATAAAGAATACATCTCGCCAAGTAGGAAAGTATGGCTGCTCAATTGTTTTTCAGCAAAAGAAAGTGACTCAAATGCTTGTTGTTCAACTTCCTTGATATGCGTTGCGTCTACCCTGAATGTTTTGCTTTTCTCTGACCTTTCAGCACTAGCAATGTAACTGTGCTTCAAATCGGGATGCTGTTCAGCGAGAAACAGCGATTTGTTGATGCGGGCATCCAGGATCTTTTCAGATTTTTCCATTGAAGGGTGACGAGCATAACTAAGTATCTGAAGGTCAATATCATCCGCCAGGTCAATCAAATGCTCCATTGACTGAAGTTCTTCCTCACTGGCAGGCAGCAGTGAGTTACCCTCCGGTATTGAAGCGATAAACCTTATAATTCTCGCGGAGTCTGTCACTACCTTTGTCGAGCCATTACTGAACTCCAGAGTGGGTATGACCCCTTTGGGATTTAGTTTTACATACCATGGATCAAGCTGTTCCTGCTCCTGAATAATATCGATCACGCGTCCCGACCAGGCGATACCTTTTTCTTCCAGTGCCAAGCGGACTTTCATTGAGCAAACTGACAGAGGATGGTGATATAGCATTAGTGAATACATTGTGGTGCTTCCGCTTTTCTTAAACATGAGCCTTTTGGAATCTTAAAATTATTGCGCGCGACGTTTTAATGGCAGCATTCGGTGAAGCACGTCTGCTTCGGGTGCATCCAGAAAACGGTGTTTTAGTGCACCAGCTATATGCATGAATATAGATGTGATCAGTAGATAGACTAAAACTCCATGGGCTTGTTTAGCCAGTTCCGCCATTTTTGGGTTCTTATTAAATAGAATAGGCATATCGATCATATCGAATAAGACAACAGGGAAACCGGCGAAATTCGTCATGGCAAATCCGCTAAAGGGAATCGCTAGCATGAGAAAATAAAGGGACGACGTTACAGCGCGCGACAGTAACCGCTCCCACCCCGCCAGAACGTCTGGTAACCGGGGTGTTCCATTGATACGGCTCCAAATCAAACGAATAATGGCTAGTTGCATGAAGATAACACCAAACGATTTATGTATCCCCATGATTTGTAAACGACTGGGGTCTGATTTTTCCAACCCTGTCATATAAGTGCCTACCGAGATAAGAATTATTAGCATCAGAGCCATTCCCCAGTGAAGCCATTTCGATAATTTTCCATAACCCTGCTCGTCAATGCGTGTTCTATTCATATCTCACCTCTGTAAAAGTTGTTGGCACCTGAAACTCATGGAACCATTTGTGCCAAGCTTATTGTATTTTTTTAAGGTGATATATAAGCTCTAGGTAAACTCATTGTTCACTGACAGGTGCTAATGTGAATACTTTGATGCTGATGGAAACCTTTGCTGTAGTAGTGGAAACGGGAAGTTTTACAGCAGCAGCAGAACAACTTGGACTGTCCAAATCATTTGTCAGTAGGCAGGTGTCTCTATTGGAGCAAGATCTGGGGGCTCGATTGCTTTACCGCACAACACGCAAGCTGAGTCTATCTGACGAAGGGGCCCGGTTTTACAATCACTGCAAGCTCATCATGGCGGAGGCCGAGAATGCCTGCGCCGAGGTCATGGATAGCCAAAGCGCCCCCCGCGGGACGATCCGCATGACGGTTCCACAAAGCTTCATAATCTCGCACATCGGTCAACTGTTGATAGAGTTTCAGCAGCTATACCCTGATATCGATCTGAATGTCATTGCCAGTGGACGTGCAGAGGATCTGGTGGAAGAAGGTATCGACGTCGCCCTGCGGATTGGTCAACTGGAAGATTCAAGCCTGATATCCCGCCGGCTGGCAGACTGTACTTTCCAGGTGGTAGCCTCTCCCCAATATATAGAAAAACGGGGAGAGGCAACCCATCCTGCTGATCTGACTCAGCACAACTGTCTGATCTATGGCGATTCAAGATTAAACCGGAACTGGCCGTTTCGCATGCCCAGTGGCGAATCCATAACGGTAAAGGTGAACGGCAACCTGACTTGTAATGAGGGGACATTGATTGTCGATGCCGCGCTCAAGGGCTTGGGGATCGGTTTTGGCCCCAGTTTCCTGTTCGGCAAGCATGTTGAAGACGGTGGCTTGTGTTTATTGCTTTCCGAATACTATCAGCAACCAACCGCCATTTCGGCACTATATCCGCTGAATCGTAATCTCTCCAGAAGAGTTAGAATATTGATCGATTTTTTAGCTGATCGTATAGCTGTTTAACGACCAGACTGATCTCGATATCCATCGGCGCCCGAGAGGCTGGCGGGAGCCGTTACACAAGTGCTCAGAAGACTCTACTGGCAGTAGACAAACTCGAGAGGCCCCATGCGCTGCGCCGGCTGCGGGTTCCGGAGAGCGCAAGATCGTCACGGCGCTGTTCGCCGACATGGCCGGATCCACCGCGCTGATCCAGAACCTCGATCCGGAAAACGTCCGCAGCCAGCACCAGGCGCACCTGTTCCGCTACGGCCTGGACCCCGGCGTCTTCGCGCTGGGCTACCTGGCCTGGGTGCTGGTACTGCTGGGCGAACCCGGCCCGGGGGGGGGGGGGG